>NZ_POSP01000004.1:300000-600000 GCF_002885975.1 Paucibacter aquatile | reverse complement strand
CGAGCGAGTCGCGCCGACGAAAAAAGGCCCGCCAGGACGAACCTTGGCGGGCCTTTTGATCTTAGTGCAGCTCCGGGTCAGAACCCGGGTCGCTCAGCAGGCGCTGCGCTGCAGCGCAAGCTTCAGCGGCCGAAACCGCTGCGGCGCGGGCCGGCCGGGCCGCCACGCTTGGCGCCCGGGCCGCCAGGGCCACGCGACTCAAAACCGCCAGGGCGGCGGTCGCCACCAAAGCTGGGCTTGCCACCGAAGGCCGGCTTGTCGCCGAAGCTGGGGCGATCGCCACGCGGGGCGAAAGCAGGCTTGTCACCACGGGGGGCGAAGCCGGCATTGCCGCGATCGAAGCCACGGTCAAAACCACGCTCGGCCGGTGCCCGGTCGAAGCCGCGGTCTTGGCCACGGTCGAAACCGCGATCGAAGCCACGATCCACAGGACGCGCATCAGGGCGGAACTCACCACCGCGCGGCTCGAAGCCTTGCGGACGGCCACCGTCACGGTTGTCACGAACGAAAGGACGACCCGCATCACGGTGGAAAGGCTTGCCGCCACCGAAGCTCTTGCCGCCGAAGCCGGGCTTGCCACCCCAGCCCGGACGGGCACCGCGGTCTTCGAAACCACCGGCGCCGGCAGGACGCGGCGGGAAGATGCGCGGCTCTTGCGACTTCGGCTCCAGGCCTTCGATCTGCGCCGAAGGAATGGTCTGGGTCGTGAACTGCTGGATGCGGCGGATCATGGACACATCGTCACGCGTGGCCAGGGTCACGGCCAGGCCTTCACGGCCGGCACGACCGGTGCGGCCGATGCGGTGCACATAGTCCTCGGCCTTCATGGGCAGACCGTAGTTGATCACGTGGGTGATGGTGGGCACGTCAATGCCGCGGGCGGCGACGTCGGTGGCCACCAGCACGCGCACTTCACGACGGCGCAGGGCCATCAGCACGCGGTTGCGACGACCTTGCGGCATGCCACCGTGCAGAGGCGCCACGGCGTGACCCAGCTCCTGCAGACGCTCGCTCAGCCAATCGGCATCGCGCTGGGTGCTGGTGAAGACCAGGGCCTGGTCGACATCCTTGTCGGCCAGCAGATGCTCGAGCAGCTGGTCCTTGTGGTTGTTGTTGTCGGCCCAGTGCAGACGCTGGGTGATGTTTTCGTGAGTGTCGGTGTGCGAGGCAACATCGATGCGCTGCGGCTCGCGCAGCAGATCGTTGGCCAGGCGGCCGACGTGACCGGCGAAGGTCGCGCTGAACATCACGGTTTGGCGGGTGGCGGGGATGCGGTCGGCGATGAACTTGATGTCATCGATGAAGCCCATGTCCAGCATGCGGTCGGCTTCGTCCAGCACCAGCATTTCGACGTTGTCCAGCACGGCCTTGCCGGACTGGATGTGGTCCATCAGACGGCCCGGGGTGGCAATCAGGATGTCCAGGGGGCCGCTCAGCTGGCGCAGCTGCAGGGCATAAGGCATGCCGCCCAGCACGGTCGACAGCTTCAGGCCTTGCACATGGCGGCCGTAGGTTTGGGCAGCCTTGGCCACTTGCATGGCCAGTTCACGGGTGGGGCACAGCACCAGCACGCGGGGGCCTTGCACACGGCCTTTTTCGCGGCGGGTGTTCTCGCCACCGGCGGCGGCGGCAGCGGCTGCACGGGCTTCGATGACCTTCTGCAGCGCGGGCAGGGTGAAGGAAGCGGTCTTGCCGCTGCCGGTACGCGAAGACACCATCAGGTCCACGCCCTTCAAGCCGGCGGGGATCGCCAGGGCTTGCACTTCGGTGGCGGTTTCGTAACCGGAATCCTTCACGGCACGCAGCAGGGACTCGTGCAAACCTAGATTTTCAAAACTCATATCTTCTTTCAACAAAGCCATGCCCCGCCTCGCAAAAACGAGACGAAAACACGCGCATGCCACGCAAGAAAAAAATGCGCGTCACGCCAGTAAAGTCGCTGGGAGAAAGCTCGCGTCGTGCACCGGGACTTGAAGGGGACAGCCGGGCAAAAGCCAGCCGATTGGTGCCAGGTGCGGCGCCGGGGGAACAGTCAAAGCGACGGCATCGCCGCCGACCGAACCCGAAGGGTGTTCAGCACACCATCCCGGTGAGGGATGTTCGCGAGGCCTGGGGCGTACCCGGGATTTCGCGTCACTGAGCGCAACATGCCCAAAAACTCGTGAACGAGTGTTTGACTGTGGTCAGCGGCCTGAACGAGGTCAGAGGAGACGAACGAAATGCAAAACAGCTTCAGCTGCAAGCAAGACCATGACTATAGCACACTAGGGTTTTCACGGAAGCTTCATCGCGCCGTCAAATTCAGATTTATCTGAGTTGCGCGCCGAAAGCCTCAAGAAGAAACAGCCGACCGTGACAAGTTCACGACCGGCCGCACACTCAGAAAGACGCTTGTGCTGACGCCTTGTCTCAGGCCACCAGGTCCAGCAAAGCCGCCAGGGCCGAGAGGTAGTCGGCCAAGGCCTCGCCCTGCAGCAGTTGCAGGCCGGCGTCACCGTCCAGGCTGCAGGCCGGCATGGCCTCACGGGTGTCTTGCAGCTGCAGCAAGGCGGCTTCGAAACCGCTTTGCGCCTGCAGCTGGATCAGCGGCAGGCCGCGCGAGTCCTCATCGGCCACGCGACTCAGGCGCTCTTCCAGCACCGCTTCACCCCAGGCCAGCTCCAGATTGAGCAGGCCGCAGCGCGGCACCTGCAGATCCAGGCCTTGCGCCGCTGCATCGCTGCACAGCAGCACGCTGGCGCGCGCATCCTGGCGCCAGCGCTCGGCCAGAGCCCGGCGCTGCGCCAGTGGCAGCGAGGCCGGAATGGCAACCTGCGCAATGCCGGCCGATTGCAGCACCGGCTGCAGCTGGGCGAGCGCGTCGTCCCACTGGCTGCAAACCCAGAGGCGATCCAGGGCCTTGCCCTGCAGCTCGCGGGCCACGGCCGCCACGGCCAGCAGCTTGGGCGCCTCGGCCTGACGGCCAGGTTCCGCGGCATCGTCCAGCAGCTGCGGGCTGATGGCCAGGCGGCGCAGGGCTTGCACCGTGCGCTTGAGTTGCAACTGCTCCGCGCCCGAGACAAAGCCGCTGCGCTGCCAGCGCGCCACCGCCTGGCGAAGGCTGGCCAGCAGCGGCGCTTGCAGGGCCTGCTGCGCTTCGCTCAACGGCACAGCGCGCAGCTGCACCAGGGCCAGCGGCAGATTGGGCAGCAGCTCGGCCTTGGCGCGGCTGAACACCAGGCGCTCCAGGGTCTCGTCCACATCGCCCAGCGACATGAAGCCGGTCACGCGGCCCGAGCCGTCGCGGTGCACATGCTCGGCCAGGAAATCGGCCAACGGGCCTTGGCGGTGGCAATCCAGCAGCTCCACCAGGGGCAACAGGATTTGCGGCTGGCTGTTGAGCAGCTGGCTGCTCAGCATCAGCACAAAGCCGCCGCGCGCATCGAGCTGCTGGAGGCGCTCCAGCGTGGCCGCATCCAGGCGCTGAGCTTCGTCGACGATGACGAGATCGGCGCCATGCGCTTGCAGCGCATCCAGATCCTGGGCCAGGGTGTTGAGCGCGGCAATCTTGATCTCGCCGGCGGCGGCCAGTTGCTCGCGCCGCGCCGCTGCATCGCCCCAGATCAGGCTGGCGCGGCGGTGGCTCAGGCTTTGCGCCTCGCTGAGCCAGCGGGTCTGTGCCGACTCCGCGCACAGCAGCAGCACGCGCTCCACGCCAAAGTGACGCAGCATCAGCTCGGCCGTACCCAGCGCCGGGGCGTAGAGGCCCAGACCCAGATCGTCGGCCACCAGGCTGCGGCCCGCGCAGGCGGCGAACAGGGCCGCCTCCAGCTGGTAATGCGGCAGCGGCAACTTCAAAAGATTGCGCAAGCCCTCGCTGTCAAACAGCTGCGGATAGGCCTGACCCAACAGGCGCACCCGCTCAGCCGCATCGGCGGCCAGGGCCAGGTGTTGCCAGACAGCGTCCGACACCCGCAACTCATGGCCGGCCTCGGCCGCCTGGCTCAGCAGCCCGGCCACGGCGCTGGCGCCCGCCAGCTTGCCCTGAGCAATGCCACGCAGCACGGCTTGAACCTCGGCCGCCAGCGCCTCCGGGCAGGAGGGCGAAGCACGCCAGACCAGCTGGCGACGGGCGCCGCCGCCGAGGTCCAGTTCGCTGTGCTCGGCCTGCCAACCGGCCGCCAGGCGATCGCGCAGCTGGGTGAGCAGGAACTGGCCATGCTCGCAGCCGGCCGGATCGCTGAGTGCAAAGCTGCGGCAGCTGCACTGCAGATCGCGGGCACGCGGGCCACGCAGACTCAGCTGCCAGCGCTCACCGCCCTCGATGGCTTGCACCTCGTAGCGGCCGAACAGGCGATCGCTGCGGGCCTCCAAGATGAACCGAGGGGCTGGCGCGGGCGCAGGCTTCGGAGCCGGAGCCTCGACTGGCGCCGACTGCACAGCGGGCACTGCTTGCGGCGCTTGCGGCTGTTTCGGCGCAGTGCGGGTCGAAGTCGCAGCCGGCTTTGATTTGCCGTTCTTGCGTTGAGATTGCTGTGCCTTGGCTGGGGCCGGAGCAGCAGGCGCGGCGGGCGAGACCGGAGCAGCTGCAGGAGCCGCTGGAGCCGGTGGAGTTTCAGCGTCCACACTCACCGCCGCAGGCTTCTTCTTGGCCTTGGCCGCCGTCGTTTTGACAGGCTTGGCGGCAGCCTGAACCTCAGCAGGAGCAGGAGCTTGCACCTCCAGCTCCGCCTTCTTCTTGCGAGCCTTGGTGGCTGACTTCGCAGGCGCAGGTGCCGGAGCGCTGACCGGCTCGGCGGTGGCGGCTGCGCGCTTGGTTGTCTTCTTGCTGGCCGTCTTGACCGCAGCGGCAAGAGGCTCGGCGGTCGCGGGTGCTGTGCTCACGGTCTTGGAGGCCGCCGCCTTGCGCGCTGACTTGGCAGCGGGGGCTTCAGCGACCTTGGTGGCCTTGGCTACTTGAGCGGTCTTGACAGCCTTCTTGCTCGCCACGACGGGCTCGCTGCCAGCCTTCGGGGCGGCAGCGGCTTTCTTGGCGGGTGCCGCCTTCTTGGCCGGCGCAGTCTTGGCAGCCACCTTGCTGGGCGCCTTGGCTTCCGCCTTGACGGCGGGCTTGATGCTCGTCTTCTTCGCGGGCGCTTCGGCGGTCACCGCGCGGTTGGCCACCGCCTTCGTGGCCACGGTCTTCTTGGCCGCTGCCTTTGTGGCTTCCGCCTTTTTGGGCGCCGCTTTGGCGGGGGCCGACTTCTTGGCCACAGCGCTCGGGGCCACCGCCTCGGTCACGGCCGCAGCCTTGGCTTTCTTGGCGGGCGCAACCTTGATCGCCGTCTTGGGCGCTGTTTTCTTGGCCGCTGCGGCCGGCTTGGCGGCGGCAGTGCGTGCTTGGGTTTTGGTAGCCATGGGGATTCAGTCAAATGGTCGCAACAGGGTGAGGCCGTGAGCGCAACACATTGCTCGCGCTTCTTGTTTCATTCAGAGCGGCAGCTCACCCGGGTTCAGCAGGCTGGCAGGACACCAGCCGCGCAGGCTGTTAAAAAATGCAAGGGCTTGGGCGCGCTTCAGATCGCTCTTCATCAGCTGCGCCTCGCGCAGCCGCCCTTCTTGCAGCAGTTCTTCTCGGTAGACACCGGGCAGAAGCCCGGCTTGCAGGCGTGGCGTCAACCACTGCCCCTCAATTTGCACGGCGATATTGCCAAAGCTGCACTCGGTCAGTTCCCCGGCCTCGTTCCACAGCAAGACATCAAATGCCCCAGCGGGCTTGGTCGCAGCGAAGGCCTCGTACACCTCGCGCCGCGTGGTCTTGTGCTGGATGAACTCGGCCGCCGCCCCTTGCGAGGCGATGGCATGTGCAGCCAGCGCGAGTATCACGCAATTTGGTGTCGGCTCCAGCGGCGTGGCGCGCATTTGCAGGCCCGCTTGTGCGCAGAACGTGAGCCGCACCCGCCATTCACCCTGGGCATGCGCGGCCGCCAGATCGGCCAATGCGGCGCGCACATCGGGCAGCTTGGGCTTGAGCCCGAAATGCTGGCAGGTGCGCTGCAAACGGGCCAGATGGCCGCTCAGCCGCACCCACTGCCCCCCCGAGAGTCGCAGAGTTTCCAGCGCCGCCACCGGCGCCTGGGCCCGCAGCAGAAAGCGCGCCTTGGCTCGCCACTCGGCCACCTCGGCCGCAGCTTCGGAATCGAGCGTGATGGCGCTGCCGACGCCGGCCGACAGAGGGGCGGCATCGGCGCCCACGCCCTGCTCCACCGTACGGATCGGCACGTTGAAGGTGGCCACGCCGCCGGGCTGCAACAGGCCCAGCGCGCCGCAATACCAGCCGCGCGGCTGCGGCTCCAGCTCGGCAATGATCTGCATGGCCCGCACTTTCGGCGCACCGGTCACCGAACCGCACGGAAACAGGGCCGCGAACAGCTCCGACAAGCGCAGACGCGGCCGGCTGACGGCGCTGATGGTGGAGGTCATCTGCCAGACGGTCGGCAAGGCATGCAGCTCGAACAAACGCGGCACACGCACGCTGCCAAGCTGGGCCACGCGGCCGATGTCGTTGCGCAGCAGGTCCACGATCATCAGGTTCTCGGCCCGCTCTTTTTCGCTGGTGCGCAGATGGGCCTGGGCCGCCTCGTCTTCCACCACATCGCGGCCGCGCGCCGCCGTGCCTTTCATGGGCTGGGCGGCCAGAAGCCAGCTGTGCTGGGCATCGGGCACGGGCCGCCAGTCAAAGAACAACTCGGGCGACACGCTGGCCACCCCCGCCTCGCGCAGGAACAGCGAGAAGCCGCCGGGCTGGCTGCGATGCAAGGCCAGGAAAAAGGTGGCCAGATCGACCCCAGGCGACAGGCGGGACTGCAGCCGCGTGGTCAGGTTGACCTGGTAGCAGTCACCGCTGCGAATCCACTCGCGGATGCGCTCGATCTGCACCGACTCGGCCACCTCGTCCTGAGCGTCGGCCCAGCTTTCGGTGAGCAAGTCGGACGATGCCGCCGCGGCATCGGGCCAGGGCTGCGGCGCTTGCTCGTACACCGCGAACTCGGCCAGTGGCGCGCTGCCCGCGGACTGGGTGCGCAGCGCCGGGTCGAGCGCGGCCGCCGCTTCGTAGCGCAGGCCGCCCAACACCCAGGCGCCGGCACGGCTGGCCGCATGCGCGGCATCCAGCACGGCGGCCACTTCATCGGCGGCATGGGCACGCAGCCAGCGCGCCGGCGGCGCGTAAAAAGCGCCCCGCACCCGTTCGCCGTCTTCACGCGCCAGCGGGTGGCGCGGGAAATCAAATGCCGCCCAGAGTCCGGCGGCCAAGGGCGCCGCGGACTCAGCCATGGGCCGCCATCCTGCTCAAGAACATGGCTGGAGGATGAAAGCGAGAGGGATCAAAGAGACAGGAAGTGCTCGCGGTAATAAGCCAGCTCATCGATGGACTCGTGGATGTCGGCCAGGGCCGTGTGAGCCTGGGCCTTCTTGAATCCATCGAGGATGCCGGGCTTCCAGCGGCGTGCCAGCTCCTTGAGCGTGGACACATCGAGGTTGCGGTAGTGGAAGAACTCTTCCAGCTTGGGCATGTAGTTGGCCAAGAAACGGCGGTCCTGGCAGATGCTGTTGCCGCACATGGGCGATTTGCCGGCCGGCACATACTGCTTCAGGAAAGCGATGGTCTGGGCCACAGCCTCGTCCTCGCTGATGGTGGAGGCCTTGACGCGGTCGATCAGGCCGCTCTTGCCATGCGTGCCCTTGTTCCAGGCGTCCATCTTGTCCAGGGTCTCGTCACTCTGGTGGATGGCAAACACCGGGCCTTCGACCCGCACATTGAGCTGCGCGTCGGTGACCACCACGGCGATCTCGATGATGCGGTCGGTCTCGGGGTAGAGGCCGGTCATTTCCAGGTCGATCCAGATCAGGTTCTGGTCCTTGATGGGCAGCAGGGGCGCGGCGTCGGCCGGGGCGGAAGGGGTCAGGTCGCTCATGGGCAGGGCTTTCAATGCAATCAGTGCGCCGCATTGTCGCAGCCCTACACTTGCCACCCATGTTTGCAAGCCTTTCCCCGACCCTCCACCCCACGATGCTGAGCCTGGCCTTTGCCCTGGCCCTGCTGCTGTCCCTGGGCCTGAAATTCTGGTTGAGCAGCCGCCAGGTGCGCCATGTGATGCAGCACCGCGGCGCGGTGCCGGCCGCTTTTGCCGCCACCGTGCCTCTGGCCGCGCACCAGAAAGCCGCCGACTACACCGTGGCGCGCAGCCGCTTCGGCCTGCTGAACCTGGCCTTTGACAGCGCCCTGCTGCTGGCCTGGACCCTGCTCGGCGGCCTCGATCTGCTCAACAGCTGGGTGCATGCGGCCACGGCCGAGCGCTTCGGCCCCATGGTCTATCAGCTCAGCCTGCTGGTGGCGTTCACCCTGGTCGGCAGCCTGCTGGACCTGCCCTGGGAGCTGTACAACACCTTTCGCATCGAACAGCGCTTCGGCTTCAACCGCATGACGCTCAAGCTCTATGTGGCCGATGCGCTGAAGGGCGCCCTGGTTGGCGCTCTGATTGGCCTGCCGATCGCCGCCATGATCCTCTGGCTGATGGGCACGGCTGGCAGCATGTGGTGGCTGTGGGCCTGGGGCAGCTGGATGGGCTTCAATCTGCTGATCCTGGTGCTCTACCCCACCGTGATCGCGCCTCTGTTCAACAAGTTCACGCCCTTGCCCGACGAAGCGCTGAAAGCGCGCGTCGAGGGCCTGATGCAGCGCTGCGGCTTTGCTTCGCAAGGCCTGTTCGTGATGGATGGCAGCCGCCGCTCGGCCCATGGCAATGCCTATTTCACCGGCTTCGGCCCGGCCAAGCGGGTGGTGTTCTTCGACACCTTGCTGCAGCGCCTCAACGGCAGCGAGGTCGAGGCGGTGCTGGCCCATGAGCTGGGCCATTTCAAGCACCGCCACGTGCTCAAGCGCATGCTGACGATGTTTGCACTGAGCCTGGCCGGCTTTGCCCTGCTGGGCTGGCTGGGCACGCAGGCGGGCTTCTACATCGCCTTCAACGTGCAGCCCAATATGGCGGCGCCGAACGACGCGCTGGCCCTGCTTCTCTTCATGCTGGTGGTGCCGGTGTTCAGCTTCTTCTTCACGCCGCTGGGCAGCCGGATGTCGCGCCGTGACGAGTTTCAGGCCGATGCCTATGCCTGCGCCCATGCCAGCGGCACGGAGCTGTCCTCGGCCCTGCTCAAGCTGCATGAGGACAATGCGGGCACCTTGACGCCAGACCCGGTCTACGCCGCCTTCTACTACTCGCACCCGCCGGCCAGCGAACGCCTGGCCGCCATCGCCCGCCAGCCCTCGGGCACGGCGGCGCCGGTGGCCTTGCAAGGGGCGGCCTCGTGAGCCAGGCCGGCAAGTTTGCGCAGCTGGACCTGGGCCTGGTGGTGCGCGGCCACGGCCGGCACTACATCGTCGAGGACGCCGAGGGCCAGCGCCGGGTCTGCCACCCGCGCGGCAAGAAAAGCGATTGTGTGGTGGGGGATCAGGTGCGTTGGGCCCCGTCCGGCTCAGACGAGGGGGTGATCGAAGCGGTGGAGCCGCGCCGCAACCTGCTGTTCCGCCAGGACGAATGGAAGACCAAGAGCTTCGCCGCCAACCTGGACCAGTTGCTGATCCTGGTGGCAGTGGAGCCGGTGTTCAGCGAGAGCCAGCTCTGCCGCGCCATGATCGCGGCCGAAAGCGCCGGCATCGCCACCACGATTGCGCTGAACAAGACCGATCTGCCCGGCACGGCCCATGCCCGCGAACGCCTGACGCCTTACCGCGCCATGGGCCTGCCGATGATGGAACTGGCCATGAAGGCCGAGCCCGACGCCGCGCGCGCCCAGTTGCTGCCCTGGCTGCAAGGCAAGCGCAGCTTTGTGCTGGGGCCCAGCGGCACCGGCAAGAGCACCTTGATCAATCTGCTGGTGCCCGACGCCAAGGCCCAGGTCGGTGATATCTCGGTGGCTCTGAACTCAGGCCGCCACACCACGACCACCACGCAGTGGTACTGGGTCGATGCCCAGCGCGAGAGCGCCTTGATCGATTCGCCCGGCTTTCAGGAATTCGGCCTGCACCAGATCGACCCGGCCGCCCTCGCCCGCCTGATGCCCGACCTCAGCGCCCACGCCGACCACTGCCGCTTCTACAACTGCAGCCACCAGCACGAGCCCGGCTGCGGCGTGCGCGAAGCCGTGGATGCCGGTCAGATCAGCGCCTCACGCTACCGCATCTACGGCGAAATCCTGGCGGAGCTGTCGAACAAGCGCTACTGACTCCGGCCCGGCTGGGAGGGCGGCAGCCGGCACTTTGTCGACGTTGAGGGTTGTGCTGGTGCCAAGGGGCGTCGGATGAGTGCTTCCGCTCATGTCCCCCGGCCCGCGCTTCGCGCGGACCTCCTCCTTTACTTCGCTTCAGCACTCACCCGACACCCCTTGTCAGAGCCACCGTCTGGCGCTTTCGCCGAAGACGTCAGACCTTGCTGGATCGGGACGGCTGGGTGCTCTGCGAAGTGAAGTAAAGGAGGAGGTGCCCGACAACGTCGGGCACCGGGGGACATGAACGGAGCAGAGTACCCAGCCGGCCCGATCAACAAGCAACCCAAGGGCTGCTTCCTGCCGTCTACCGCCAAGCGCCGGCCGCTCGGCCGCTCAAGGCAGGCGCGGGCTGCTCGGGCTGACTTCGCGAACTTCGACGTCGACCACCTCGCCCATGGGCTGAGCCGGACGGCGAGCACCGAAACCGGGGCGGGCCTGGCGGGCGCGCTGGAAGCGGCCCATGTCGATCACCGGCTTGCGGCCGCGCAGCAGGCTCCAGAGCAGCAGGCCTACGACTGACACCAGGGCCACGGCCATCAGGCTGAGCACCAGCACCACGGTGGCGACCGCCAAGACCAGGCGGAAGAGCAAGGAAAAGAGTGCAGACAGCACGGCAGCCTTTCAGGACACGACAAAGAGCTCAGATCGGGCCATTGAAGCGCATTTCAACCCCGGCCGACAAAAGGCATGGTGGTGGCCATGACGGTCAGGGTCTGGACATTGGCAGACAGCGGCAGGCTGGCCATGTAGAGCACCGCGCTGGCCACATGGGCCACGTCCATGGTCGGCTCTACCGCGATGCTGCCATTGGCCTGGGGAACACCCCGGGTCATGGGCTGGGCCATCTCGGTCAGGGCGTTGCCGATGTCGATCTGACCGCAGGCGATGTCGAAGGGCCGGCCGTCCAGAGACAAGGACTTGGTCAAGCCGGTGATCGCATGCTTGGTGGCGGTGTAGGGCGCCGAGTTGGGGCGCGGCGCATGGGCCGAGATGGAGCCGTTGTTGATGATGCGGCCGCCGCGCGGCTCTTGCTGCTTCATCAGCCTGAACGCAGCCTGGGCGCACAAAAAGGCGCCGCTCAAATTGACGTCCAGGACGGAGCGCCATTGCTCGAAGCTGAGTTCGTCGATGGGCACCGCGGGCGCACCGATGCCAGCGTTGTTGAACAGCAAATCCAAACGCCCCCAATGCTGGCGCAAGCCTTCGAAGGCTGCACTGACGGCCTCCGGCCGGCTGACATCCGTCGGCAGCACCAGCACGCTATCCAAGGAGACCGGCTGCAGCGGATCGAAGCCGCCCAGCACGGCCGTCTCGGCCAAGGCCTCCGCCCGGCGACCCAGCAGGGCCACCCGGTAGCCCGCCCCCAGCAAGGCCAGGGCCACCGCGCGGCCAATGCCCGAGCCGGCGCCGGTGACCAGGGCGACCGGCCCCTCATCACTGCGAGGCGATGCGGATGCAGCAGCAGAAGAAGTAGTCATGCGAGGAGAACTGAAGTTATGGCCAAATTTATGGCTGAATTCATGGATCCCAAACCGGGTGAACCGTCAAGCCCGGGCAAGTCCCGTGAACAGTTTTCAACAGACTGAATCCAAGTCAAATTGACTGTCACAGGAGCGCCGTAGACTGTAACGCTATGTTCACGCTGTCCAGCCAAAGTCCGGAGTTCCTGAGCAGCCTGCCGGCCTCCGCTCGCAGCCCTGCCGCAGCTGTGGCCAGCGACGCAGCCGAGCGCAGCCACAAGGCGCCTGCACAGGCCCAGCTGCTGTACATCGAAGACAACCCCGTCAACCAGCTGGTGGTCCAGGAATTGGTCGCTCTGCGCCCAGTCTGGCAGCTGAGCCTGGCAGGCGACGGACAGCAAGGCCTGGCTCGGGCCGCCAGCCTTCGCCCGGACCTGATCCTGCTCGACCTGGAACTGCCCGATATGAATGGCTTCCAGGTGCTGGAGGCGCTGCGCGCCGACCCGGCCACGGCCTCCATTCCCTGCATCGCCCTCTCGGCCAGCGCCATGCCGGACGACCTGCGGCGCGCACAGGCGGCGGGATTCGCCGAGTACTGGACCAAGCCGGTGGATTTCAAAGCCTTCCACGCCGGCCTGGACCAGTTTCTTACCCGGCTGAAGGCGCCGGGTCAGTAAGCCCTGCTTCTGCTCCTGCTCCTCCTCAAGCCGGCAGCAGGCCGCGGCTCTTGAGCATGGGCTGAACCACCGGATCGCGACCACGGAAGGCGCGAAAAGCGGCCCCGGGCTCCTGGCTGTTGCCACTGGACAGAATGCAGCGGCGCAGGCGCTCAGCGGTCGGCGCATGGAAGGCACTGCCGGCTTCGACAAAGGCCTCGAAACCATCGCAATCCAGCACTTCCGCCCACATGTACACGTAGTAGCCGGCGGCGTAGCTGGCGCCTGAGAACAGGTGCTGGAAATGCGTCAGGCGGTGGTTCATGCCCACAGCGGCCGGCAAACCGTAGGCCGCCATGCACTCGGCCTCGAAGGCCACCACATCCGGGCCCTCGGCCTCGCTGCGCGAATGCACGGCCAGGTCGACCAGGGCACTGGCGGTGTAGCGCACGGTTTCATAACCCTGGTTGAACAACTCGGCCGCCTTGAGCTTGGCCAGCAGGCTGTCGGGGATGGGCTCGCCACTTTGGTAGTGGCGGGCGTGTTTCTTGAGCACCTCGGGCTCGCTCATCCAATGCTCGAAGATCTGCGAGGGCAGCTCGACGAAATCGCGCAGCACCTGCGTGCCCGAGAGGCGCTCAAACTCCACCTCGGACAGCAGGCCGTGCAGGCCGTGGCCGAACTCGTGGAACAGGGTGCGGGCATCGTCGAAGCTCAGCAGCGTGGGCTCACCCGGCGCACCTTTGGCGAAGTTGTTGTTGTTCAGGATGATGGGCACGCAGTCCATGCCGTTGCGCGCCTGCCAGCGCATGGCATTCATCCAGGCGCCGCTGCGCTTGGTGGGGCGGGCAAAGTTGTCATGCAGGAAGACGCCGCGCAGGCTGTCATCGGCATTGCGCACCTCGTAGACCTGCACATCGGGGTGGTAGCCGGCCACCTCGGGGCGATGCACAAAGCGCAGGCCAAAGAGGCGCTGGGCGCAGTCGAACAAGGCCTGCACCATGGCATCGAGCGGGAAGTAGGGCTTGACCTCAGCCTCTTCCAAGTCATAGCGCGCCTTGCGCACCTTTTCGGCGTAGAAGCGCCAGTCCCAGGCTTCCAGTGGGACATGGAGGTCCAGCGAGGCCATCATGCCCTCCAGGGCCTGGCGCTCGCCCTCGGCGGCCGCCTTGGCCGGCTCCCAGACCTGGTTGAGCAGGCCCAGCACCGCCTCGCGCGAGCCGGCCATGGTGTCGGCCAGGGCAAAGTCGGCGTAGCAGGCATGGCCATGCAAGCGGGCCTGTTCCTGGCGCAGGCTCAGGATCTCCTGCGCAATCGCGCGGTTGTCGCTGGCACCGGCCTTCTCACCCCGGCCCACCCAGGCGCGCCAGGCCTGCTCACGCAGATCACGCCGTTCGCTGAAGGTCAGGAAAGGCACGATGTGCGAGCGCGACAGCGTGATCACATGGACGCCGGCCTCCAGGCCGCGCTCGGCGGCCGCCTGGGCCGCCGCGGCACGCACGAACGCCGGCAAGCCCGCCAGCTCCTCTTCGCTGCGCAGCTCCAGGCGGAAGCCGCTTTCGTCGGCCAGCACGTTCTGGCCGAACTGAGTGTTGAGCTCGGCCAGGCGCTCCATGACCTGGGCATAACGCGCTTGCGCCTCGGGGGCCAGTTGGGCGCCCGCACGCACGAAGTCCAGATGCACCCGCTCCAGCAGGCGCAGCTGTTCGGCGCTCAAGCCCAGCGAGGCGCGCTGCTCGTACACGGCATGCACGCGTTGGAACAGGCCGGCGTGCATATACACCGCGTTGTTGTGCGCCGCCAAGGGCGCGGCCAGGGCGCGCTGCACCGCCTGGATCTCGGGCGAGGACGCCGAAGCCGCCAGCGAATAGAACAAATGCTCCAAGCGCGTCAGCAGGCGGCCGCTGCGGTCGAAGGCGGCCAGGGTGTTGGCGAAGCTGGGCGCCTCGCTCTGCGACGCGATGGCGTCGAGCTCGGCGCGATGCTCATTCAGGGCCTGCTCGAAGGCGGGCGAAAAATGGGCGGCTTCAATGGCCGCAAACGGGGGCAGACCGAAGGGGCCGGTCCAGTCTTGCAAGAGGGGATTGGTCGTTGGTGCAGACACGAGAGAACTCCAGAAAGGGCGTCACACCGGGCTTGCTTGATCAAGCCTCGCGCTCGCCAGAAAACACAAAGGCGCCAAGCCGTTGGGCCTGGCGCCTCGGGCGCAGGGTGAGCGAACTCAACCCAAGACCGCCATCACTTGCCGGCCGCAGCCCGCTCCTTTTTGATGGCTTTCTCGTCTTCTTCGTCGTAGGACTTGTTACCGCACTCCTGCTTCCAGGTATCGACCTTGTCCAGGTGCGCTTCCTGGCGCTCTTCCAGCGCCTTGAAACTGGCGTTCAGCGCATCGACCTTGGTGCCGAAGGCCTTGCGGGCCTCGTTGCTCTTGGCGTTGTTTTCGTTGATGCCGGTCACGCGGGCGTCAAAGGCTTTGGCGCGCTCCTGATAGGCCTTGTTGCGAGCCTCCAGGACCTCACGATCCGGGCGAGGATCCTTGCTCTCAGCATAGGCCTTGATGTTCTCGAATTCCTTCAGGATGGCTTCGCGCTCGGCCTTCATTTCCGACAGGGCCACGCCGGCGGCTTCGTCGGCCTTTTGCAGCGCATCACGCTCGGCCTTGAGGGCTGCAGCGGTTTCCTTGTAAGTGTTCTGGTCGGCCTTCACCGCCTCGGCTTCGACGTTGTTGGCATCGCTCAGGTCCATGCACTTGCGCAGCTCATCGCGGCTGAGCAGCTTGACCTTGGGCTTCTCCACCACGGGGCGGCTGACCTTGTTGTTCTTGGGGTCGACCTTGGCACCGGGGTTGGCGGTCTGCGCGAAGGCGGGCATCAGGGCCACAGCGGCCAGGGAGATGATGAAACGTTTCATGGCAATGTCTCTTTTTCGATGGCGGGACAGCCGCCAGGCCCGATGAGCGACCCTGGCGCATGCAACAAAGCAAAGAAGGAACAGAAAAAAGTAAGAGAAAACAGGAACGATGTGGTGCGACAGGCGCAGCCCAACACACGACGGCGGCCATCATGCCATGGCTGCGCATGGCCGGGGATCAGGCCGGGTACGGACGCCGCCCCGGGCATCCGCTCCAGGCTTCAAGCCAGCGATTTCTGCAGCAGCTCGGCCACCAGGCCGTTGATGCCGCCCTCGTGGCTGGCCGCGCGTTCGCGCAGCTGCTGGGTCAGGGCAGCGGGCAGCTTGCAGGCAAAAGGCACCAGGCCGGCGGCCGCGTCGAGGCGACGTTGCTCCTTGCGGTCGGGCAGCTGGGCGGCCTGCTTGCCGAAGCGACCGGGGATCGCGGCACCGCGCATCTGGCTGTCCAGTTTGATGCCGGCAAGGCGGTCGAGGTCGGTCTTCTTCATGCTCATGGCAAGGCTTTCGCGGCGCGACAAGGCGCCGACAGTGGAGGAGAAGCGGCCGATTGTCCCCCATGCCCTGGCCTGGGCGGCCGAGCTCCGGCGCGGGACGCCGGGGCGAGCCCCGATAATGCGCGATTGCCCCGAGCCCGCCTCGCGCCTCGGGCTGCCTCTTCCTCAGCAGAAAGCACCGCGCCCGCCATGGCCCTCAAAGCGACCATCCACAAAGCCCAGCTGCAGATCGCCGACATGGACCGCCATGTCTACGGCGAACACAACCTGACGATCGCGCGCCAGCCCTCGGAAACCGACGAACGCATGATGGTCCGCATCCTGGCCTTCGCGCTCAATGCGCCGGCCGATGATTTGCGCGGCAAGCTGGAGCTGAGCAAGGGCCTGGCCGACGCCGAAGAGCCCGAACTCTGGCAGCGCGACCTGACCGGCGACATCCTGCACTGGATCGACCTCGGCCAGCCCGACGACCGCCGCCTGCTCAAGGCCCACGGCCGGGCGGAGAAGGTGTCGGTCTACGGCTATGCCTACAGCACGCCGATCTGGTGGGCGGGCATCGAATCCAAGCTGCAGCGCTGCCCGCGCCTGGCGGTCTGGCAGATCCCGGCCGAGCAATCGCAGGCACTGGCCGCTCTGGCCCAGCGCAGCATGCAGCTGCAGGTGACGGTGCAGGACGGCGGCATTTACGTCTCCACCGCCGAGAGCTCGGTCGAGATCAATCCTATCGCGCTGAAGCGGCCGGCCGACGAGTGAGTGAGTGGGAGCTGGAAGCCGCGGGCCACCGCTGCGGTCTTGCGATCCGCTATTCGCACATTCCAACAAGCCGCTGCGGCGCGCCGCGTCGCTGCACCTAGGATGCTCGCCATGAACTCAAGCCCCCAAACCCAGTTGCGCCGGCACGCCTTCGGCGCCCGCGCCCTGTCCCTGGCCCTGTTCGGACTGATGACCATGACCACCAGCGCCCCTGCCTTGAGCCAGACACCCGGCCAGACGCCCGGCCAAACACCCGAAGCAGCCAGCATCGACCCGCGCCAATGGCTGGAAGAGGTGCAAGGCGAACGTGCCCTGGCCTGGGTCAAGGAACGCAACCAGCTCACCCTCGCTGAGCTGCAGGCCCGCCCCGAGTACCCGGGCCTGCGCCGCGAGATGCTGGACTTGCTCAATGCCAGCGATCGCATCCCGCAGATCAGCCGCAAGGGCGCCTGGGTCTACAACCTCTGGCAAGACCAGAACCACAAGCGCGGCCTGTGGCGCCGCAGCAGCCTGGGCGAGTACAAAAAAGCCAGCCCCGCCTGGGAAACCGTGCTGGACCTGGACGCACTTGGCGCCGCCGAGAACGAAAGCTGGGTCTTCGCTGGCGCCCATTGCCTGGCGCCCGAGTACCGCCGCTGCCTGATCTCGCTCTCGCGCGGCGGCTCGGACGCCCATGTGGTCCGTGAGTTCGACACCGTCAGCAAGCAGTTCGTCTCAGGCGGCTTCGTCCTGCCCGAGGCCAAGAGCGAGGTCAGCTGGATCGATGCCGACCACCTTTATGTGGCCAGCGATTTCGGCCCCGGCAGCCTGACCGACTCGGGCTACCCGCGGGTGATCAAGCGCTGGCAGCGCGGTACACCGCTGGCCCAGGCCCGCACGGTGTTCGAGGGCCAGGCCCAAGATGTGGCGGTGTCGGTGCTGGTGGACCGCACGCCCGGCCATGAGCGCACCGTGTTCAGCCGCGCGCTGGATTTCTACAACCAGCGCTATTTCCTGCTGCAGGGCGACAAGCTCCGGGCTCTGGACGTGCCCAGCGATGTGCAGCTGAGCTTCTGGGGCGCCCGCGTGCTGCTGCAGCCGCGCAAAGACTGGCGCGTCGGCGGCGTGCGGCATGCCGCCGGCAGCTTGCTGAGCGCGCCGGCGGCCGCCTTCATCCGCGGCGAGCGCAAGTTCAGCACCTTGTTCAAACCCAGCGCCACCCGCTCGCTGGACAGCTTCATCACCACCCGCCAGCACCTGGTGCTCAATATCAACGACCAGGTGGCGAGCAAGCTGGAAGAGTGGCAGTTCGCGCCCGGTCGCCCGGCCCGCCATCGCCGGATCCAGGCGCCCTTCCCCGGCACCCTGCATCTGCAGGCCCTGCATGACAGCGAGCTGGCCCAGGATGAGCTGGCCGAGCACTACCTGGTCAATTACGCGGACTTTCTGACCCCCGACAGCCTCTTCCTCGCCCGCGCCAGCAGCGACGCGCGCGAGCTGCTGAAGGCTCGCGCGGCCAAGTTCGAGGCCCGCGGCCTCAAGGCCGAGCAACACTTCGCCACCAGCAAGGACGGCACCCGCGTGCCCTACTTCGTGGTGCGGCCGGAAGGTGTTGCCCTGGATGGCCAGAACCCCACCCTGCTCTACGGCTACGGCGGCTTTGAGGCGTCCATGCAGCCCTTCTACTCGGGCGGCTTCGGCCGCGCCTGGTACAGCCGCGGCGGCGTGTTCGTGCTGGCCAATATCCGTGGCGGCGGCGAGTTCGGCCCGGCCTGGCACCAGTCGGCCGTCAAGGCCAACAAGCAGCGCAGCTACGACGATTTCATCGCCGTGGCCGAAGACCTGATCGCCCGCAAGATCAGCTCGCCCCGGCATCTGGGCATCATGGGCGGCAGCAATGGCGGCCTGCTGGTCGGCGCCACCTTCGTGCAGCGCCCCGATCTGTTCAATGCCGTGGTCTGCCAGGTGCCCCTGCTGGACATGCGCCGCTACCACCAGCTGCTGGCCGGCGCCTCCTGGATGGCCGAGTACGGCGACCCGGACCGCGCCGAGGAGTGGAGCTTCATCTCCAAATACAGCCCTTACCAGAACGTCAAGCCCGGCGTGAAATACCCCAAGGTGCTGTTCACCACCTCAACCCGCGACGACCGCGTCCACCCCGGCCACGCCCGCAAGATGGCCGCGCTGATGCTGGAGCAAGGCCACCCGCTCTACTACTTCGAGAACACCGAGGGCGGCCACGGCGGCGCGGCCGACAACGAGCAGCGGGCCACCCTGCAAGCGCTGGAATACAGCTACCTCTGGCAACAACTGGGACGCTGAAGTCATGAGCAGCCTCGACATCCAACACCACAGCGAGAGCGGCGCCGGCGGCGCGATTCAAGGCCGTTTTTGGGCCCGGGTCGACGGCCAGCAGATCGAGCTGGACTACCAGCTCAGCGGCCGCGACCTGGTCTTCACCCACACCGGCACCGCGCCCGCCCTGCAAGGCCGCGGCCTGGCCGGCCAGCTGGTGGCACATGGCCTGCGCTGGGCGGCCAGTCTGGACTTGCCCCTGCTGCCCGGCTGCAGCTATGTCGAGGCCTATCTGCAGCGCCACCCACTGTGGCTGCGCCTGCGCCTTCCGGCGGAGGCCCAGGCGGTGCTCAACTACTGGTTCGGCACGCTGGGCAGCGCTGAGGATGGCCAGGTGCGCCCGCTCTGGTTCACCAAGAGCGCGGCCACCGATGAAGAGATCCGCAGCCGTTTTGGCGCCCTGGTCGAACAGGCCATGCAGCAAGGCCTGAGCCATTGGGGCGACAGCGCGCAAGCGCGTATGGCGCGCATCCTGCTGCTGGACCAGTTCACCCGCAACATCTACCGCGACAGCGCCCGAGCTTTCGCAGGCGACCCGCTGGCGCTGCAGCTGGCCCTGGGCCTGATGGACCTGCCGCCAGCCCGTGAGCTGTCCACCCTGCAGCGCTGGTTCATGCTCATGCCGCTCGAACATGCCGAAGATATAAGCCTGCAAAACCGCTGCGTGCAGGCCTTCGAAGCCCTGGCTGCCGAAGACCCACGCCTGGCCGGCGCGGCCGACTACGCCCACCGCCACCAGCAGGTGATCGCGCAGTTCGGCCGTTTTCCTCATCGCAATGCCCTGCTGGGCCGGGCCTCCACCGAGGCCGAACAGCAGTACCTCGCCCAACCGGGCGCCGGCTTTTGATCCCTGGCGGCGCCATGCCTTGTCAGCCCGGCGCGACGCTGCGCCGGGCCGGGCGTGAAAATTGACAGAAAATGCAGGCCGTCTGTTCTTTGCGCCCTTTGTTGTCCACCTGCTGAGCCTGGCTCCCGACCGCTTCGCTCGAAGCCACTCAGCCCCCTCGAGTTCCACATGTCCAGCATTCTTCAGAACATCCCCGTCGGCCAGAAGGTCGGTATCGCTTTCTCCGGTGGCCTGGACACCAGCGCCGCCCTGCACTGGATGCGCAACAAGGGCGCCATCCCCTACGCCTACACCGCCAATCTGGGCCAGCCCGACGAGCCGGACTACGACGAGATTCCGCGCAAGGCCATGCAGTACGGCGCCGAGAAAGCCGTGCTGGTGGACTGCCGCGCCCAGCTGGTGCACGAGGGCATTGCCGCCTTGCAGGCCGGCGCCTTCCACATCAGCACCGCCGGTGTGACCTACTTCAACACCACGCCCATCGGCCGCGCCGTGACCGGCACCATGCTGGTGGCGGCCATGAAGGAAGACGACGTCAACATTTGGGGTGACGGCTCGACCTTCAAGGGCAATGACATCGAGCGCTTCTACCGCTACGGCCTGCTGACCAACCCTGCCCTGAAGATCTACAAACCCTGGCTGGACCAGGCCTTCATCGACGAGCTGGGCGGCCGCGCCGAGATGTCGGCCTTCATGAGCAAGGCCGGCTTCGGCTACAAGATGTCGGCCGAGAAAGCCTACTCCACCGACTCCAACCTGCTGGGTGCCACCCACGAGGCCAAGGACCTGGAGCACCTGAACAGCGGCATCCGCATCGTCAACCCCATCATGGGCGTCGCCTTCTGGCGCGATGACGTGGTGGTCAAGGCAGAGGAAGTCACCGTACGCTTTGAAGAAGGCATGCCGGTGGCGCTGAACGGCGTCGAGTACAGCGACCCAGTCGCCCTGCTGCTGGAAGCCAATCGCATCGGCGGCCGCCATGGCCTGGGCATGAGCGACCAGATCGAGAACCGCATCATCGAAGCCAAGAGCCGCGGCATCTACGAAGCCCCGGGCCTGGCCCTCTTGCACATCGCTTACGAGCGCCTGGTCACCGGCATCCACAACGAAGACACCATCGAGCAGTACCGCATGAACGGCCTCAAGCTGGGCCGCCTGCTCTACCAAGGCCGCTGGTTCGACCCGCAAGCCATCATGCTGCGCGAAACCGCCCAGCGCTGGGTGGCCCGCGCCGTGACCGGCGAGGTGGCGATCGAGCTGCGCCGCGGCAATGACTACTCGCTGCTGGACACCAAGAGCCCCAACCTGACCTACAAGCCCGAGCGCCTGTCCATGGAAAAGGTCGAGGACGCGCCCTTCTCGCCGGCGGACCGCATCGGCCAGCTGACCATGCGCAATCTGGACATCGTCGACACCCGCGCCAAGCTGATGACCTACACCCAGGCCGGCTTGCTGACCCCGGGCCACAGCGGCAATCTGCCGCAACTGCAACAGGCCAAGACCGAAGGCGGCGACAGCAGCGGCCGCTGAAACGCAAGCTGACCCTGCGCTCCCGGACCCGATGATGATGCGTGCGCGCACCTTGCTGGCTTCGCCCTGCCCGGCTTTCTCGGCACAACGCCGGGCTCATGGTTTGAGGTGCCTGGGCTTGTGGCGACTGCTTGGCGCCCTGGGCCTGCTCATGGCCAGTCTGGCTGCCTCGGGTCAGCCAGCGCCACCGGTGGCCAAGCCTGCCAGTGCCGTGGACAGCAAGCCGGCCGCCAAGGCGCCGGTGCTGCTGACCGTCAGCGGCGCACTCAAGGCCGGGCCCGGCAAGACGGTGCAGCTGGACCTGGCCCAGCTCAGCGCCCTGCCCCAGCAACAGCTGCACACGCAAACGCCCTGGTACCCGGCACCGCGCACCTTCAGCGGCCCGCTGCTGCAAGATGTGTTGAACCTCGCGGGGGCGCAGGGCCAGACCCTGGAAGCCCGCGCCATCAATGACTACAAGGTCAACATCCCGGTCAGCGACGCCGCGCGCTTCAAACCGGTGCTGGCCCTGCAGATCGACGGCAAGCCGATCGCGCTGCGGGACAAGGGCCCACTCTTCATCGTCTACCCCTACGACAGCGACCCCCAGCTGCGCAGCAGCGTCTACTACAGCCGCTCCATCTGGCAACTGAAGAGCCTGGAGGTCCGGTGAGCAGCAGCCCCAGCACCCAGAGCGCCGGCCAACGCCGTCGCTGGCGCATCCTCTTGCTGGCCATGGCCGGTTTGCTGGTGCTGGTGCTGGGTTCGGTGGGCGTGCTGCAAGCACGTCAGTTTCTGCTGCTCAATGCCACACGCAGCTACCAGGATGACTACATGATCTGGAGCCTGTTCCAGTTCGAAGTCGAGTCCTTGCGCTTGCGCCTGGCCCTGGAAAATGCCGAGCATCGCTCGGACGAGGTGGACCCCGATCAGGTGGAGCAGCGCTACGAGATTTTTGTCAGCCGCCTGGGGCTGATCGAAGGCGAACACGCCACCCTGGTGCTGCGCGAGCATCCGGACTATCAAAAGACCCTGGACCGCAGCAAGCGCTTTGTCGCCTGGGCCGATGCCCTGCCGCTGAAGGCGGACTGGGTGCGCCGGCAAACCGAACAAGGCCAGGCCGGCCCGGAGCTGCGCGAGGCCTTGGCGCAGTTGCAGTCCCTGTCCGACGCCGTGCGCGAGCTGTCGCTGACCGCCTCGCACCACGTCGCAGCCCAGGTCGATGAACGCAACCAGCTGGTGCGTGAGCAGGCCCGCATGAGCTTGTGGTTGACCGGTTTGCAATGCGCGTTGAGCCTGGGTTTCGCGGCCATGCTGCTGCGCCAGTTCCGCCGCCTCAACCGCTACGGCCAGGATCAGCATGCCCTGGCCGAGCGTCTGCAGCAGGCGCAAATCGAAGCCGAGGCCGGCAGCCGGGCCAAGAGCGTGTTCCTGGCCAATATGAGCCATGAACTGCGCACCCCCATGCACGGCCTGCTGGGCATGCTGGACCTGCTCAAGGACACAGCACTGACGCCGTCTCAGAGAAGCCAGCTGCGCGCTGCGCACGACTCCAGCCGCCATCTGCTGACAGTGCTGAACGACATCCTCGACGTCTCCAAGATGGAGGCCGGTGGCATCCACATCCAGCCCGAGCCGGTCCACCTGCCTCGCCTGCTGCAGGAGCTGGACGAGCTGAGCCGTCCGCAGGCCCTGGCCAAATCGCTGGACTTGCAGCTGCTGGCCGACGCCGATGTGCCCGCCTGGGTCAGCGCCGACCCGACCCGCCTGCGCCAGATCCTGCTCAATCTGCTCAGCAATGCGCTGAAGTTCTCCGAACAGGGCCGGGTGCGCCTGCACCTCAGCCGCCAGGAAGACATGCTGGGCCAGACCCTGCTGAGGTTCGAGGTCAGCGACACCGGCATGGGCATGGACGGCGACACCCAGACCCGCTTGTTCCAGCGCTTCAGCCAGGGCGACACCACGCGCTCGCGCCGCTTTGGCGGCACCGGCCTGGGTCTGGAGATCTCGCGCAACCTGGCCCGCGCCATGGGCGGCGACATCTCCGTCAGCAGCGTGCTGGGCCAGGGCTCGACCTTCACGGTCGACCTGCCCCTGGTCAGCTGCGCCGCACCCAGCAGTGAGCAAGCCAGCACCGTCCAAGACGCACTCGCGGGCGAGCACAAGCCCTTGCGCATCCTGGTCTCAGAAGACCATGCCACCAACCGCGCTTACCTGCAGGCGGTGCTGGAGCGCCTGGGCCACCCGGCCTTCTTCTGCGAGAACGGCCACGAGGCCTTGCACGCCCTGGCCAGCCAGGACTTCGACCTGGTGTTGATGGACCTGCACACACCGGTGATGGATGGCTACGCCGCCACCCGCGCCATGCGCCGCCTACCGGCGCCGAAATGCCATGTGCGCATCATCGCCCTCTCGGCCGATGCCTTTGACGAGTCGCGCCAACGCGCGCTGCAGGCCGGCATGGATGATTTCCTGCCCAAGCCCATCGGCGTGGAAGCCTTGGCGCAGGCCTTGAACCAGCATGCCCAAAGCCTGGCCAGCCAGGCACAGCCCGATCGACCGACCACGGACTCCGCCCCTGAAACGCCGGACACGATGGCAGCAGCCGTGACCCGCGGCGAGGCCGACGAGCCTGGACTCGACCCGCAGGCCCTGGCCGATCTGCGCCAGATGCTGCCGGCCAGCACGGTGCGCCAGCTCTACGCCAGCTATGTGGCCAGCCTGGAGCGCACACGCGCCGATCTGCAAGCCGGCCTGAGCGGCCGCAACCAACGCCAGCTCGGTGAGGCCGCGCATGGGGTCAAAGGAGCGGCGGCGAACCTGGGCTTCCAGTTGGTGGTGCAGCCCGCCTTGCAGCTGGAGCAAAGCGCCAAAGCCTTGCAGCAGGACCAGGGGGCCGTGGACTGGCCTTCAGTCGAAGCGCAGACCCAGCAACTGCTGGCCGCGCTCAGCCGCAGCGAAGCGCTGTGCCGGGAGCAAGATCTGGCCTGACACCCCGGCGCAGCGGCCGCCGGCCGGCCGAAGATCAGAGCAGGACTGGCTCCGGCTCCAGACGAATACCGAAACGGCCGTAGACGCTTTCTTGGATCGCCCGTGCCAGGGTCACCACCTCGGCGCCACGCGCCTCGCCGCGGTTGACCAGCACCAGGGCCTGCTTTTCGTACACGGCCGCACCGCCCACCGTCTTGCCCTTCCAACCGCAGGCATCGATCATCCAGCCGGCCGCCAACTTGATGCTGCCATCGGGCATGGGGTAGTGAACGATGCCAGGGTCGCGGCCGATGATGTCGCGGCATTGCTCGGGCGTGACCACCGGGTTCTTGAAAAAACTGCCGGCATTGCCGATCACGGCCGGATCGGGCAGCTTGGCGCGACGGATGGCGCAGACCCAGTCGAAGATCTGGCGTGGCGTCGGGGCGCTGATGCCGGTCTCGGCCATCTTGCGCTCCAGCTCCAGATAGCCCAGCACCGGCTGCCAGGGTTTGGGCAGGCGCAGACGCACCGAGGTGATCACGCTCTTGCCGGCCAGGCCGCCGGGGCCGCTCTGCTTGAACACGCTGTCGCGATAGGCCAGCTGGCAGACCTCGGCCGGCAAACGCACCGGCCGGCCGGTGACCAGGTCCATCACCTCGACACTGTCGAGCCGGTCTTTCATCTCCAGGCCGTAGGCGCCGATGTTCTGCACCGGCGCGGCGCCCACCGTGCCCGGGATCAGGGCCATGTTTTCCAGGCCCGGATAGCCCTGCTCCACGCACCAGCGCACCAGCTCATGCCAAGGCACACCGGCGCCTGCCTCGATAATCCAGGCGTCCGTACGTTCTTCCAGCAGTCGCAAGCCTGGAATCTCCATCTTCAACACCACGGCGTCGAGGTCTTTGGTCAGCACCAGATTGCTGCCGCCGCCGAGCACAAACTTGGGTGCACGGCCCAGCTCCGGGTGGTCCACCACACGGCGCACATCGGCCGCTTCGCGGATGCGCACCAGGCGGCGTGCCGTGGCCGGCAGGCCAAAGGTATTGCAAGACTTGAGATTGACATCGCGCTCCACCCGCAAGGCGGGGGCGGTCAGCTCATTCGGGGGATTTACAGCGGGTTGCGACATGGCAGAATTTTCCCAGATCAAGGCGGACTCTCCCGCCCTCCACCAGAAATAAGAAGCTCATCCATATGCCCAGTTTTGACACCACCCTTGAAGCCGATATGGTCAAGATCCGCAACGGGGTCGACAACAGCATCAAGGAAATCAGCACCCGCTTCGATTTCAAGGGCACGGCTGCCGAAGTCACCCTGAAGGAAAAAGAAAAGGAAATTCACTCGGTGGGCGAGAGTGACTTCCAGCTGGAGCAGATCGAGGCGGTGCTCTACGCCAAGCTGGTCAAGCAAGGCGTGGTCATCAATTTCCTGGACAAGCAGGACAAGGTCGAGAAGCTCGGTGGCGACAAGGTGCGCCAGGTCTACAAGATCAAGAACGGCATTGAGTCCGACCTGGCCAAGAAGATCGTCTCGGCCATCAAGAACAGCAAGATCAAGGTGCAGGCCTCCATCCAGGGCGACACGGTGCGCGTCACCGGCAAGAACCGCGACGACCTGCAAGTGGCCATCAACATGCTCAAGAAAGAGATGGCCGATGTTCCGCTCGACTACGGGAATTTCCGTGATTAAGAGCTCATGTGCGGGCTTGGGGCTGCTGCTGACGGCAACGCTGAGCTTGAACGCTCAGGCCCAGGTGGTCAGCTTCAACGGCAGCTTGGGTGCCAAATCGGCCCTGCTGCTGATTGATGGCGAGCCTCGCACCGTTCCCGTGGGCGAAACCGTGCGGGGCGTGAAGCTGCTGTCACTGGCCGACGCCCAAGCCGTGGTCGAGATCAAGGGGCGCCGCGTCAACCTCGTCCTCGGAGCCTCGCCGGGCCGGGTCGGTGACGGCGCCGCAGCGGCAAACACCGGCCGCAAGATCGTGCTGTCGTCAGGCCATGGCGGCCACTTCACCACGGTTGGCAATATCAATGGCCACTCGACCCAGTTCCTGGTCGACACCGGCGCCACCGCCATCTCCATCAGTCAGTCCGAAGCCGAACGCATGGGCCTGCGCTACCGCGAGGGCCGACGCACCATGACGCAAACCGCAAACGGCATCATTCCGGCCTACGCGCTGATGCTGGATACCGTGCGCATTGGCGACGTCGAGGTGCGAGGCATTGAAGCCATCGTCGTGCCCAGCCAGATGAGCCATGTGCTGCTGGGCAACAGCTTTCTGACCCGCTTCCAGATGAAACGGGACAATGACGTGCTGACGCTGGACCTGCGCTACTGATGCCGCAGGCGTTTGCGCTCAAAATGGCCGTCAGGTCTGCACGCTCGACCCACGGCATGTGGCACGAAGAGCGCACCCGAAACACCTCTCTCCCGGTATAAATTCCGCCCGCCTCGACAGGCGCTTGACGATACTTCGCCCATGCGATCCAAACACCAGCCCACTCCTTCGTCTTCGCCCTCTTCGACCCCGTCCCTGGCTCCACGTCTGCTTCGCCCTCTGGTGCTGGGCCTGCTGCTCTTGAGCGGCTCCCCCTGGAGCCTGGCGGCGGCCGACAAGGCCTCGACCTATTACGAAGACGGCCTGCGTCGATTCGAGCGAGGCGATCTGCCGGGTGCCATCATCCAGCTGAAGAACTCCATCCAGGAGGACCAGAAGATGCTGGCGGCGCACCTGCTGCTGGGCAAGGTGTTGCTGGGCCAGGGCGAGTTGAAGGCTGCTGAAGCGGCGCTGGAAGAAGCGCTGAAGCAAGGCGTCAGCCGCAGCGAGGTGGCGATCCCGCTGGCACAAATCTATCTGCTGCTGGGTGATCGCAAGAAGCTGATCGACCAGATCACCACCAGTGGCCTGCCCACCCAAGCTCAGGCCGAGGTCCTGACCTTGCGAGGTTCGGCCTATGCCATGTCAGGCAATGTCACCCAGGCTGCCAAGAGCTTCGCCGAGGCCAAGGCCTTGAATCCCCGCTCGGGCAGCCCCTGGACAGCCGAGGCACCCATGCTGCTGCGCCTGGGCGAGCGAGACAAGGCCAGGGCCTCGGCGCTCAAGGGCACCGAGCTGTCGCCCAACGAAGCGGGCGCCTGGTACACCCTGGGCACGATCTTGCAAGGTCAGCAAGACCTGAAGGGCGCCCTGGCGGCCCAAGAACGCGCCCTCAAGATCAATCCCAAGCAGGTCGACGCCCGCGTGGCACGTGCTTCCCTACTGATCGGCCTGAATCAGGAGGCCGAGGCCAGCAAGGACCTGGCCCAACTGGTGGAATGGGAGCTGGAAGACCCACGCGCCTCATTTCTGCGCGGCTTTCTGGCCAACCGCAAAGGCGACCTTGCCACCGCCAAGACCGCCTTCGCCAATGCGGTGGACCTGATCGACGCCATTTCCCCTGAAGTTCTGGCGGGCAACGACCCTTTGCTGCTGGCCGGAGCAATGTCGCACCGTGCACTGGGCAACCCGGAGAAGGCGCGCGGCTATCTCGACATCCTCCTGGGCTTGAACAGCAAGAACTACGCCGCGCAGGTGATGCTGGCATCCATCCTGGTCGACACCCGCGACTACGGGCGGGCCATGGTTTTGCTGGAAGCCGCACAGCGCATCAATCCGGAAGACCCGCAGGTCTTGTTCCTGCTGGGCACGGTGAACATGGCTCGCAAGCGCTATGTCCAGGCGAGTGAGTTTTTCGAGAAGTCGGCCGCCCGCAGCGGCTCGGCCTCGGCCATCCGCGAGCTGGGCTTCAGCCAGTTGAGCCTGGGCCAGGACAAATTGGGCCTGGCCAATCTGGAGAAAGCCTTCGCCGCCACACCGGGCGATGGCCGCGCTGGCATTCAGTTGGCCAACGTCTACCTCAACCAAGGCCAGACCGCCAAGGCCTTGCAGACCGCCCAAGCCATCGTCAAGCGCGAGCCCGACAACCTGACCATGCTCAACTTCCTGGGCAATATCAAAGGCAGGGCCGGTGACAAAAAGGGCGCTCGCGACACCTTCCAGCAGTTGCTGCAGAAAGACCCGAACTTCCGCCCGGCGGCCGTCAATCTGTCCTGGCTGGACATGGAAGAAAGCAAGTTCGATCCGGCGCGCAAACGACTGGAGAAGCTGCTGGAAGGCGGCAACAAGGATGATGCCGAGTTGCTCCACCAGCTGGCGATCCTCGAGCTGCGCGCCAAGCGCCCCAATGAAGCGATCGCCCATCTGCGGCATGCCCACGAGGTGCAGCGCGTTGACGCGCGCCCGGGCTTGATGCTGGTGGAGCTTTACATGGAACAACGCCAGGCAGATCTTGCTCTGCCCCTGGCCAAGAGTCTGGCCGCCAACTATTCCGGCAAGCTTCCCGCCTTGCTGTCGCTGGCACGTGTCTACCTGGCCTTGAACGACGGCAGCAACGCACGCCAGGTGCTGCAAGAGGCCACCCGCGTGGCGGACTTTGATGCACAGGAGCAAGTCAAGATTGGACGCATGCAACTGGCTGCAGGCAATGTCGATGGGGCCACTTACAACGTGCAAAAGGCATTGCAGTCGCAGGCGGGCGACCTCGGCGCCCTGCTCTTGCAGGTCGAGGTGGAAGCTCGCCGCGGCGATCCCGCCAAGGTGGATGCCGCCTTGAAGACGTTGAACAACACCCACCCAGGCAAAGTGCAAACAACGCTGGTTGGCGCCCATGTGGCCATGTCGCGTGGTCAATTTCCTGCCGCTCAAGCTGGCTACCGCACCGTGTTCGAGAAAGAACCGAGTACGGCCAATGCGATTTTGCTGGCGCGCGCCATGGTGGCCGCAGGTGAGCTGGACAAGGCCCTGCTCATGCTGGAGGGCTGGGCCCGCAAAGCGCCCAATGACATCACCGCCCTGAAGGCCGTCGCGGGCGTGCAAATGCAAGCGGGCCGAAATGAAGCAGCGAAAAAGAACTACCAACAGATTCTGGCCTTGCAGCCAGGAGACATCGGCATTCAACTCAATTACGCCCAACTCCTGCACCGCATGGGCGACGCTGGAGCCGTCGCTGCAGCCGAGAAGGCCTTGAAGCAGGCGCCCGGCAACGCGGATGCAGCCGATACCTTGGGCTGGATCTTGGTGCAGCGCGGCAATATCGAGGGCGGCCTGCGTCATTTGCGTGAGGCTCGCCTGCGCAGCCCCGGCAATAGCGAAATCCGCTTTCACCTGGCCTTCGCCTTGGCCAAGCTGAACCGCAAAGCAGAAGCCAAGGAAGAACTGAGCGCTGCGCTCAACGCCCAACCCAAGCTGCCGATGACGCAGGAGGTCAGCCGTTTGAAACTGGAACTCGGTCTGTGATCACGGCTCCAGTCTTGCGCCCTGACGCCAATACGGCAAATCAAGCCCAGAATATGTAAGCCAAAAGGCCTATTCGAATATCCAAACCAAGGCCAATTGACCGAGACATTACTCACGCCCCTCGATATCGGGGGTTCTCTTGCTACGGATTGAGCAGGCAGAATCCAGGCATGAAATTGGTATTGAGTATTTGCTTGGGTAATTGGCTGCAACTGTGAATTTTTTACAGCCCCTCAACACCCCCCGGTTCGCGGGATTGTTGGAAGCCAAGGGCCGAGTAGGATGCAATCCAAGATTTCCGTAACACCATCTACGCCGACAGGGTCCACACCATGAACTACGCTGCCACAGCGACAACTACCACCGGTCGATTTGCGTCTTTTGCCGCAACGGCTCTGTTCGTGGTAGCCGCTGGCTCCGCTTACGCTCAAGGCGCGACGACCGTGACCAAGGCGACTGGCTCCGGCTCTTCGCTGATCGAAACCCACTCGCTGGTGTTCGGCAACACCAGTGCCCGCGACACCGGTCTGGGCGCTTGGAAGGTCAATGAAGGCACAAGCAATGCACTGGGCGCCAACAGCTTCTGGGTTTACTGCCTGGACCCGCTGAACAACTACCTCTCGCCGGACACTTATGACAAGGTGTCGCTGAACAACTTCGTCAATGGCTACCAGGCCACGCCCGGCGGCGCAACCATGGGCTACGCCTCGATCTTTGCGGGCGCCAACTACCAGGCGACAGGCATCAAGGGCATGTACGACGACTCGACCACGACGACCAGCCGCGTCCTGGCCGACTTGACCAACCTGTTCGAGCACGCCTACTCTGACAGCCTGACTTCATCAACCAAATCGGCCGCCTTCCAGTTCGCCATCTGGGAAATCCTGGGCGACGGCGCCGGCAAGAGCTCCGACAAGAAATACTACAGCGCCGCCTACACCAACAGCGGCCTGGACGTGAACGAGACCGGTACATCGTTCAAGAACCAAGTGGACGTTTACCTGGCAGGTCTGAATGGCACCTGGGCTGCCGGCCTGACTGGCACAACGAACTACACCTTCTCCGTCTACAACCCGAACCCGAGCGGCTCGGGCCAGGCCCTGATCCGCGCAACCGCACGTGCCGTGCCGGAGCCTGGTTCACTGGCACTGGTCAGCTTGGCTGTGTTCGGCGTGGTTTACACCCGCCGCCAAAGCAAGAAGCACTGATGCAAAGGGCTGGGCCATCCAGCCCGACCATCAACAATAAGAAGCGGCCACGGGCCGCTTTTTTCATGTCTTTGTCGAATCTCAGACAAGCAGTCATTAAGTGCGCAAAGGAGCAAATCAGCCTGCGTGCCGATGCCTCAGCACAACTACTCTGAGCGATAGACCGCCACCACGGGCTCGCCAGCAGCCACCCGCGCATAACCCCGATACATTCCCTCGGAGTTGAATGGCAGACATACCTCGCCTCGGGCAGAGACTGCAATCAATCCACCTGCATCCGGCGGAAGCTTTTGCATCACCACACGCTCACAAGCCTCGGCCAATGACAGACTGGCATATTCCATCAGTGCCGACACATCATGTGCGGCGCAAGCACGAATGAACAGCTCACCCGTGCCCGTACATGACACGGCCACAGTGGCGTCGTTGGCGTAGGTTCCGGCTCCCACGAGTGGCGTATCCCCGACTCGACCGACCTGCTTGTTGGTCATGCCACCCGTAGAAGTGGCGGCCGCCAGATGGTCGGCCGCATCCAGGGCGACAGCGCCGACCGTACCAAACTTGGTCAGCTCATCAATTGGGCCCGACACCCGAGCATCGCCCCGCAGCGATAACACATCCCGAGCCAGCAACTCTTGACCATCGTGATCGCGCAGCACGCCAGCCTGCAGTTGCCGCGCACGCCGAAGCTGCTCCAGGCGATGCGGCGTACCAAACCAACTGGGCTCCACCTGTTCCAAGCCATGGCGTGCGGCGAACTCATCGGCTGCCGCGCCGACAAACAGCAGATGAGCGCTGTGCTCCATCACCGCTCGAGCCGCAAGAATCGGGTTGCGCGTGCGGCTGACCCCAGCCACTGCGCCTGCACGACAGCCATGCCCATCCATCACGCAGGCGTCAAGCTCATGGGTGCCAGCCGCCGTGTAAACCGCGCCCTTGCCAGCATTGAACAGCTCACACTCTTCGAGCTGCCTAACCGCCTCCACCACCACATCAACTGAGCTTGCGCCTGCGGCGAGCTGCGCCTGACCGGCGCGCAGAATGCCTGCCAAGGCAGCGCGATACCGAGCCTCTTGCTCGGCACTCATGGCGCCCCTCGTCAAGGTACCAGCGCCACCATGGATGGCCAGGACAGGAGCAGGACGAGAAGTGGTTGTATCGGTCATTTTGAGGTCCATGGCGAGCGAAGTATTGCGGCAGCGAGGATCACCTCGGACTTGGCGCTTGTGGATCATAGGCAAGCATCAGCGCCCCTTCAGCGCCCGCGTGCGAACAGCGCAGCGGGCTCATGGACAATAGCGATATGAAAATGCGCCTCTCCAACATCCTGTTCTCGCAAGGCTTCGGCACCCGCCGCCTCTGCGCCGGTCTGATCTACAACGGCGAGGTTCGCATTGCCGGCGAAGAGGCAGACGATCCGGATGCCGAATACGAAACCGAGGGCTTCAGCTTTGAGGTCAGTGGCAAGACCTGGCCCTTTTACGAAAAGGCGCTGATCCTGCTGAACAAACCGGCAGGCTATGAATGCTCGCAAAAGCCCAAGCACCATCCGAGCGTCATGAGCTTGCTGCCGGCGCCGTTGCGCGAGCGCAATGTCCAGCCAGTGGGTCGACTAGACGAAGACACCACCGGTCTGCTGCTGCTCACCGACGACGGCAGCTTGATCCACAAGCTCACCAGCCCCAAGCACCATGTGCCCAAGGTCTACGAGGCGCAGTGCAAGCATCCAGTCACGCCGGAGATGGTGGCTCAGCTTTTGGCCGGCGTGGAGCTGCGCGAACCTGCAGAGTCCAAGCTGCCGGCCGAGCTGGCAGCCCGCCGCGCCAGCGAATCACGCAAGCCCCTAAAACCGAGCAAACCTGTCGCCAGCGAACGCCCGGGCTTCACGCCGGAGATGGTCAAGGCCGAAGGCGCCGAGGCCTTCGGCAGCCACGGCCTGCGCCTGACACTCACCGAAGGCAAGTACCACCAGGTCAAGCGCATGGTGGCAGCCGTCGGCAACCGGGTGGAGAGTCTGCATCGACCCCAGTTCGGCGCGTTGGCCTTGCCCGCCGACCTCAAGCCCGGCGAGTGGCAGTGGGTTCACAGTCCAGCTCTGATCAGCTCCTGATTGCGCTGAGACAAACACCCTAGTGGTTTGCCCTGGAAACTTCATATGACTGTGGTTTTCAAGGGTTGTTCCGGTTCAATTTGTCATCTTTGCCCTGTAGAAACACGCCCGAGAGTGGAGCGATCACAAGCGTGGGCAAGAACCCACGCTGTTGGAGCGGCCTCAGCAAGAGGCGGCCGGACGTCGAGGGGTGAAAGAGATGACAGCAGCGTCGGCCGCATGGGCCGCGAACGGGACGGATGCCGCACAGGCGTCCGAGTTCCCGGCAGACCTGGAAGGCGGCCGCGAAACGCGGCTGAGCCCCGATATTTCCGCCCAGGTTCTGGTCGAGCAAATCCTTGGCTTGTTCGAAGGCACACTGAAGCGCACGCTGCTGGGCCTGGCCTTTTGCCTGCTGCCCGTCTACCTGCTCTGGCCCCATCTGTCTCACGAGCTACTCTTGGGCTGGCTCGGCGCGCGCGCTCTGGTGACGCTCTGGCGCTGTGCGGAAGCCTTGCATTTCCAGCGACATGTGTTGGCGCCCCTTGGCGGTCAACGCCCCCCGCTCCAAACCTTGCTCCCCTGGCGCCGGCGTGCGCTGCAATTGCTGGCCCTTGATGCGCTGAGTTGGGGCGCCATGGGCTGGTTCTTTCACACCCCGCAGGCACCCGAGCTGGAAGGCGTGATGCTGGCCTCCATGGTCGGCCTGAGTGCCATGGGTCTGTTCGTGTTGGGCGGTCGCTTCCAAGCCAATCTGGTGTTCTCTACGCTGGCCCTGGCGCCGTTGATGGCCTACAACCTGAGCCTGGGCACGCAAACAGGCGCCCTGATCGCCTTGGGCCTGGGCTTCTTCCTTTGCATCGCCTTGAGCGAGTCACGCCGCATCGAGCAACGCCACACCGAGCTGCTGCGCCTGCGCTTTGCCAATGCATGGGTGGCCGAACAGCGCCAACAGGCCCTGCAGTCGGCCGAGCACCAAAGCACCAGCAAGAGCCGTTTCGTCGCGGTGATGAGCCACGAAATCCGCACGCCGCTGAACGGCATCCTGGGCATGACCCAGCTGCTGGAGCGCAGCGAACTCAAGCCCGAGCAGCGCGAGCAGATCGACATCGTGCGCCGCTCGGGCCGCCATCTGCTGGCCCTGGTCAACGACATCCTGGATCTGGCCCGCATCGAGTCCGGCAAGCTGGCCGTGGACGCCGGCCCGGTCAGCCTGCGCGAGGTGGTGGACGATGTCTGCCAGCTGCTGGTGCAGACCGCTCGCGACAAAGGTCTGGCCTTCGAGCTGCAGTTCAGCCCCGCCCTGCCCAGCCATGTGCTGGGCGATGCCTCGCGCATCAAGCAAGTGCTGCACAACCTGATCGGCAACGCCATCAAGTTCACCGAGCGCGGCGCCGTGAACGTGGAGGTCAGCTCGACCCTGGACATGCGCGCCGGCACCTTGCTGCGCTTTGCGGTGCGCGACAGCGGCGAAGGCATTGCGGCCGACCAGATGGAGCGCATCTTTGCCCCCTTTGAACAAGCCACCCAGCAAAGCCGCGCGCCGCGCCAGGACGGCAGCGGCCTGGGCCTGACCATCTCGCGCGAGCTGGCCCGCGCCATGGGTGGCGATCTGCGCTGCAGCTCGGTGCCCGGCCAAGGCTCGCTGTTCGAGTTCACCCTGCCCCTGCAAGCCTGCCAGCCCGCGCCTGCGCGCCCCCTTCCTGCCAGCGACTACCGCGCCCTGGGTACCAGCAGCGCCAAGGACCTGGCGCCCCAGCTCAGCGGCCGCGTGCTGCTGGTCGACGACAGCCTGGTCAATGTGCTGGTGGCCTCGTCCATGTTGGAGTGCTGCGGTCTGCAGGTGGACACGGCCGAGAACGGCCTGGAGGCCCTGGACCGGCTGAGCCAGCAGCACTACGACCTGGTGCTGATGGACTGCCAGATGCCACGCATGGATGGCTTCGAGGCCACGCGTCGCTGGCGCAGCCAGGAGCGCCAGAAGTTCCTGGCACCCGTGCCCATCGTCGCCTTGACCGCCAGCGCCGTGAACGGCGACCGCGAGCGCTGCATCCAGTGCGGCATGGACGATTACCTGGTCAAGCCCTTCGAGATGGATGACCTCGTCGCCGTGGTGCAGCGCCATATGCAGGTCGCGCAGCTGAGCCGCTCGGCCGCTCTGGTCTGAAGGCCAAATCCGGTCGCTGCGCCGGCGCACGATAATCGGCGCCATGCAGGTTTTTCGCGGTTTCCATCATCCCGGCATCGCCAGCGCCTGTGCGCTGACGATTGGCAATTTCGACGGCGTCCATCGCGGCCACCAGGCCATGCTGGCCTTGCTCAAGTCCGAGGCCTCACACCGCGGCTTGCCCAGCTGCGTGATGACCTTCGAGCCCCACCCACGCGACTTCTTCGCCCAGCTCGCCGGCAAGCCGGAGCTGGCGCCCGCCCGCATCGCCACCCTGCGCGACAAGCTCAGCGAGCTGGAGCGCTGCGGCATCGACCAGGTCATCGTGCTGCGCTTCGATGCGGCGCTGGCTGCGCTCAGCGCCCAAGCCTTCATCGATCAGGTGCTGATGCAGGGCCTGGGGGCGCGCTACATCCTGGTCGGCGATGACTTCCGCTTCGGCGCCAAGCGCCAGGGCGACTACGCCACGCTGGACGCCGCCGGACGGCAGCGCGGCTTCGACGTCGCCCGCATGATGAGCTACGAGGTGCACGGGCTGCGCGTCAGCAGCTCCGCCGTGCGAGAGGCCCTGGCCGCCGGTGACATGGCAGGTGCGGCGCGCCTGCTCGGTCGGCCCTATGCCATCTCGGGCCATGTCGTTCATGGCCAGAAGCTGGGCCGCAGCCTCGGTGAATCCAGCCCCGGTGCCCTGGACGGCTTTCGCACCCTGAACCTGCGCTTCAGCCATGACAAGCCGGCCGCCCACGGCATCTTCGCCGTGCGCACCCATGGCCTGGCCGCCGAGCCGCTGGACGGCGTGGCCAGCCTGGGTGTGCGACCCACGGTGGAAGACGCCGGTCGCGTGCTGCTCGAAGTGCACTGCTTAGCCTGGCCCGCTCCCCTGGGGCGTGAGGAGGCCTACGGTAAACTCGTGCGCGTGGAACTCCTGCACAAACTTCGCGACGAAGCCCGCTACGACGGGCTCGATGCCTTGACGGCCGCCATCCGGCAGGATGCAGAGCAGGCACGCGCCTTTTTGGCCACCCACGCCGCCTTGCGACGGCAGACCACCCGCGATCGAATTTGATCGGCGCGGGGGCCGGGTGCAGCACACCGGCCTGCCGCAGCCCCTGCGACGGGCTCCATCCCCTCGCGCCTCCTGCACGCCTTCCACCGCCCGCCCTGCGCGCGGCGCCTCTTTTGAACGGGCTCACGCCTGAAAGCCATCGCTTCACCATGACAGCCGCCAAAGACACCCCCGCTGATTACCGCGCCACGCTGAATCTGCCCGACACCCCTTTTCCCATGCGCGGCGACCTGCCCAAGCGCGAGCCGGGCTGGATCAAGGCCTGGGAAGAGCAAGGCACCTACCAGCGCCTGCGCGAGGCGCGCCGCGGCGCGCCCAAGTTTGTGCTGCATGACGGCCCGCCGTATGCCAATGGCCAGATCCACATCGGCCACGCCGCCAACAAGATCCTCAAGGACATGATCGTCAAGGCCCGCCAGTTGGAAGGCCTGGACGCGGCCTACATCCCCGGCTGGGATTGCCACGGCCTGCCGATCGAAAACCAGATCGAGAAAACGCACGGTCGCGGCCTGCCGCGCGACGAGGTGCAGGCCAAGAGCCGCGCCTATGCCGGCGAGCAGATCGACGCCCAGCGCGCCGATTTCAAGCGCCTGGGCGTGCTCGGCGAGTGGGACCGCCCCTACCGCACCATGGACTTCAAGAACGAAGCGGGCGAGATCCGCGTCTTGAAGCGCTTGTTCGAGCGCGGCTTCGTCTACCGCGGCCTCAAACCCGTGTACTGGTGCTTTGACTGCGGCTCCTCGCTGGCCGAGTTCGAGATCGAGTACCAGGACAAGAAGAGCCCGGCCGTGGACGTGGCCTTCCTGAGCGCCGAGCCGGTGCGCCTGGCCGCGGCCTTTGGCCTGAGCTCGCTGGACAAGGATGCCTTCACCGTCATCTGGACCACCACCCCCTGGACCATCCCGGCCAACCAGGCACTCAACCTCAACCCCGAGCTGAGCTACGCCCTGGTGGACACGCCGCGCGGCTTGTATGTCGTGGCCGAGGCCTTGGTCGAGAAGTCCCTGGCGCGCTGGAAGCTCGAGGGCTCGGTGCTGGCCACCACGCTCGGCAAGAACCTGGCCGGCCTGGAGTTCAAGCACCCGCTGGCCCATGTCGATGCGGGCTACAACCGAACCAGCCCCGTCTATTTGGCCGATTACGCCACCGCCGAGGACGGCACCGGCGTCGTGCACTCGGCGCCGGCCTACGGTCTGGATGACTTCCAGTCCTGCATCTCGCATGGCATGGCCTTCAAGGACATCCTGAACCCGGTCACCGGCAACGGCACTTACGAAGCCAGCCTGCCCCTGTTCGGCGGCCAGCACATCTGGAAGGCCAATGCCGTCATCGCCCAGACCCTGGAAGACGCCGGCCGACTGCTCTCGCATGTGCAGATCACCCACAGCTACCCGCACTGCTGGCGCCACAAGACGCCGGTGATCTACCGAGCGGCCGCGCAATGGTTTGTGCGCATGGATGAGGGCGAAGGCCTGTTCGCCACCGACCCGGCCGCCAAGACCCTGCGCCAGACCGCGCTGGAAGCCATCGACGCCACCAGCTTTTACCCCGAGAACGGCCGCGCTCGCCTGCGCGACATGATCGCCGGCCGGCCCGATTGGTGCATCTCGCGCCAGCGCAGCTGGGGCGTGCCCCTGCCCATCTTCCTGCACAAGGACAGCGGCCTGGCCCACCCCAAGACCCTGGAGTTCATCGAGCGCGCTGCGCAGCTGGTGGAAGTCGGCGGCGTCGAGGCCTGGGCCAAGCTGGACCCGGCCGAATGGCTGGGCGAAGAAGCGGCGCAGTACAGCAAGGGCAGCGACATCCTGGACGTCTGGTTCGACTCCGGTTCGACCTTCCAGCATGTGCTCAAAGGCAGCCACGTGGGCGCCGCCCACGACAGCGGCCCCGAGGCCGACCTCTACCTGGAAGGCCATGACCAGCACCGCGGCTGGTTCCACAGCTCCCTGCTGATCGGCTGCGCACTCTACGGCCGCGCGCCCTACAAGGGCTTGCTGACCCACGGCTTCGTCGTCGACGGCCAGGGCCGCAAGATGAGCAAGTCGGTCGGCAATGTGGTGGCGCCGCAGACCGTCAGCGAGAAGATGGGCGCCGAGATCATCCGCCTCTGGTGTGCCTCGACCGACTACTCGGGCGATCTGGGCCTGGACGACAAGATCCTGGCCCGCGTGGTTGATGCTTACCGCCGCATCCGCAACACCCTGCGCTTCCTGCTGGCCAATGTCTCGGACTTCGATGCCAAGACCGATGCCCTGCCGCTGGATCAGCTGCTGGAAGTGGACCGCTTCGCCCTGGCCCGCGCGGCGCAGCTGCAGGCCGACATCCTGGCGCACTACCAACGCTATGAGTTCCACCCGGTGGTGGCCAAGCTGCAGGTCTATTGCTCGGAAGACCTGGGTGCCTTCTACCTGGACGTGCTCAAGGACCGGCTCTACACCACCGCGCCCAAGAGCCTGGCGCGCCGCTCGGCGCAAACCGCGCTTTGGCACATCACCCAGGCCATGTTGCGCTGGATGGCGCCCTTCCTGAGTTTCACGGCCGAAGAGGCCTGGGCCATCTTCGACGGCGGCCATGGCGGCGAGAGCATTTTTGTCGAAACCTACTGGCCCTTCGCCGCGCCGGACGAGGCCTTGCTGGCCAAGTGGGGCCGCGTCCGCGAGATCCGCGAGGCGGTCAACAAGGCCATCGAGGATGTGCGCAGCGCCGGCGGCGTGGGCGCCTCCTTGCAGGCCGAGGTGGCCCTGGGCGTCGAAGCGCAAGACCTGGCCCTGCTGCAAAGCCTGGGCGAGGATCTGAAGTTCGTCTTCATTACTTCGGCCGCCAGCCTCTCGGCTGCGGAAGCATTGAGTGTCACGGTCACACCGTCGGCTCACCAGAAATGCGAGCGCTGCTGGCATTACCGCGAGGACGTGGGCGCCAACCCGGCCCACCCGACTCTGTGCGGCCGCTGCGACAGCAATCTGCACGGCAGCGGCGAAACCCGTACGGTGGCCTGAACGATGGCGAGCAGCAACAAGAAGAGCGGCGCGAGCGGCGGCAACAAGCTGGGCCTGTGGCTGGGCATCGCCCTGGTCATCATCCTGCTGGACCAGTTCACCAAGGTGCTGATCCTGGGCAATTTCCAGCTCGGCGACAGCCGCTATGTGACCAGCTTTTTCAACGTCGTGCGGGTCCACAACACCGGCGCCGCCTTCAGCTTCCTGGCCAATGCGGCGGGCTGGCAGCGCTGGTTCTTCGTCGGCCTGGGTGCCGTGGCGACGGTCTTCATTCTGGTCATGCTCAAGCGCCACGGCCAGCAAACCCTGTTTGCCACCGCGCTGAGCCTGATCCTGGGCGGCGCCATCGGCAATGTCATCGACCGCCTGCTGCACGGCTATGTGGTCGATTTCATTCAGGTGCACTGGAGCGGCCGGGCCTTCCCGTCCTTCAATGTCGCCGACAGCGCCATCACCGTGGGCGCGGTGCTGCTGATCTGGGACGAGGTTCGGCGAGTTCGCAAGGGCTGAGTGCGGCCCCGCGCCGCACTGCGCCGCTGAACCTGAGCGCCAGCTTGACTCGCGTCCCGCGGGGCCTGCATCTGCTGGAAAGCCCGCTGGTGCGCAGGCCTTGCAGGCGCCTAAGCTGCGGCCATGACACCCGCCGAACTGCCCTCCAGCGATGCGCCCCGGCCCCAGCCTCTGCCGCCCTCGGCGGTGAATGAGGAAATCCCTGCCGACAGCGCTTTTGCCATCCGCCTGCGCCCGCTGGGCTTTGGCGACCCCGTGCGCTGGCTGGCGGCCGGTTGGGCTGATTTCCGGCGCGCACCCCTGATCGGCCTGTTCTTCGGTGCCTGTTTCATGCTGATGGGCTGGTGCTTGCTTGGCGTCTACGAGCACGCACCCATCTACACCCTGGCCTTGTCGGCCGGCTTTTTGCTGATGGGTCCGTTTCTCTGCCTGGGCCTGTACCAGGTCAGCCGACGCCTGCAGCAGGGCTACCAGCCTCGCCTGCTGGACTGCCTCTCCGCCTGGCGCAAGCGCATGTCGCAGATCGCCATCTTCGGCACCGTGCTGCTGATCCTGGAGATGATCTGGGGCCGCGCGGCCCTGGTGGTGTTTGCCGTCAGCTTTGATGGCATGCCCGATCTCAGCGGTTCCTTGGTCAAGTTGCTCAACCCCGAAAACCTGGGCTTCATCGTCGCCTACCTCGGCGTCGGCGCCTTCTTCGCCGGCCTGATCTATGCCGTCAGCGTGATCTCCATCCCCATGCTGCTGGACCGCCCGACCGATGCTGTCACGGCCGGCCTGACCAGCTTGCGCCTCGTGCTGACACAAACCGGTGTGATGCTGTTCTGGGGCGCCCTGATCACGGTGCTGGTGGTGCTGGCCTTGCTGCCGGGATTTGCCGGCTTGCTGGTGGTGGGGCCGGTGCTGGGCCATGCAAGCTGGCATGCCTACCGCGCGGCCGTGGAAGACTGAAGCCGCCGAATTGCGCACCAGTCGCGCGTCGAACGCAGTTTTTTGCGCAACAGCCGGCCGACAAGCGACGGCAGGCCGCGTCACCCAGGCGACAATGCGCAGCGCCACGCGCAGCCTGCCGGATGGCCACGGTGGGTGGCCCCACAAGGCCTGCACGCTCGGCCGTTTGGCCCACCCTGACCCTCCATGCTCGATTTTTCCTGCTTGACCCATTACGACTGGCTTGACGTGCCGATGTGGGTGTTCGACCCCGCACGCCAGCGCAATCTCTGGGCCAATGCCGCCGCACTCGGTTTCTGGCGCGCGAGCAGCGCCGAGGAATTCCTCTCGCGCGATTTCTCCGACACCAGCGAGGCCGTGCGCGAACGCCTGGCCGTCACCGCCGCCGACCATGCCCAGGGCAAGATCGTGCGCGAACAATGGACGCTCTACCCCAAGGGCCAGCCCGCCACCGTGATGCTGGTCTCACGCGGCATCCTCACCCCCGACCGCCGCCAGGTCATGCTGTTTGCGGCCGATTCCCTGGCCAACAGCAGCGACAAGGCCATGCTGCGCGGCGTGGAAGCCCTGCAGCACACGAGCGTGCGCATCGCCGTGTTCAGCCTGCAGGACGGCAGCACCCTGATGCGCAACCCTGCGGCCGCCCTGGCTTTTGGCAAACGCCCGGCTGTGGCTGGCACCAGCACCACCGGCCGCGGGCGCATCAGCGATTTCGAGGCCCTGTTTGCCGACAGCGGCGATGCCATCAAGGTCTTCAACCAGGTGCGTGCCGGCCACAGCTTCAAGGCCGACCTGGAGCTGCTGACCGACGGCGGCCGCTGCTGGCATGGCGTCAACGCCCGACCCATGCGCGACCCGGTGACCGGCGAGCAGGTGCTGCTGCTCAATGCCCGCGACATCGCCGACCTCAAGGCCAGCCAGGCCGCGCTCGAAGCCGCCCGCGAAGCGGCCGAAGCGGCCAGCCAGGCCAAGAGCAGTTTTCTGGCGAATATGAGCCACGAGATCCGCACACCGATGAACGGGGTGCTGGGCCTGACCGAGCTGGTGCTGCAGACCGAGCTCAGCGACAAGCAGCGCAAGTTCATCGAGCTGGCCCACAGCTCGGCCAAGGGCTTGATGGTCATCATCAACGACCTGCTGGACGTGGCCAAGATCGAATCGGGCCGCGTGGTCATCGAGCAGGCGCATTTCTCCCTGCACGATTGCCTGCGCGAGGCCCTGCACCCGCTGCTGCTCCAGGCACACGAGAAGGGCTTGCACCTGCACGCCCGCGTCCAGCCCGGCGTGCCGCAGCATGCCACCGGCGACGCCCTGCGCCTGCGCCAGGTGCTGGTCAATCTGGTCGGCAACGCGCTCAAGTTCACCGAGAAAGGCGAGGTCCGCGTCGAAGTGGAACGCATCGAGCCCGATGCCAATGATCAGGTGCCCGCGAGCGCCACCGCAGGGGCGCTGCGCCTGCGCTTCAGTGTCCATGACACTGGCATTGGCATGACACGCGATCAGATCCAGCAGATCTTCGAGCCCTTCAGCCAGGCCGATGGCAGCATCACCCGCCGTTACGGCGGCACGGGTTTGGGTCTGACCATCGTGCAGCGCCTGGTCGACCTCATGGGCGGCCAGGTGCAGGTCGAAAGCCAACCCGGTACGGGCTCCTGCTTCAGCTTTGAAGTGGCGCTAGACGGTTCGACAGCCGCCGCAGACAGCCACGCGACGCAGCCCTCCACCACAGCTTGATCCTCTGCCTGCCATGGACATGAACCTCACGAGCCAGGCCCGCTACCGCCGCCTTGCCTGGGGCTTGCTGTTGGCGGGGGCCCTGGCCTTGCTTTCGCTCGCCCTGATCGGCGGCCTGTTCGCCTGGCTGATGGACTCCGTCAGCACGCTGGGCTCAGCACAAGGCGGCCAGGCCCGCTCGGCCCTGCCTCTGCTGACCGGCCTGGCGGTGGCTGTGGGCTTGCTGCTGCGTTGGCGCCTGCGCAGTGGCAGCAAGAACAACAAGCGCCGCGAGGCCACCAAGCGCTCGGACACTGGCCTTTGAACCCACGCCTGGCCCTGCTGCTGACCCTGCCGCCGCTGCTGTGGGCGGGCAATGCGGTGCTGGGCCGACTGATGGTGGGCAGCATCAGCCCCCTGGCCCTCAACGGCCTGCGCTGGGCCTTGGCAGCCCTGCTCTTGCTGCCACTGTCCTGGCGGCTGCTGAAACAGACCGAATTGCTGCGCCAGCGCTGGGCCTATCTGGCCTTGACCGGGTTCCTGGGCATGGGCTGCTACAACGCCCTGCAGTACCAGGCCTTGCGCAGCTCCAGCGCGCTCAACGTTACCCTGATCGCCGCCAGCCTGCCGGTCTGGATGCTCGCCATCGGCGCCCTGTTGTTCGGCGTGCGGCCGCAGCGGCGCCAGCTGCTGGGCGCCCTGCTCTCGCTGGCCGGCGTGGCCCTGGTGATCGCGCGCGGGCAACTGACCAGCCTGGCCCAGGTGCACTTCGTCAGCGGCGATCTGCTGATGCTGCTGGCCATCCTCTCCTGGGCCCTGTACAGCTGGCTGCTGGCGCGGCCACCGGCCTCGATGCGCGGGGAACAGCGCCCCCACTGGGATTGGGCCGAGACCTTGATGGCCCAGCTGCTCTTCGGCCTCGTCTTTGCCGGCGGCATGGCGGGCGCCGAGCAGGCGCTGGGCAGCCCAGCACCCATCGCCTGGGGGTCAGGTCTTGCCCTGACCCTGATCTATGTGGCGGTGGGGCCTTCGCTGATCGCCTACCGCTGCTGGGGCCTGGGGGTGGCCCAGGCCGGGCCGGCGGTGGCGGCCTTCTTCGGCAACCTCACGCCGGTGTTTGCCGGCCTGATGTCAGCCGCTCTGCTGGGCGAATGGCCGCAGTGGTACCACGGCGCGGCCCTGGGTCTGATTGCGGCCGGGATCTGGGTCTCGTCGAGGGTCTCGTCGAGAGTCTCGCCGAAAAAGGCCTGAGGCCGCGGGGCTGAGCACAACTCAGCCACGCCCTCATTGACGCCCTCAGCTGCGCTGGCCGCTGAAGCTGCCGCCGCCCTTCATGCCGCCGCCATAGCTCCAAGTGCCGCTGACCGTGCCGTTGATGGGGTCCACACCGCCCTGGTAATGGGCCGAGCCGGCCGAGCCGGAGGCCACCATGGTCAGGCGGCCATTGGGCAGCACCGCGCCGCTGACGCTGAAGGCGCCGCTCTGGTTGGAGACACCGCTGCCGGTGACCGTGCCGCTGCCATTGAGGCCCGGCAGGATGCTGACGGTGAAGCTGCCTTGCTCGTAGCCGCTGAAGCTGCCGGAGAAGTTGCCGAAGATGCCGCCGGCCACCGATTGCGTGACCGGCAGGGGCTGGGCCTGCGGCGCGCTCGACACCATGCCGCAAGCGCCGACCAGGGTGCGCTGCACCCAGCCGCTGAAGTTGGCCGCGTCCACAAAGACAAAGCCGTTGCTGAGCTCGCCCGAGGCGATCAGCTCATCGTTCTTGGTGAGGGTGGCCACGACCTTGCCTTCGCGCGAAGCCGTGGCATAGGCCTTCACATTGGCGATCTTGGGGCACAGGGTTTGCCCGGGCTTTTGCGGTGCCTCGGCCTTCTGCGAGGCTGCGGCATTGGCATCGCCCGAGGCGCTATTGCTGCGGATCAGCTGAGGCTGATCGCGGATGGTCTGGACGATCTTGTTGTAGTTGTCCAGCAGGCTGGCGGCCACCATCTTGCCTTCCGGCGTCTTGGTGTAGCCACCCAGGGCACCCAGCATGCCGTTGCCATAGGCCCAGCCGCCGATGCCGAAGTCGGTCTTGGTGGCCTTGCCTTCGGCGGCGGCCACCTGGATGCTGGAGCGCACATCGGCGATCAGGAGGCTGGTGGACGCTTCCTTGAATTTGAGGCCACCGGCAATCGCGCCGAGCACGCCCAGGCGGCCCATCAGCGCACCGCCGATGCCGCCGGTGTCGGAGGCCGCCACTTGCACATTGGGCGTCATCACAAAGTCGGCGGCCTGCATCTGGCCCTTGCCGACATTGGATTCCTGGCGCAGATCACCGCTCTGGCCCAGGGCGCGCTCCTGCTGCAGGTTCTGCATGGCCACGCCGCGCTCGACCACATCGAAACAGCCCGACTGCTGGATCATCATGCGCAGCAAGGCCTCAGGCGAGCCCAGGCCGTAGCGCGACAGGTGGTGCCAGCCGGTCTGCGGCTCGGCCACGGCGATCACGCCCAGCTTCTTCGAGCATTTCTCGACATTGGAGCCTTGCTCCTCGGCGCGGGCGCCGCCCGCCAGCATCATCACGGCCGCAGCCACCACGCCGGTCTGCACGAAGACCTTCTGCTTCATCATCAAGATGCACTCCCATTCAGGCATAGCCACACGAAGCCGGGCATTGTGCCCAAGTGCGGCCCACTCACCCATCCCCCAAAAGGGCACGGATCGGTAACAAATTGCGACCGAGCGATGCCCCAGCGAGACCACTCAAAACACGCCGGCGTAAGCCCCGCCATCGAGCAGGATGTTCTGCCCCGTCAGGTAGCCCGCCTGGGCGCTGCACAGCATGGCGCAGATGGCGCCGAACTCGGCGGCCGTGCCGAAGCGCTGGGCTGGAATGCTTTGCTTGCGGCGCTGCGCGAACTCCTCGGTCGCCAGGCCGTTCTTGCTGGCGCCGGCCACCAGGGTCTTGTGCAGGCGCTCGGTGTCAAAAGCGCCGGGCAGCAGGTTGTTGAGGGTGACATTGCGGCCGGCCAGCTGCGGTTGGCGCGCCAGGCCGGCGACGAAGCCGGTCAGGCCCGAACGCGCGCCGTTGGACAGGCCCAGCACATCGATGGGCGCCTTGACCGCGCCCGAAGTGATGTTGAGCACGCGACCGAAGCCACGCGCCGCCATGCCGTCGACCGTGGCCTTGATCAGCTCGATCGGGGTCAGCATATTGGCGTCGATGGCGGCCAGCCAGGTGGTGCGGTCCCAGTCGCGGAAATCCCCGGGCGGCGGGCCGCCGGCGTTGTTGACCAGCACATCGACCTGCGGGCAGGCGGCCAAGGCCGCCGCGCGGCCCTCGGGCGTGGCGATATCGCCCGCCACGGCACGCACCTGCACGGCGGGGTTGAGGGACCGCAAGGCCTCGGCCGTGGCCTCCAGCGCTTCAGCGCCGCGCGCGGTGATCACCACATGCGCGCCCTCTTTCACCAAGGCCTCGGCACAGCCCCGACCCAGGCCCTTGCTGGCCGCACACACCAGGGCCCAGCGGCCCGACAGTCCCAAATCCATCGCATCACCTCCAACGCGTCAACAACCACACCCCGCCCAGCACCAGCAGCGTGCCCATCAGCACCCAGACCGTGAAGGGTTCATCCAAAATCAGCGCGCCCAGCACGATGGTGGACATGGGCCCCACCATGCCGGTCTGGGCCGCCAGGCTGGCGCCCAATCGCTCGATCGCCAGCATCACCATCAGCACCGGCGCAAAGGTGCAAGCCGTCGCGTTCAGTAAGGACAGCCACCACACCTCTGGCGCCAGCTGGGCCAGGCCGCTGAGCGGCCGCAGCATCAGGAATTGGGCAATGCAAAGCAGGCAGGCCACCGTGGTGGCCAGGCCGGTCAGGCGCATCGCACCCAGGCGCCGCACTTCTTCGCCGCTGAACAGCAGGTAGCAGGCATAGCTGAACGCGCTGCCAAATACCAAGGCCGCGCCGAGGCCCACATATGGGCCTTGCAAGGACAACTCCTGCCCGAACACCAGCAAAACACCGCTGTAGCTGATGGCGAGAGCCAGCAGTTGCCGGCCAGTGACACGGCGCTTGAAGAACAGCCAACCCAGCAGCAAGACCAGGGTCGGGTTGAGGTACAGGATCAGGCGCTCGAAACTGGCGCTGACGAATGCCAGGCCAGCGAAATCCAGAAAGCTGGCCAGGTAGTAGCCGCTGAAGCCCAGACCCAGCACCACCCAGGCGTCACGCCGGGTCAGCGCCGGCTTGCCCCGCCCGGCCCACCAGGCCAGCAGCACAAACAGGGGCAGAGCCATCAGCATGCGCAGCATCAGCAAGGTGATGGCATCGACACCATGCCGGTAGGCCAGCTTGACGATGATGGCCTTGCCCGAGAAGGCAATGGCGCCAGCGGTGGCCAGGGCAAAGCCGGGCCAGAGGCGAGGCGGCGGCGCCACTGGCAAGCCGGGAGAAGCGGGAGACGAAGAGGACATCGCCAGCCATCATAGAAGCCAGCCAGGGCCTGCGTGCGAACCGGGCCTTCCTATGGATGCGAGGCTCTCTCGCCTGAAGCGGAGGGCTGGGACGGGACGGAGCGAGCCAGGCGCTGCGCGGTCAGCGCCAGAACTTGCCGTCGGGGCCGATGATGGAGATGTCCACGAAATCCAGACCGCTGCGGTCCTTGGGGCCGTAGTGCAACTCGACGCCACCCAGGTCCAGACGCTGCAAGCTTTCCAAAGACTTGAGCAGGCTGGCCCGGCTGATGTCCTTGACGCTACGCTTGAGGCCTTCGACCAGCAGCTTGGCCGCTGCAAACCCTTCGATCTGCGAAGGGCTCAGTTCATTGCGACCACGCGCCTTGGCCAGCCCCAGGGCTTCACGCACCAAGGGGTTGTTGGTCGATCGCTCGTAGGGGAAGACCTGGGTGACGATCACGCCATGCGCGTTCTCGCCCAGGGCTTTGACGAAATCGACTGAAGCATTGTTGGACAGCGTGGCCACTTGGGCTTTGGAACCGGTCGCACGCAAGGCGTTGACCCCTTGCACCACCGCATGGCTGGGCCCAATGAAAAGCACGGCCTCGACACCGGCCCGTGCCACCTGCTCCATCAAGGGCCCCAGCTCGGGCCTGGCGCCATCGAAGCGCAGGATGGCCGAGGCCTTCATGCCCTGGGCTTCCAGGCCCTTGATCGCACCGATACCGGCATCGTTGCCGAAGGCATCGTTGACTTGAACAATGGTCACCCGCTTGACCCCGATCGAGGCCAGGTGCTGCACCGCGCGCGCCGCTTCCTTCTGGAAGGTGGCGCGCACATTGAAGACCTGGGGGATCATGGGCTGATGCAGCACCATGGCACCGCTGGACGGCGCCACCAAGGCCATCTGATGCTTGCTGAGCAAGGGCAGCAGAGCCTGGCTTTGCGCGGTGCCGCGGCTCAGGAACAAGGCCACCACCCCTTCGTCGATCAGACGCTCGGCATTGGCCGCACTGAGTCGCGGGTCGTACTTGTCATCCAAAGAGACCAGCTCGATGGGCTGACCCTTGATGCCGCCCTGGGCATTGATGGCGTCGAAATACAGGCGCGCGCCGTCAGTGATTTCCTGCACACCGGTGGCAGCGGGTCCGCTGAAACCCGCCGTTTGGCCGATCTTGATCTGCGCCTGGGCCAGACCGCTGCACCACAGGCAAGACAGAACCAAGGCCAGCAATGCCCACCTGTTCCAAACGGGCACCACGGTGCCCTGCTGCCGGGCTGACACAACAGCCCTTCCTCCAGCGTCACGCATGACTCTCCCCCTCACCCTCGTCCCTTGTTTTTCGCCGGCCACGAAGGGGCCGTCAGCGAAAATTCAAGGCGCGATTGTGGCGCAGGGATTTGTCGCACGGGTGACCCTTGGCACCCGGAAAAACCCGTGCTGGCCTGGCCCCATCCGGGCGTGAACCGCCTCTCAGATCGAGGCGTTCAAGGCCTGCGCGCCGCCAGGGCTGAGCAGGCATTGCATCAACTCCGCGACGCTGCGGATCTGCGCACCGAAGGGCAAAGCCCCTACTCCGCGGAAAAACAAGCCATGCTTGACATCGCCGCGCAAGGCGGCTGCCAGCTGGTTGTCGATGCAGAACTGGCCGGCGTCCTTGAGACCATCGCGCAAGCCGCATTGCGCCAGGCAATCGAAGGCCTTGGTACAGCGGCTCTTGACCTGGGCCATGGCCTGCAGCTTGGGCGCGGCGCGCAGGTAGTTGCGCAGCCAAGGGGTGGCCACGGCGCGAGCTGGAAGGCCAGCCACGCTGATGAACTCGACCAGCTCGCTCTCCTGCGCTTCGGCCAGCACGCGCTTGAACTCGGGGTGGGCGTCGCCCTCGGTGGTGACGGCGAAGGGCGTGCCCAATTGCACGGCCGCAGCACCCAGGGCCTGCAGGCGCTGGATGTCGGCGAAGCTGCGCACGCCGCCGGCCGCGATCAAGGGGATCTGGCCCGAAATGCCGGCCTTCTCGAAATACTCCAGGCACTCGGGAATCACGCGCTCGAAATCGAAGCGCGGATCGTGCACATCGGCGACCTTGGCCGCGCCCAAGTGACCACCGGCCAGTCGCGGGTGCTCGATGACGATGGCATCGGGCAAGCGCTGCTTGCGCTCCCATTTGCGCACGATCAGCTGCACGCCGCGGGCATCGCTGAGGATGGGGATCAAAGCCACCTGCGGGTGCTCGGCCGCCAGGTCGGGCAGGTCCAGCGGCAAGCCCGCCCCCACCACCACAGCCTCGATACCGCACTCCAGCGCCCGACGCACCTGGGGCGCGTACTCGGCCACCGCACGCATGACGTTCAAAGCCACCAGACCGCGGCCCTGGGCACGCTGCTTGGCGCCCTGGATCTCGCGCTCGAGTGCAATCAGATTGACCTCGTTGATCAAGCGCTTGGCCGCGTCGCCCGCGTTGTGGCCCTCGGTGCGAGCCATCAGGTCGGGATGCTGGCGGCGCAGATCCACCGAGCTCAAGGTGCCCACACCGCCAAGACTGGCCACCGTGCCGGCCAGTTGCTGGGCGCTGACGCCCACGCCCATGCCGCCTTGCACGATGGGCAGCAAGCGACGGCCCTTCAACTCAAGAGCGCGCAGACCGCTGCGCTCGAACAGGGATTGCAGCTGCTGCTGGGGGCTGGAGGTTTCAGTCATGGGCAGGCTCGGGCGCTGAGCGCCCCGCACGGTGGATGAAGAACAGCCGGCAGACTAAGGCCTAGAGAGCCGGCACTAATTGACAAAAATCAGCCTCGCGTGGATGGGCCTGGCCTGTCTGTGCCGCTGAAGGCTTGAGTTCACGCAAGCGCTGCCGATAGGCCCGGCATGCCAAGCAGACCGGGGCCGCTGAACATGCGTCGCCACCCGGCAGCAGTTGGAGGTCCGGTCACGGAACACCACCGATCTTGGCCCATTGAAAAGCAATCAAAACGCCAAGCTTCGAGGGTTCCCCGATGAGATACCAAGACAGCATGGCGCGCAGCGCCGAGCACCTGCGCGCCGCCCTGCCCCAGATGACGCGTCAGCGCGCTGCTTTGCACCCGATCAGCTATGCGGTCTGGTACGAGCATGTCAGCGGCATCAACCCCGCCCTGAGCCACGCCCTGCAAACCTTGACGCGGGACGAGCGCTGCCTCGACGAGGCGCAGACCCTTCAGCTCTACCAGGACCATGTCAGCGATTTCAATGCCCGCACCGCCCAGAACATCGGCGACGGCCTGAACCGGGTGCTCGACACCCTGTCGGCCTCGGCCTCGCTGGCCGGCCAGCAAACGGCCGGGTTCGAGGCCTCGCTGCAGCGCTGGGTGGAAGAGCTGCTGGTCGAGGCCGTGCCTGCGGCCGAGCGCAGCGGACAGACGCCGGGCCAGATCGTCCAGCAATTGCTGGTCGGTACCCAGGACATCCGCGCCACGTTGCAAACCCTGCAGGAGCGCTTGGACGGCAGCCAGAACGAGCTGCGCCTGCTGCGCGAAGAAGTGCGCCGGGCGCGGGCCGATGCCTTGGTGGATTCGCTCACCGGTCTGGCCAACCGCCGCGCCTTCGAGCAGGAGCTCAGCCTGTGCGCCGCCAGCCGCACCGGCCTGCGAACCCAGCACGAGGACCGCCCTGCCGAGGACGCGCAAGCGCCCTGCCTGGTTCTGGGCGACATCGACTTCTTCAAACGCGTCAACGACAGCTTTGGCCATTTGTTCGGCGACCATGTGCTGCGCGCCGTGGCCCAAACGCTCAAGCAGGTGGCACGCGGCGACAGCCTGCCGGCGCGGGTGGGCGGCGAGGAGTTCGCCCTGCTGCTGCCGCATGCCAGCCTGGCGCAGGCCCAAGGTCTGGCCGAACAGATGCGCGCCAGCGTGGCGGCCAGCCGCATCCGTCCGGCCCAGGCCCAGCCCAGTCTGGAGCGCATCACCATGTCCATGGGCGTGACGCAGATGACACCGGGCGAGAGTGCGAACGACTTCTTTGAGCGGGCTGACCGCGCGCTCTACGCCTCCAAACGCTGCGGCCGTAATTGCGTCACCGTGCTCAGCGCGGAGGCGGCCTGAGCCCGCCCCCATGCACAGCACCAGCCTGCCCGGCAGCCCGCCCGCGGCGCCTCCGACGCAGCCGCGCGACGCCGGGCCACTGCCCCGACTTGACCGGGCCGCGTCTGCCCATACACTGAGGGCAGTTCGGCCCCTGCCCTTGCAATGACGCCCCGTTTGAACATCCTGCCGCTGACGCATTCCCGCCCAGCCCCGGCCACGGAGCAGACCGCGTGATGTTCGAACGCGCCTCGCTGCGCTACGCCGTCATCGTGGCCCTGCTGATCGGCCTCCTGGTGCCGACCGCACTGGTGCTTCTGTACGACGCCCAGAAAACCCGGCGGACCGCGCTGGAGGACCTGAAACGAGATCTGGTGCGCACGACCGAGGTCATGTCGCTGTCCCTGGCCGAACCGGTGTGGCAGGTCTCGCCTGACCTGGCCGAGCCCATGATCAAGGCCCAATTCGACGACCCTCGCTTTGTCTCGGTGGTGGTGCGTGAACCCTCCAATGTCGCCCCCTTCCAGGAGCTGCGCCGCAAGCTGGCAGCCAACGAACCGGACCTGACGCTCAGCGAAAGCCGGCCCGTGCTGCGCGATGGCCGCAAGATCGCCGAGCTGACGGTCGAGATGAGTGCAGCGCCCTTGCTGGAGACCAAGCAGGCGGAAATGTTGCGCACCCTCTGGCGCAGCTTTCTGACCCTGACCCTGTCCTCGGCCCTGATCCTCTGGGTGATGCAGCGGCGGGTGCTGCAACCCATGACCCAGATGACCCAGGCCGCCGAAGCCCTGGCCGCCGGCCAGCTGCAGCAGCCGCTGAAGCTGGGAGGCAGCGACGAGATCGCCCGGGTGGGCCAGGCCATGGAGCATATGCGCCAGTCCCTGCTGCAGGCCTTTGATGCCTTGCGCGAGCATGCCAATACCCTGGAGGAACAGGTGGAGCAGCGCACCGCCGAGCTGACCACCAGCAATGCCGACCTGACCCAGGCCCTGGCCAACCTCAAGACCGCCCAGCATGAGCTGGTCGAGTCGGAAAAGCTGGCCTCGCTGGGCCGCTTGGTGGCCGGGGTGGCCCATGAGCTGAACACGCCGCTGGGCAACTCCCTGACCGTGGTGTCCTCTCTGGAAGATCGCTACAAACAGCTCGACGAGATGCTGGCGAACAACACGCCCATGCGCCGCAGCGTGCTGGAGGACCTGGTGCGCGACACCCGGCGCGGGCAGGACATCCTGCAACGCAATGTGCAGAAAGCGGCCGACCTGGTGCGCGACTTCAAACGCGTGGCCATCGACCAGACCACCGACTCACGGCGAGATTTCGAACTCGATCGCGTGATCGAAGATGTGCTGGTGATGGTGGAGCCCAGCTTCAAGCACACGCCATTCCTGATCAAGACCGAACTGACCCGCGGCATCGCGATGAGCAGCTACCCCGGCTCCTTGGGCCAGGTGTTGACCAATCTGTTGATCAACGCCCTGGTGCATGGCTTTGAAGGCCGCGAACAAGGCCAGGTTCTGGTGCGCTGCATGTACGGCAGCAGCGGAGAGGAGGTGGAACTGAGCGTCGAGGACGACGGCCGCGGCATGGACGAATCGGTGCGCCGCCGCATCTTCGATCCCTTCTTCACCACCAAGCTGGGCACCGGCGGCTCCGGCCTGGGCATGCACATCGTGCACAACATCGTCACCCATGTGCTGGGCGGGCAAATCGAGGTGATCAGCAGCGTCGGCCAGGGCACACGCATGGTGATGCGCCTGCCGCTGAATGCCCCACAGCGCAGCGGCGGCAGCGAGGACGCCTTGCACTGAGCGCCCTTGCCGGCCAGGGTTCGCAGCGCGCCCTTCACAGAGCGCTCAGCTCCAAGCCGATGCCGCCGGGCTGGGCCCGGCACCTGGCGTGACTCAGTTCGAAGCGGCTGAAGCCGGCGCAGAGGCGGCTTCCGGGGTCGCAGAGGCCGGGGCCGAACTGGCCGCGGGCGCCTCGGCGGCATGGGGAACCGCCACATCGTGCTTCTCGCCGCTCATGTCAATGTCGCCACCCTTGCTCATGATGAAGATGGCCAGAGCCGCAAACGCAATGAAGCCGACGAGCAGTTTCCACATGGTGTATTCCCATTAAAAGAAGAAAGGATGGCGGCATTCTTGCCAGCCAAGCTGACAGCAGCCTGAGCGCAGGCTGAGCTCGGATGCGCCTCAGCGCACCATCTGCACAGGGCTCATGCGCGGGATGTGGATCAGAAAATCCCAGTTCTGTCCCAGGCGACCCGGGCCTCGCGAGGCTTCGATGCCCCCACTCTGGTACTCAAAATTGTGCTGGGGCAGCGTCACCGGTCCACGCGCGATCAAGAGCTGGGCCGGCGACGCCACAGCACCTGGGTGAGATCGGCCAAGCAAGGCCTCCAGACTGCCCGGCACCGGCGCAGGCACAGACTGCGGCACTGCGCGCAGGTAATCCAGCACCTGACCACCACTGGCACTGAACTGCAGCACCTTGTAGGCCGGGCCCCAGTGCCGGGCCATCACCTCACCGGATTGCGGGTGCGCCGGGCTGCGCTCAAAGCCTCGCGCGACATGCACGGTATGCGCCCACACCACGGCCTTCTTGCCCGGGAACTGTTGTTCCATCAGCCAGATGGCATGGCGGCCCATCTGGATATCGCGCTGAAAGTCGCGCCCCTCGCTCCAAAGGCTGCGCGCCTGGGACTCGATGCTGCCCAACAACTGGCACCACCACCCCTCGGAGCCGACACCGGCACGCTGCTCCGGGGGAATCTCTCGGCACAAGGCCTGACGCTGGGCCTGAACCTGCTGGAAGAAGCCGGCTTGCTCCGCAGCCTCGGGCAGGGGCGGCCGCAGACTCAGCAAGGCCTGGGCGAGTTGCGCGAAGGGCTGCCAGAGATGGTCCCGGGCCAGCTCAGGCGCTCGCTGCTGAATGCGCTCTCGCAGCCCGGGCAGCAAGCCTTTCAGGCTGAGTTCCCCGCTGTGCTGGCTGTCGAAACCCGCCAGTTGCAATGGGCGGCTGCTGCGCTGCCGACGATCCAGATACTGCAGCAACAAGCGGCCTTCGGCGGTCTTGGCGTACATGAAAAACACATTGCCTGGCGCCAGCGCATCCAGGCTCTGACCCGCGGCCATCGCCTGAGCCAGACGGCCAATGTCATAAAAGCCACTCTCCAGGAGCAGCACCTCGTAGCCCAGCTTTTCATGCAGGAAACGCAAGAGGCGCAGCTTGAGCAAAAACTCCTCGCGGCCGCCATGGGTCTGCTCGCCCAAGGCCAGAACCCGAACACCGTCCAGTTCCTTGGCCAAAGGGGCAAGGTCGCTGAAGTCCTCATCCGCCGGCGACAAGCTGCGCAGCGGCCGCAGGTCCACCGGAAGCCCCGCCAGAACCGATGCGCCGGCAGCGGCCGGCGTCGATGCCGGGGGTGGCGCGCTCGCTGGCGCACCTACCGGCAGCGCTGCGAGCACGAGCAGCGGCCCCAGCCAGCGCCTGGAAGCAAGGGAAACCGCAGACGCAAGGGAACAGAGCTTGGTGTTCATGTGAAAGCCAATAAAACCAAAGTAAGACCAATTTAGCAAGAAATCTGCCCCGAGCCCATCTGCCTGAGCGTGGATCGGCTCGCCCAGCGCACCTGCACGCATTTCCTCTGCAAGCAACAAGCCCAATAAAAAAGGGAGGCCCAGGGCCTCCCTTTTGATGAGCCAGATGGCTCGAAGATGAAACGCTCAGTCCTTGGCGTAAATGTCCACATCCTTGGTTTCACGCACGAACAGCAGGCCGATGACCAGGGTCATGGCGGCCACGCCGATCGGGTACCACAGGCCGTGATAGATGTTGCCGTTCTGAGCCACCATCGCGAAGGTGATGGAGGGCAGCAGACCACCGAACCAGCCGTTACCAATGTGATACGGCAGGCTCATCGAGGTGTAGCGGATACGGGTCGGGAACATCTCCACCAGCATGGCGGCGATCGGACCATAGACCATGGTCACGTACAGCACCAGGATGAACAGGATGCCCACCACCAGCGGCTGGTTGACCTTGGCCGGATCGGCCTTGGCCGGATAGCCTGCAGCCTTCAGGCCTTCAGCCAGTTCCTTCTTGAAGGCAGCGATGCCCTTGGTCGTGGCTTCATCGAACTTGTGCTCGTTCAGCTTGGTGGCATTCAGGCCGGTGATGACCTTCTCGCCGATCTTGATGACGGCCACCGAACCGGCCTCGCCGGGCAGGGTCTCATAACTGGCCGAAGACTGGGCCAGCGCACGCTTGGCGATGTCGCAGGAGCTGGTGAAGTCCACCTCACGCGCAATCGGGCTGCCCTGGAAGGAGCAGGTGTTCATGTCCACCGTCAACGTGATTTGCGCGGTCGCTTGTGCCTTGGCCAGATCCGGGTTGGCGGCGTTGGTCAGGGCCTTGAACAGCGGGAAGTAGGTGACGATGGCAAGCAGCAGGCCGGCCATGATGATGGGCTTGCGGCCGATCTTGTCGGACAGCGTACCGAACACCACGAAGAAAGGCGTGCCCAGCAGCAGCGAGACCGCCACCATGATGTTGGCCGTGGCGTTGTCCACCTTGAGCACGCTGGTCAGGAAGAACAGGGCGTAGAACTGGCCCGAGTACCAAACCACGCCTTGACCGGCAACCAGGCCGAACAGTGCCAGCACGACGATCTTCAGGTTCTTCCATTGACCGAAGGACTCGGACAGCGGGGCCTTGGAGGTCTTGCCTTCCGACTTCATCTTCTGGAAGGCCGGCGATTCATTCATCGACAGACGAATCCAGACGCTGATGGCCAGCAGCAGGATGGAGACGATGAAAGGCACGCGCCAGCCCCACTCGGCGAACGCAGCCTCACCGACCACGGTACGGGTGCCCAGAATCACCATCAACGACAGGAACAGGCCCAGGGTCGCGGTGGTTTGAATCCAGGAGGTGTAGGCGCCACGCTTGCCGTGAGGCGCATGCTCGGCCACATAGGTGGCTGCACCGCCGTACTCGCCGCCCAGCGCGAGGCCCTGCAGCATGCGCAGACCGATCAGGATCACCGGGGCTGCGGCACCGATGGTGGCCGAGCCCGGCAAGATACCGACGATGAAGGTCGACAGACCCATGATCAGGATGGTCACCAGGAAGGTGTACTTGCGACCGATCATGTCGCCCAGGCGACCGAACACCAACGCGCCGAAGGGGCGCACGATGAAGCCGGCCGCAAAGGCCAGCAACGAAGCGATGAACGCCGCCTGCGGATCCAGTTGCGAGAAGAACTGCTTGGCGATGATGGCCGCCAGCGAACCGTAGAGGTAGAAGTCGTACCACTCGAACACGGTTCCGAGCGAGGAAGCGAAGATGACCTTCTTTTCCTCGGCCGTCATCGGCGTGTTGGTGGAGACTGCGTTTGCAGTTGCCATGGTGGGTGTCTCCGTTGATTGCAGCCGGCCACAAGGGGATGGACCTGGGGTCCTGAGAGGCTCTCACCGGCAAAGGCTGAGGGCCCATCCTCTTGCAAACCGACGTTTGCTTGAGAGCCACCGACCGGTAGCTCTTGACACGCATCATGGGAGTCGGCTCTGACCCAACTCTGACGCCGAACTGAACGCAGGCTGACAAAATCCGCTGCAACCCTGCTTGAGAATTTCGTGATGCGAAATTTTCAGACTTTTCAGGGTAAGTCCCGGGCTGGCATTGTCAGACTCGCCATGCCGCTGAACTAGCTCGTCAGCTCAAGACATGCACAGACCGCGCCCTCCCGGGCACAGCCTGAGGGAAGTGCGCTGCTCAGGGGGCCGCCCGACGCACTCCAGGGCGCGGTACCGCGGCCGCCTCCCAGTCACCTTGCTGGAACCAGGGGTCGCCCTTGAGGTAGGCCGCCACCATATCGAATGAGTCCAGGCCCCAGAACAGGCGACCGTCCACCTCGATCGTCGGCACGCCAAACACGCCCAGGGTCAGCGCGGCCTCGGTGGCCACGCGCAAGGTCTCCTTGACCTCTTCGCTGGCCGGATCGCGCACCGGCGCCAGTTCTTGGCTCAGCGCTGCCAGACGAGCTGCGTCGGCAGGATGAGCGCCCTCACTGCGCCAAACATGGCGAAATATGCGCTCCACCGTGGCCCGGTTCGGCGTGTCACCGGCCGGCGCACACGCCCAGGCCAGGCGCAACAGCGGCAGCGGATTGAAAGGATGCTGGGCCGGGACCTGCAGGGGCTGGCCCAGCTTGTGCGCCGCCCAACTGATCTGACGGAAGGTCCACTGTCGTTTGGGCTCGATTTCGGCTGGCCCCTTCTGCCCCAAGGCGTGGAGCAAAGCGGCGAACAGAATCGGCCGGTATTCGACGCTGTAGCTCAGCCCTTCCAGGGCCTGAGGCAGATGCTCGAAGGCAAGCGCGGCGTAGGGAGAGATGGGATCGAAATAAAAACGCAGATGTTTCATGCGAAGGACTCCGGTACGGCGGCTGCGGCCCTGCCGACCTCAGCCTGTTGCAGGTGGATGACTAAAACAAGAGCAAGGGGGGCGCGATCTTCAGGCAATGAAGATGCCTTGCTCCGCCAATTGCTCGCGCCGCGCCGGCAGGCGCGCCAGGATCTCAAGCCGTGTCGCATCGTCAGCTCTAGACCAGACGGTGATCTCCGGAATGCTGCGCGCACAGCCCTCACACCAACCGGTGGCTGCATGGATGCGGCAGATGTTGGTGCAGGGCGAACTGACGGTGGAACCAGGAGCCGGCACGGCCGGCGGCGAAGGGGGGCGCAGCGCGCTCATGCTTGCACCACCTCGATGAACTCAGCGCCCGTCAGGCGCTGGAGTTGCTCGGGGCTCATAAGGAACACGCCGTTAGGGTGTCCGGCCGCGGCCCAAATGAAGTCAAAGCGCCGCAGATCGGCATCCAGAAACAAGAGCGGCTGGGGCAGATCTGCGGCCGGCGCAAAGCCCAGTGGCGACACACCGCCAATCGAGAAACCGGTGCGAGCCTTGACATACTCGGCGTCCGCGCGCCCCAAAGCGCCGGTGTGCTGCTGCAGCTTCTTCTCGTCGACCCGGCGATCCCCCGAAGCGATCACCATCACCGCGGCCTCGTCGCTGCGGCGACGGAACACCACCGATTTGGCAATCTGGCCAAGGCTGACACCCAACGCATCGGCGGCTTCTTGCGAAGTACGTGCCGCCACGTCCAGCCAGCGCGGCGGATGTTCATGACCCCGTTGCAGCAAGGCAGCCTGGACGCGAAGAAAGCCCTCGGGCCGCACATCGGCGGGCACGGTCTGGGAAGATGCAGACATGGATAAAGGATTCATCCGTGCATTGTCTCAGGCCCAGGACAGCAGGCCCGGAGCGACGCATCTTCAGGACAGAACCGCGGCCAAAGCCTTCGGAAAGTGAACACGCGGATCCCAGCGCGCAAACTCTTCGACCATGGCCAGGGCACGCGCACGCAGCGCGGGCTCGTCGCGCAAGTCGCGCAGTGCTTGGCGCATGCGTGACTGCGAGAACTGCCCGGCACGGAAATAGCGCCCGACACCGGCTTGCTGCATGGCCTTCATGGTCAAGACCTGATCGAGGTTGGAGCAAATGCCCAGCACGGGCCGCCCCTTCTGCAGAGCCTGTTGAACCGTGGCGCTACCACCATTGCAGACCACCACATCAGCGCAGGCCGCCGCTTCGCTGCCCGGAAGATATGGGGCACAAAACACATAGGGCGAGTCCGAGCGGAAATCGCTGCGCCCTGCAGTGGCCACCAAGCAGCTCATGCCCTCAGCCAGACAGGCATCAATGATGGCCGGCAGCAGATCGACACTGCCGGTCGAGCCTAAGGTGATGTAGGCCAGCGGGCGACCTTGTCCCGCTGGTACGCCCCACCAATCCGGCGGCGTCATCTGCGGCGACCAGACGATGGGCCCCACATAACGATGGGAAGCCGGTAAATCCGCGGTTGGCACCAGAGCCGGCGTGTCGGAATACAGCGTCAGATCGCCGTCGCAATAGTATTCACGCAAGCTTCGGTAGGCCGGCAGGCCGTAGTCGGCTCGCACGCGATTCATGGCTGCACAGTGATGCAAGCTGGCCCAGGGCCAGACGGCACGAAACACAAGATCAAGACCCGCGTAGCCCAAATATCGGGCCGGCGCCATTTCAGGCGCTTGCATTTGCTGATCACGAGCGAAAGGGCTCCAATGGGCATTGGCTATCGACATCAAAGGGATGCCGACTTTGCGCGCGGCCACACTCAGGGACAGTCGATAGTCACCGACGATGGCCGCTGGACGCAAAGCCTCCAGCATGCGGATGTCGGCATCGACATACGCCCGCAGCTCGGCCTCGTTGTACACCGGTTGACCGTCCGCCAAACGCTGCAGAAACAGCGCAGGCGCGATGCTGTGCAAGGCGTAGGACTGCCATTCCGGGCTGGCAGAACACACCGGGAACTGGCCGTTGCTGGCAAATATCACCTCATAGCCGGCCGCAACCGCACAATGGGCCAGGACACTAGGGCGCGCCACATGGGCCAGGGACACAGCCTCGGCGACGAACAGAAGTTTCGGTGCGGACATGGCTTGCTTCTACGGCGACTCGGTTCGGGGCGTGCGGAAGTTGAGTTCGGTCAAGACCGGCGCGCCTGCCCAAACAAGCCATGAGCGCGGAGCTCGCTCACGGTCTTGTCGTACAAATTGGCCGACGCTTGGCCCGAGGCCCAGGCCACAAACTCTTCCATGCCCTGCAAGAGGTCCACTTGAGGCTTGAAACCCAGGTCGCGGCGCGAATGCTCAAGATCGGCATAGCAGGCAAAGATGTCACCCACCCGGAACTCGCCCCGATCCTCCAAGCTGGCTTCAAGCTTCATGGCTTGCGCTTGCGTACGCGCGATGTCCGCGATGGTGGCGGGAACACCGGATCCGACATTGAACTTCTGACCTGCCGCCTGGGGCGAGCTCAAGGCCAGCAAATTGGCTTGAACCACGTCACGCACATGAACGAAATCTCGGATCGGCAAGCCACTTTCGTACATGGACAAGGCCTTGCCTTCGCGCAGCAGCGAAAAAAAGATGGACACCACCCCGGTGTAGGGGTTCTTCAAGGACTGGCCGGAACCGTACACATTGAAGTAGCGCAGCGTGGTGACGGGCAAACGGTAGGTCTTGGCAAAGTAGTCGCAGTAGTCCTCCTGCTCCTTCTTGGTTCGCGCGTAAACCGACAGCGGCGCAGAGGGGCAATCCTCCGTGGTGGGCAAGGCCTGCATGGCAGTCTGGCAGTGTGGGCAAGGCATGGAAAAGTCGCCGCGATTCATGGCTTCGACCGAGCGAATCTCGGGATGCTGCACACCATGGCTCGCGCAGTTGTAAAGGCCCTCGCCGTAAATCGCGCGTGACGAAGACAGCACCAGGCGGTGCAGCTGCATCTTCTTCTTCAGAATTGCTTCCAAAAGCACCGCCGTGCCCAGGACATTGGTGGACACGTAATCGGCGATTTCATACATGCTTTGACCCACACCGGTGCGGGCTGCCATGTGGTAGACCGCATCAACACCGTCCAAGGCCTGCATGCAGTCACTCAAACTCAGAACCGAGCCCAGACGGCAATCCGCAAGCTGCTGCAATTCGGCACTGAACTGAGGTGCAGCCCCGTGAATCTGGGGGTCAAGGCTGTCCAGGATTCGGACCGTATGCCCCTGGACCACCAAAGCACGTGTGGTGTGGGTGCCGATAAAGCCTGCGCCACCGGTGATCAAAACATTCATGACTACTCCTTTACTGCAAGCACGGCAGGACGTGCCGGGCCCGATGCCGGCGGATCAGCGTTGCAAAATGCGAGCCACGTTCTCTATCGGTATGGCGTAGCTGATTCCTGAGGGCTGAGCGAGCACGGACTCTTTGGTGTTCTTGATCAGGACCATATTGATGACGCCGAGCACCTCGCCGCTGCGCGCATCCAGCACCGGCCCGCCGCTGTTGCCTGGGTAGGCCGTCGCATCCAGCTGCAGGATGTTGAAGGAGCCTGCGCGCAGCTGCGACACATTGCGTGCATTGAGTGTGGTGGAACTGGGGGCCGGCAAGGCAACCGGCGTGACGGCCGAGACCATGCCACGATGGCTGACATGTGAAAACCCCAGCGCACCGCCGATGGGGAAGCCAATGAACAGCACCTCCGTGCCCTCCTCGGGCAACTCGGTCTTCAAGGGTAAAGGCCGCAGCGCCGGGGCACCGATCTCAAGAACAGCCAGGTCATGGGCGCGCTCCAGGCTGAGGTCCAGCACCTTGCGCAACTCCCACGCACCGCTGGCCTGCTTGACCTGCACCGCCAACTGCGATGCTTGCTCTGAACCCGGCTCCGGCAGCACATGGGCGTTGGTGACGATGCGCGTGCCATCAGCGACGGCGAAGCCAGTGCCACGAAACGAAAAACGGGGCGTGGCCAAAGGGTTGAAGGTGCCAACCAACACCACCGAGGGCTTGCTTCGAGCAATGATCTCGGCAGGCGTCAACGCCGAGGCCGAGGCCGAGCTTTGCGCATGGGCTACCAGCGAGACAAGCAGCCCCGCACACAGTGCGCGCACAAGGGCGCGAAGATACGCTGCGCAAGACTGAGCAAGGCTGATGCCGACCTCTTTCAAGCCAGATCCCCTGAAGTCAAACTCATTTCCAGCGCTGCCACACACTCGCGCCAGATGGTGTCGGGTTCGGTCAGCTTGAAACCATAAAAGTGCCCGGCCTCGGTTTCGCGGTGACGCACCGAACGCACTTCCACCCGCGAGCGCTTGTTCTGCCCCAGATCGATCTCGGCCCAACCGTCTTGTTCCAAGGGCAGATTGAGCTTGCACTCCGCTTGAAAACCAAAGAGCGAAATTTCAATGACATCCAGCACAAAGTTGCGCTTCGAGCCGTCCACACTGAACTCAACCGCACCTGGGCAACGAATGGAATAGCGCTGATGTCGGCGCAATGGATGGCCATGATCCGCAGAGCCTTGAAGCAAGGGCAAAACAGCCCGGTACTCGACCTGGTCGTAAATCGACCAAAGCAGGGACTTCTTGCGATCGTCCAACTGCGGAAGAACCTGGGTTCTTTGATTGAAAAAGTAGTCCAGCAGCTCGGGCGTCATCACCGGATCGTTGGTGGTGAAGTACTTGCGGCTCGGGCGCTTGATATTGGGCAGAGACAACTCGAAAAAATAGTTGTGCAGGTCCTTTTTAGGCGGCCGGCCACCATAAGTTCGCCGGAACACCTCAGGTGCCAAACGTAAGTCCAGCGTCGCGCCAACGGCTGGCGCGCCGTTGGCGAAGTCATAGTGATCGATCACGTTGGCTTGCAAGCGCTCGCAGCAAAGCACGGCTTCATAGAGCTCGATACGATCAGGGTTGACGGCAATCACGAGGTGGCGGGTATCAAAGTACTCGACGCAGTACTGGCGCATGAACTTCACCAAAGGAAAGAAGATCGCGCCGCCGGTACGCCGAAACTCAGGATGCACCGCCAAAGCAGATATTTCTGCTATCTTGCCGCCTTTTGCACGCACTTGCGTCAAATCAAACGCAGTCTGCATCGGGAAGCCGAACACCCCCTCCCGCACGATGGAAATGGTGCCCACCACGCGGCCGTCGAACTTGGCGCACAGAGTCGTGGTCGTGGGCAATGCGTGGTAGATCGTAACGCGCATACCCGACGGATGCGGTTTCATGAAACCGCTGGACACATAGGCGTCATGCAGGATCTGAAAGCAAGCCTCCAGCTCCTCCTGGGTTTCTGCAATTTTCAGCTCCAGCCGACTGTCAGGCGCGGGATCGCAATCCACCATGCGCCGGTAGAAAGGAAATCGGATGCTCTGCGGGAACTTGCGGAACAAGCCGCGTAGCTGTTGATGGAGGCTTTTGCGGAAATTGGACCGGCGGATTTGACTCATAGATTCCTCAATCTGATGCGTCACCCAACGCGCCGCGGCGGCAGGGCCACGGCGCATGGAATCAGCGGGAATGGCGAGCATTCAACATCCTGCGAACACGCGCGCCACCATCCGACCAATATACGCCGAGCGTACAAATCGTGACAAAGTTTGCAAGTGGCAAGACACCCGTCTTATCGAGAGCCCAAGACACCCAGCTTTCACCGCCTCGCCACAATCCGACCCGACGCAGGGCCCGGGCTAACCCGCCCGACAATGACGCATCTGTCGCGAGTTGCCCAGCGCCGATTTACCCGCCTGGGGCCACACAGCGCTGGCTACAGGCCCCACTCCTGCGTCAAGCCTTGATCTGGAGCTTGTCCATCAAGTCATACAGAGTCGGACGGCTGACGCCCAGCAACTCGGCCGCGCGCAAGATATTGCCATCCACACGCGCCAGGGCGGCGACGACAGCCTGCCGCTCGGCGCGCTCACGCACTGTGCGCAAGTCCAGAACGGCCAGCTCCTCGCCATCCAATGGGGCAGCAACTGCGATACCGATGTCGTCAGCCGTGATCTGCTGACCATCGGCCATGATGGCAGCGCGCTTGATGATGTTCTGCAATTCACGCACATTGCCGGGCCAGGCATAGGACTCGATCTTGCGAATTGCATCTTCGCCCAGGCTGAGTCCGGGCCGACGCAACTCGCTGCTGAACTTGCGCAAGAAGGTGTGCGCCAACAGGACCGCATCGCCCTGGCGATCACGCAAAGCCGGGATATCGATCACGATCTCAGCCAGTCGGTAATACAGGTCCTCGCGAAAGCCGCCCGAGCTGATCTGATTTTTCAGATCCTGATGGGTTGCCCCGATCACCCGCACATCGATCGGAATCTCCTTGCGCCCGCCAACGCGCTCGATCACACGCTCCTGCAGAAAGCGCAGAAGCTTGGCCTGCAGCGGCATGGGCAGGTCGCCTATTTCGTCCAGCATCAGCGTGCCCCCATGGGCCGTCTCGATCTTGCCGATGGTGGTCTTGCTGGCACCCGTGAAGGCACCCTTCTCGTAGCCGAACAGTTCGCTCTCCAGCAGATTCTCAGGAATGGCGGCGCAGTTGATGGCGACGAAACGCCCTTCCCGCTTGGAGGCTTCATGCAGGCCCTGGGCCAGCACTTCCTTGCCGGTGCCGCTCTCTCCGAGCAAAAGCACGGTGACATCGCTGCTGGCTACCTTCTCAATCGTGCGGCAGATGCGCTGCATCTGGGCGTCACGGGTCACCAAGCCGCTCAATGCGCCCGTCTGTTGCGCGGTCTGCAGGCGTCGATTCTCTTGCTGCAGTTCGTACAGCCGGTAAGCGCGCTCGACCGTCAAGCTCAGCACATCTGGATCGACGGGCTTGGACAAAAAGTCATACGCACCCATGCGGATGGCTCGCAGCGCGTTTTCTTGATCGTTTTGACCGGTCAGCACGATGACCTTGGCCGAAGGATCCAACTCCAACAGCTTCTCGAGGCACTTGAACCCCTCGGACACCGAATCCTGATCGGGCGGCAGGCCCAGATCCATGGTCACCACGGCAGGACTGTGCCGACGAAACTGCAGCACGGCCGAAGCCACGTCCTGAGCCAACACGGATTCGAATCGATCAAGTGACCACTTGAGCTGCTTTTGCAACGCAAGATCGTCTTCAACGATCAGCAAAGGCTGTTGTCGCACTGCGCTCATGCGCCTCCCACCAAAGAGTGCTCTCCCGCACCACCGCCATGAAACAAAGGCAATGAAATCGTCACTGTGGTCCCGATCTTGAGTTTGCTGTCCACCGAAATCTTTCCACCCAACTCTTGCAGGTATTGGTAACTTTCATAAGCGCCAATCCCCATACCGCTGGATTTGGTCGTCTGGAACGGCTTGAAAAGACGGTTCTGGATGAAATCTTCGCTCATTCCGCAGCCTTGATCACTGACGATGAGGCGAGCCATGCTGCCATTCTGTTCCAGAACCAGCCGCACCTCGGCATCAGCCGCACTGGCATCGAAGGCGTTCTGCACAACGTGACCAATGACGCGCTCGACGCGATCTTCGTGGCCGCGCGTGCGCAGCCCCTGACTCAACTGCAAGTTCAAACGGCGCCCCTTGGCTTCCGCCGCGGCGGCCAGACGTTTGGCAATCCCGACCAAGTCCACACCGCTGCTCACCCCATGGGGCTTCTCACCCTCGCGAAGCTGCAACATCAGCTGCCGCATCTTCTCCAGCGAGTTCTCCACCGTGTCCAGCATATCCTGCTGAAACTCGGGATTATCTCGAAGCCGCTTTGCATTCTTCATCATCAAGGACAGCTGCGTGACGATGTTCTTCAGATCGTGAACCACAAAGGCGGACATGCGATTGAAGGCATCGAATTTGCGCGCCTCGAGCAAGGCTTCGGCCGCCTGCATCTGTGCCAGGTAGCTGGCAGCCTGGCTGCTGGCGGTCTTGAGCAGGTCGCGAACCTCCCAGTTGACCTCGATCGGCGCCCTCGGTCGCCCCAAAACCACCAAGCCCAGCAACTCGCCACCCACGATCAATGGAATGACCAGCCAGTAGCGTGAATCCGCAAGCAACCATTCGGGCAGGGCTACGGCCTGATAGTGCTGGTGCTGAGCATGGAGTTGCTGGATGTCAACGATCCAGTTGCGTTCGCGCAAGAACTCACAAAAGCCCGAGGCAGCTTGCTCCGCGCGATCCTGCTGAGGCAGGTTCCAGTTCGCCACCGGGCGCAGCTCAGCCTCGGCACCACGGCGCAACCACAAAGCTCCGGAAGGGGCTTCCACCAGATTGGCCAAGGCCTTGACCACCGTCAGCCCCATCTCCTGCGGAGAGCTGCCAGAAGACAGAATGGCCGTGAAACGCAGCCACTCCTCTCGGTAGTCGTAGCGGTAATTGAAAAAGTTCTTGCTGATGTAGATCTTCAAGCGAGCCCGAATTGCGCCGGACAGCACCGCCACAGCCAGTGCAATCAAGGCCACAAACATCAGGGCCAGTTGCAGGGCCCTGCCCCACTCGCCGCCGGTGTAGCGCACGTAATAGCCCACCGCCGAAACCAGCAAAAGGTAGGCGCCCACGAGCAAAAGCGCGGCCGAGTGGAACACCGCGGCGCGAGAAACATGGAGTTTGTCCAGCCAGTCGACCTGCCTGCGTGCGGCCATGAACAACAATGGGACCGCGAGACTGTGGACCAGGGCGCGGACACTCAATGCGTCGCTGTCAAAGCGGCGAAACAAGGCGGCCTGCGAAAAGAAAAACAGATCGAATGCAAAGATGGCGCTCAAGCCAAGGCAAACCGGCTTGGCGTTCCAGCGCGAATCGGCCGAAACATTGCGCAGCAACTGCTCCACCAGAATCAGCCCGACCACGGCCTGAGCCAGAGCCGCAAATGCCGCCGGTCGGCTGAGCATGACAGGCCAAGACAACCACGGGCTGCTGTACTCACGCGAGATCAAAAACGCCAGAGATGTCAAAGACACCACGACGGCGAGCGGCGCGAAACGCGGCAGACCTGCCGCCCGAGCGCCCCCATCGGCGGGCCGTAACAGCAGACACACAAATGCCAGCCACAGCGCGTAGCGCAACCAATCCGCCAAAGGAATCAGCCAGACATCGACCTCGATCGGCAAACGAAGCCATTGGGTGAGCCAGGAAAAGGCCGCCCAGCCCGTGCTGACAAGCAAGGCCGAGAGAAAGACGTAGGAAACAATGTGGGCTGGAGCGCTGCGCTGCCAGCACAGCTTCCAGGCGAAGTACAAGGTGAAAACGGCATAGGCCATAGCGGCCAGCGCATCACCGAACAAGCTGAGATCCAGCAAACTATTGAGCATCAGCGATTGGAGCACGACCTACAGATCAGCTGAATCGGCACAAATGCCAAACACTCACCCGCAGCGGGACAGAAAAAAGCCGGCTCCATGAGCCGGCCCATCTTTCAGAGGAACTCAAGGCCTCGGTCAGCGCGCGCCTTTGCCGGTCAACACCACGGCGACCGTTTCCAGCATGATCAGCAGATCAAGAAAAAGCGAGTTGTTCTTCACGTAGTACAGGTCGTACTGCAGCTTCTCGATCGAATCCTCCACCGTCGAACCGTACTCGTAACGGACTTGAGCCCAACCCGTGACACCCGGTTTGACGCTGTGGCGAACAGCAAAATAAGGAATCTTGTTGACCAGGTCATCGACGAAGAACTGGCGCTCCGGACGCGGGCCGACCATGCTCATTTCGCCGCGCAGCACATTGATCAGTTGCGGCAACTCGTCGATGCGCACCTTGCGAATGAAGCGACCGACGCGAGTCACGCGGTCGTCGTTCAAGGTAGCCCAGCGAGGCTTGCCATCCTTTTCGGCATCCGTGCGCATGCTGCGGAACTTGATCACCTTGAACACTGCACCATTCAGACCGACGCGCTCTTGCTGGTACAGGACGGGGCCTTTGGATTCCAGCTTGATCAGCACGGCGGTCACAGCCATCACCGGCAAGGTCAGTACGAAAATCAGCGACGAAAAGACGATATCGCAGATGCGTTTGACAGCCGTGCGGAACACGCCCTGGTTGAAGCCGTCGCCGAAAATCAACCAACCCGCATTGACGTGACTGATCTTGATCTGGGCGAGGGTCTTTTCAAAATGCGTCGCGATGTCGACCACGCGGATACCGTAGAGCTTGCAATCTAGCAACTGGCGCAGCGGCATGCTGCCACCACGCCGCTCAGACAGAGCGACAACGATTTCATCAACACCCAAGCTGCGCGCTGTGTCCGTCAAAGAGCCGCGGGCCTGGATCAGTTCATTGGCCGGCACTTCCGAAGACTCCTCGTTGGGACCGGCCAGGTAACCCACGATCAGCGCATGGGGGTCGGCTGCCTTCAGGGTGGCGCCGACCGTCTTGGCCACAGCGCCGGAACCAAAAATCAGGATGCGAGTACGGGTGCGCGACTGGGCACCGGCATGGGCGGCATACACGCGATGAACCATCACGGCCGCAACGGCAAGCATGGCAGCGAACGTCACCAATTGACGATGACCCGGATCCACCGGCAGCAGGCTGAAGATGGCATAAGCGAGCGGCAGACCGAACAGCAAGCCGAGCAAAGCGCGGGCGCAGGACTCGGTCAGCGAGCGGTTGTGCACATGCTGGTACAAACCACTGGCCGAGTTGATGACAAACATGCAACCAGCCAAGGACAAACCATGAGAGGCGACAAAAGGAATGACCGAGCTGGCAGCCTCTTCCTGACTCAGAACCACGGCGACCACCGCAAAGACGATCAAACCCAGATCAAAAAAGACCTGCAGCAAAGTCTGCCGATGCAAATAGTGGCTGAATATCCGAATCATGTTATTCCCCGATCACTAAAACTGAACTGCCTGCAGCGTCAAGCGTCTGCTATCAATTCGGGGCAGCGGAATCGCCACCTTCGAACCGGATGAGCCCCAACAACCTTGCTCACCTGCAAACGATCCAAATCTGACACTGGGTCTTACCTTGATCGCGAGCGAATGATGCCTGCGCCGCCACTGCTTGAAAGCCCCCCGTTTAGAGGGGGACCGGCGGGAATAAAGACAAAACTCCGCAACACGAGGCATTGAGTTTTCAGGCCCCTGCGACTAAGTGGCGAGAGTAGAGCGCATTCCAGAACACCCGCAGTGCACGCGAGATCGCCGCAGCGTGCGTATTCCACGGGCTCGCGCCTCTCGCAAATTGGCACATGTGTCACCTGGGAACAGTTTGTTCAGCTTTATCAGTTTCCTTCGGAGAGTATGAGTTTGTGCTTATTCCCGTAGCCCAAAAAAAGGCCCGCTTGCGCGGGCCTAGGGATTGCATAGTCAGCTGAATTGAATCAACGAACCACAGCGATTTGCGACTTTTCGCCACCCTTGTAGGTGTACATGGTCAGAGCGCCGTTCTTGATGTCGCCCTTGTTGTCGAAGGAGATGGTGCCCGTGACACCCTTGTAGCCTTCGGTCTTGGCGAGCACCGGCAGGTACTTGGCCGGCTCAGCAGAGCCCGCCTTGACCATGGCTGCCACCAGAACGTTCACTGCGTCGTAGACGTAGGGCGCGTAGATCTGGACTTCGACCTTGTAGGCTTCCTTGAACTTGGCCTTGAAAGCGTCCGAAGTCTTCTTCGATTCGCCTTCCACGCCACCGGCTTCAGCGCACACCACTTGGCCGTCGCCCATGGTGCCAGCGGCCAGCTTGGGCAACTCGCCCGAGCAGATGCCGTCGCCACCCACAAACTTGGCTTCGATGCCCAGTTGCTTCATCTGGCGCAGCATCGGGCCAGCCACTGCATCCATACCGCCGAAGAAGACCACGTCGGGCTTCTTGGCCTTCAAGTTGGTCAGGATGGCGGTGAAGTCCGTGGCCTTGTCGGTGGTGAATTCACGACCAACAACCTTGCCGCCAGCTGCCTTGACGCCCTTTTCGAACTCGTCGGCCACGCCTTGGCCGTAAGCGGTACGGTCATCGATCACGGCGATCGACTGGCCCTTCAGCTCCTTGACGGCGTACTTGCCCAGCGTGCCACCCAGGTGCACGTCATCAGCCACCACACGGAAGGTGGTCTTGTAGCCGTTGCGAGTGAACTTGGGGTTGGTGGCCGAAGGCGAAATCTGGGGGATGCCCGCGTCGCTGTAGACCTTGGAGGCCGGGATGGAGGTGCCCGAATTCAGGTGACCGACCACGCCGTTGACCTTGGAGTCTACAAGCTTTTGAGCTGCGGCGGTGCCTTGCTTCGGATCGCCAGCATCGTCTTCGGCCAGCAGTTCGAACTTGGCCTTCTTGCCGCCGATCATCACGCCCTTGGCGTTCAGCTCGGTGATGGCCATGCGAGCGCCCAACTCATTGTCCTTGCCCAGGTGGGCAATCGCGCCGCTGGTGGGGCCGACGTGGCCGATCTTCACAACCAGGTCCTGGGACATGGCTGCACCGCTCAGCATCAGCGCCACGGCGCCGACCACAACATTCAATTTAACCTGCATGAATTACCTCCGAGTTGGAAGAAGGAGAGTTATTTGCCGTTGAATTCTCAACACCATGAACATACCCCAAAACGAGGGGGTGACGACATGGGGAAAGCATGGAATCGCAACAGGCCTTGCCAGGGCGCAAGTGGCAAGGCTTTAAAGCCTTCAGGCCACCTTGTGGTGGATGACCTTGAAGCCCAACTCTTCATAGCGGCGCCAGCGCCGGCGCGCGGCCTGCACCTGCTCGGGGTCGGTCGAGACCACCTCCAGCACGCGCTGAAACTCATCGAATCCTTCGGGCATGTCAGCGCCGACATTGAGCAGCACTTCGCGGTGGGGCAAGTCCACGCAGCGCTCACTCAACAAGATCGGCGTGTGCTCGCCCAAGGGCGTGCCCGCATGCGCAGCTTCCCAGCGCGCGTGCGGCACAAAAATGCTGGCCTCGGCATCCCAGAGCTTGCCGTCCAGACGCCCCAGAAGATGAGCCGGCCCACACACACCCGTGCGCACCCCGGCCTGCTGTGATTTGCGCAGCAGACGCACGAGGTAGCCGAGCCGGTCGGCAACGCCGGTGTAGAAACTGACTTCGGTTGTCATTCGGTCCATGTGAGCGAGAAACGGCGGGCGCCGATGAACAGCGCCCGCACCCTTCTTCGATCAACGAACTTGCGACAGCACGAAGTGGGTCAGCAGGCCCACCGGACGGCCGGTGCCGCCCTTGGCCGCGCCACCCTTCCAGGCCGTGCCGGCGATATCCAGATGACCCCAGGCGTACTTGCTGGCAAAGCGCTGCAGGAACTTGGCCGCGGTGATGGAGCCACCGGCGCGCGAGCCCACGTTGGCGACGTCCGCGAAGTTGCTCTTGAGGCCCTCTTCGTAGTCGTCATCCAGAGGCATGCGCCAGCACAAATCCAGCGACGCTTCGCCAGCTGCGGTCAGGGCTTGCGCCAGGCTCTCGTCGTTGGCATACATGCCGCTGCGCACACCGCCCAGAGCGATCACGCATGCACCCGTCAGCGTGGCCACATCCACCACGGCTGCGGGCTTGAATCGCTCGGCATAGGTCAGCGCATCACACAGAATCAGACGGCCTTCAGCATCGGTGTTCAGGATTTCGATGGTCTGACCCGACATCGAGGTCACCACATCACCCGGCTTGAGGGCGCGGCCGCTGGGCATGTTCTCGCAGGCAGCGATCAGCACCACCAGATTGATCTTGGGCTTGAGCTCAGCCACGGCACGCAGGGTGCCGATGACACTGGCGGCGCCGCCCATGTCGAACTTCATCTCGTCCATTTCGGCGCCCGGCTTCAGCGAAATGCCGCCCGAGTCAAAGGTGATGCCCTTGCCCACCAGCACCACGGGCGCCTGCGTCTTGGCTGCGCCTTCGTAGCGGGCGACGATGAAACGCAGCGGCTCGTCCGAGCCTTGCGCGACGGACAGGAAGGAACCCATGCCCAGCTTCTCGACGGCCTTCTTGTCCAGCACTTCAACCTTCAGGCCGTAGGTTTGGCCCAAGGCCTTGACCTGCTCGCCGAGGTAGGTCGGCGTGGCGTAGTTGCCCGGGCGATTGGCGCATTCGCGGGCCAACTCGACACCCGCACCAATCGCCTCGCCGCGGGCCAGACCTTGCTTGGCAGCCTTGGCAAAAGCGACATCGCCCTTGTCCACCAGCAGCGTCAGCTTGCTCAGCTTGCCGGCTTCCGGCGCGCTGGGTTTGGTGTGGCGATACACATACGTCGCATCGCCTGCAGCCAGCACGAACTGCTCGGCCAGGCTGTCGCCGTGAGCCGCGAGGTCGAAGCCGACAAAGGCGACGCCGGCATGGGCCACGCCACGGCCCTTGAGATGGCCAAGCGCCGATTGCACAGCAGCGCGAGCGGCCTTGACACTGGTCTTGCCAGAAGCTGCCAACACCAGGCGCGGGGCCTTCACACCGACCGGGCGCTGCAGCACCAGCGACTTGCCAGCTTTCAACTCGAAGTCGCCCAGCTTGATCGCGTCCTTGATGAGGGCGCTCAGGCCGGCGTCCAGGCCCTCAGGCAGCGTGTCGCCACCCAGAACCAGGATCAAGGCATCAGCATTGAAGCTGGCCAATGCGTCAAAGGACGCAGACTGTGTACGGAAGTCCATAATGTCGCCGAGTAGAAAAAAGTCCCAGGATGTTATTCGATTCCACCGTACGCACCGAGTTGGCGCGCAGCTTCGGCGTGACCCTCGTGGTCATCCTCACCACCGTCCTCACCATCATGCTGATTGGCACCCTGGGCCAGGCGGCGGGCGGCAGCGTGGCGCCGCAGGATGTGATGCTGCTGCTGGGCTATGCCTCGCTAGGCCATCTGCCCACGATGCTGATCCTGTCGCTGTTCATTGCCATCGTGACCAGCCTCGGCCGCATGTACCGCGATTCGGAGATGTCGATTTGGTTCTCCAGCGGCATCGGCCTGAGCCGATTCGCCAAGCCGGTGTTCCGCATGGCCTGGCCGGTCCTCCTGGTGGTGATGGTGCTCTACCTCTTGATCTGGCCCTGGGGCAACCAGAACAGCGCCCAGCTGCGCGAGCGCTATCAAAAACGCAGCGACTTGTCCCGTGTGGCACCCGGCCAGTTCCAGCCTTCACGTGACGGCAGCCGCGTCTTCTTCATCGAACGAGACAGCGAGGACGGACGCACTGGCCGCAATGTCTTCATCCTGTCCAAACAACAGGACAGCGAATCTGTCACCACCTCGTCCAAGGGCCGCATCGAGCAGGTCGGCGACGACCGCTTCTTGGTGCTGGATCGCGGTCAACGCAACGAAACGAAGGGCTTTGGCGGCGAAAAGACCTTGGCCCGCTTCGAGGAGTACCAGGTCTTGATGGACAGCCAGGTCTTGCGCTCGGCCGATCAATTGCCGCCCAAAGCACTGGCCACTCTGGAACTGATCAACAACCCAACGCCGCGCAACCGGGCCGAGCTGGCCTGGCGCTTCGGCATGATTCTGTCGGCCTTCAATATGTGCTTGCTGGGCCTGGGTCTGTCGGCCACCAATCCGCGCCGTGCCAGCAATTGGAACCTGCTGTTCGCCTTGCTGACCTTTGTGGTCTATTTCAATCTGGTCAATCTCAGCCAGTCCTGGATCACCAGTGGCCGCATGAGCATGGGTGGCGCCCTGCTGAGCGTGCACGGCAGCGCGTTGGCGCTGGCACTGTTGCTGCTGTGGTGGCGTGACCAGGGCAATCGCATCCACCTACCGCGCCGCCGCGGCGGCGGCTTGAAGGCCGGCTGCCAGGGAGGCGCCGCATGAAAACGGTCCGCCGCCTGCTCTACCGTGACATCGTCGGCGCCGTCGCCTTTGTCACCTTGGCCTTTCTGTCCCTGTTTTTCTTCACCGACTGCGTCGATGAAATCGACCGCATGAGCCGGGCAGGCGCCGGCAGCTGGGTGGCGCTGCAACTGGCCCTGCTGTCGATCCCGGGACACTTCTACCAGTTGTTCCCGATCACGGTGCTGATCGGCACCATCTTCTCGCTGGCCCGCCTGGCTCAGTCCAGCGAGTTCACGATTCTGCGCACCGGCGGCCTGGGCCCCGGGCGCGCGCTGGGCCTGCTGGCCAACCTGGCCCTGGTCTTTGCCGTGCTGACCTTTGTGGCCGGTGACTTTGCAGAACCTTTTTTCAAGCGCCAGTACGACTTGCTTCGCGCACGCGCCACCGGCGATGCGCAGGCCAATGCCAAAGGAGCTTGGTTGAAAGAGCACCGCACCGTGGACGGCCAGGAACGCAGCTACTCTATCCACGTCGGGCGGGCCGATGTTGCAGGGCAACTTCGCGATGTACGCATCTTTGAGTTCAACGAGCATGGCGGCCTGATTTCGCGCACGGCGGCCGAGCGCGCCAGCGTGGACAAGCAAGGCCTGTGGCAGCTGCAAGAGGTGGAGCGCACCGAGTGGACCAGCGGCGAGGATGCACCGAATCTGAGCACCCCAGTTCGCGAGCTGCGGCTGCCGCGCCTGGATTGGCCCAGCAGCCTGCACGCTGGCGTGATCACAGCAGCCGTCCTGCCGGCCGGCTCCATGTCGACCTTGGAGCTCTATCGCTACACCGAGCACCTGTCCGCGCAAGAGCAATCGGCTCAGGCCCATAACATTCAGTTCTGGCGCAAAGCGCTCTACCCCTTCGCCTGCTTTGTGATGATCGCCCTGGCCCTGCCATTCGCCTATCTTCATGGGCGGTCGGGCGGCATCAGCCTCAAGGTCTTCGGCGGCATCATGCTGGGCATCAGCTTTGTCCTGCTGAACAATGTGGCCGGGCATATGGGCATCTTGAACAACTGGACGCCTTGGGCTGCCGCCGCAACGCCCAGCCTGATCTATCTGGCCCTCTCGCTGGCCGCCTTCGGCTGGTTGGTCCGCTACCGATGAACCCGCTCCACACCCACCACCAACAGCCATGAGCCAAGGCCTGCTTCTTTTCGCCCATGGCGCCCGCGATCCCGATTGGGCGCGCCCATTCGAAGCCGTGGCCGCCCGCTTGGCCCGACAGCGCCCGGGCTTGGCCATGCGATTGGCCTACCTGGAGTTCATGTCGCCCAGCCTCGAAGAAGCGGCACACAGCCTCGCGGCCGAGGGCTGCGACACGATTCACATCGTGCCCATGTTCCTGGGCACCGGCGGCCACGTGCGGCGCGACATTCCGCCCCTGCTGGCCAGCCTGGAAAGCCAGTACGGCGATGCCGTGCAGTGGCTGCTGCACCCTGCCCTGGGCGACCAGGAGCGCATCATCCAGGCCATGGCCGAGGCCAGCCTGGCCTGGCTGGACGGCCCCGCCGAGGAACACCCATGAACTTGCACCAGTTCCGATTCGTGCAGGAAGCGGCACGCCGCAATCTCAACTTGACCGAGACCGCCAAGGCGCTGTTCACTTCTCAGCCGGGCGTGTCCAAGGCCATCCTGGAACTGGAAGAAGAGCTAGGCATCGACATCTTCTCGCGCCACGGCAAGCGCCTGCGCCGCATCACCGAGCCCGGCCAGCAGGTGCTGGCCGCCATCGAAATCATCATGCGCGAGGTCAACAACCTCAAGCGCATCGGCGACGAATACTCCAAGCAGGACAGTGGCACCCTGTCGATCGCCACCACACACACCCAGGCGCGCTATGTTCTGCCGGGCCCGGTGGCGCAGTTGCGCCGGCAACTGCCGCTGGTGCGCGTCAGCCTGCACCAGGGCAACCCCGACCAAGTCGTGCGCATGCTGCTCGACGACAGCGCCGATGTCGGCCTGGCCACCGAATCTCTGGCCCAGATCGAAGAGCTGGTCACCTTGCCCTGCTACGAATGGCAGCATGTGCTGGTGGTGCCGGCCGACCATCCTCTGGCCCAGGTGGAGCGCCCGAGCCTGGAGCAGCTGGCTGCCGAGCCCCTGGTGTCTTACCACCCCAGTTTCACCGGCCGCACTCGCATCGACCGGGCTTTCCAGGCGCGCCAGTTACACCCCAACTTCGTGCTCGAGGCCATCGACTCCGACGTCATCAAGACCTATGTCCGCCTGGGCATGGGTGTGGGCATCGTGGCCGAAATGGCGGTGCGCGAGGATCCTCCCGACGGCGGACTTGTGTCGCGACCGCTGGGCCATTTGTTCGGCCAGAATGTCACCCGCATTGCCTTCAAGCGTGGCGCTTATCTGCGCAATTACGTCTACAGCTTTGCCGAGCTCCTGTCGGACCGACTGAACCGCCCCTTGCTCGAGCGAGCCATGAGCGGCGAGGCCAGCGACTACAAGCTCTGAACGCTTTGACCCCTTGATCTCAGTCGGGCCCGGCCGCTCGACTGTCTGCCCCGCTCTCGACCATGAATGCACCGACATCGCCCGGCAGCCTGACCCTGCCCACGCCCCTGAACAGCCGCCTGCCCCAGGTGGGCGCCACCATCTTCAGCACCATGTCGGCCTTGGCTCAGGCCCATGGCGCGGTCAATCTGGGCCAAGGATTTCCCGACTTCGACTGCGACCCCGCCCTGATCGAGGCCGTGCATGCCGCCATGCGTGATGGCCACAACCAGTACCCACCCATGCCCGGCGTGCCCGCACTGCGCCAAGCGGTGGCCACCAAGCTGCAGGCCACGCACGGCCAAGCCTATTGCCCTGAGCGCGAGATCACCATCACCGCCGGCGCCACCCAAGCCATCTTGTGCGCCCTATTGGCCATCGTTCATCCCGGCGATGAAGTGATCGTGCTGGAGCCCTGCTATGACAGCTACGCCCCCAATATCGCGCTGGCTGGCGGCGTGCTCGTACGCGTGCCCCTGGACCCGGAGACCTTTCGCCCCGATTTCGATCGCATCCGCGCCGCGTTGACCCCCCGCACGCGCGCCCTCATCATCAACACTCCGCACAACCCCAGTGCCACGGTCTGGAGTGATGCCGAGATGCGCAACCTTGCCGACTTGCTGCGCGGCAGCCAGGCACTGTTGATCAGCGATGAGGTCTACGAACACATGGTCTATGACGGGCAAGCGCATCAAAGCGTCGCCCGTTTTCCGGAGCTGGCCGCTCGCAGCCTGATCGTGTCCAGCTTCGGCAAGACCTTCCACGTCACCGGCTGGAAAGTCGGTTATGTCGCCGCTCCCGCGGCCCTGAGCGCCGAGTTCCGCAAGGTACACCAGTACACGGTGTTCTCCGTCAACACGCCGGTTCAGCTGGGTCTGAGCCGCTATCTGGCCGACCCACGTCCCTATTTGGATCTGCCCGCGTTTTACCAGCGCAAGCGCGACCATTTCCGCGCAGGCCTGGCGCAATGCCGGCTGCGCCTGCTGCCCAGCGAGGGCAGCTATTTCCAGTGCGTGGACTACCGCGAGCTTGAGGCCGGACGAGCACTCAACGACGCCGAGTTTTGCCAATGGCTGACACGAGAAGTGGGCGTGGCGGCAATTCCAGTGTCGGCTTTCCATGCGGACAAGCAAGACCAGGCGCGGGCCAGCCAAGACAAGATCATTCGCTTTTGCTTCGCGAAAAAAGACGCGACCCTGGATCGCGCACTGGCCTTGCTGCGGCAGCTCTGAGCTGGTGCGCCAAGGCCCGGGCGCGACAGAAACTCAGAAACTCAGAGAATCAGAAACGGCTGGGTGCGCTGATGCGCGACGCGGCGGCGTTCGGGTCATCCAGCGAGATGTCAACCTCCAGCGCATGCTGAGGGCCCGGCATGGCCTTGCCCTGCCAGATCATGGTGGCCATCAATTCATGGCCGTCGCCCGCCGTTCCAACCGCAGACGAAGCGTCGCCGTCCAGAGGCAAGAAGAGATCGATTTCTTCGCCGCGCACCTCATGTTCGGAGCGATCACGGGCCACACTGTAGAGAAACAGCAACTCACGGTAGGCCGGCAAATCGAAACCCTGCCCTTGCGCACCACCACGCGAAAGCAGTTCCTGCACCAGGGCCATGCTGGCGGCCGCATCGGCCCAGCGACCCTGGATGCGCTGCAAGTCGGCAGGGTAGGCCTCCAAATCACGCCCCAGGTTGAGATCGGCGCCCCAGGTAGGCGCCAAGGCATCAAACCGCTTGGCAAAGGCCGCAGCCACCTGTTGAAAGCGCGGCTCCTGACCTTGGCGCTGGTGGATCTCCATCAGCTTCAAATACGGCAAGGCGCTGGCGCCGCCGAAATCGATGCGGGCCTGCAGCAACTCCACAGCGGCATCACTCTGCCCCAGCACCAGGAAGAACTCGACCTGCTGTTCCAGGTCGATCAGTTCCTCCACGGTCACATGATCGGTGCCGACCGCAGTGACGTTCAAGGGCACGGGCGCGGTGAAAGCACCGGTGTCATTGACGAAATTGGCCGGCGTGTCCAGCAACTGAATGCTCAGAGGCTCCGACGCTGACTCGTCCGCCAGCGGCATGGGGGCAGACAGGAAGTCGTCGCCTGGATCGCCCATTGCATCGTCTACCGCATCTTGAGGCGGCAAAGTGATGGTGCGCTCATCGATCGAACTGAGGTGCGCCGCTGCCGGCATGGCGCCCGTGGCCGAAGCCCAAGCGCTGGGCGGAGCAGAGGCCGCCACTCCAGAAAGCGCGGACGCAGGGCTGACAGGGGTCAGGTCATGCCCGTCCAGGCCGGGCCGATCAGCGCCGCCAGTCCGGGATGCCTCGCTGGGTGCAAGTCCCACGTCAGGCTCGCGCGCATCGATCTCATCTGGCGACTTCCCTGCACGGCCGGCAGTCCACCAAGCCGCATCGCGTTCGGCGCGCTCCTGGCGTCGGCTGTTCCAGAGAAAAGCACTCAGGCCCGCCAAGCCCAGGCTCAATGCAGCCAAGCCCCAGACGGCGGGCTGCGGCCCTTCATCCGGCGGCGCTGCCTCCAACTGCGTGCGCAAGGCCTGCACCTTGGCACGGCTGCCCTGGTTGTCTTGCTGCAGCCGGTTGAGCAGCTCTTCGAGCTGACGCAAACGCAGCAGCGCCACCTCGGCAGCCGCGATCTGGGCCAAGGGCGACTCGGCGGCCTCATCGGCATCCGGGGCATCCAGGCGCAAACGAGGCGTTTCGCCAATCTTCAGACTCACGGTACGCAAGGTTGAGCTGGCCTTGCCCTGAGTCGGCCTGGCCGTTGCCGTCCGCACAACGGCCGCATCGGCCTCAGGCGCTGAGGGCAGCTTGACTTTCGAGCCCGACGCAACTCTCGATGAAGGCGCGACAGGTCCGGTCGCGCCAGGCGCCGGGGCCATGCGAGCGCTTGAACCGAGCAGTTCCTCGGGGCGGGCGCCGGCGGCAGCCATGGCGGCCCGCATGGCCGGCGTGTACTGAGGCGCCCGCACAGCAGCAGCGGCTTGATTGAGGCCGCGTGCTCCTTGATCCAATCCCGGCGGATCGATGAAGGCCGTGTACTGGCGCTTCAAGACCGACGGACAACCCAGACTCAGGTTGACATGCACCAGAGGTTCATTGATAGGCACCGGGCTATAAAGGCGCACAGCTCGCACCGCGCCTTCACTTTCACCTTCCAGCACCACCTGCACCAGATGCGGCGGCAAGCGCGCCTCACCCGCATAGACCTCAGCCTGCACGCACTCGGGGGTCAGACGCTCACCCGCCTTCAACAGCACAGGAAAGGCCAGATTCAGCGCCTGCCCCAGGGCTGATTGCGTCAGCGGACTGTCCACGCCCAGGGCCTGCACCGGGCCACACAGACCCAGGCTCACACCGAGCAGCAGTGGCGCGATGGATCGGGGATGGCGCCAGGTGAAGGTGGGCGGTGCGGGTACTCGGTCCATGCCGGGGGGAAATGTTGTTTGACTCACTCTAGCACGCAGCATCGCCCGCACTGCGGGACAAAAGCGCGAAACAAACCGCCTTCCCAGGCCATTTCCGCAGGCGACGCAAGTGCCTGGGTTTTCCATGCCATTTCCGTTTTGAGACCATCCCGACACCAAGCATCTGCTCATGGACAATCAGTCATCCGACGACAAACTCTTGTGGTCACGACAGCGGCACAGCATGAACAGCACGGTCCTCACACAAACAGAACGCAACAACATCGAATCGGGCCCGTGGTTCTCCAAGCTCTCCGCCGCCTTGCGCGAGGACATCCTTGCTCGCGCCTCGGTGCGCCGCCTCAACGATGGCGCCCTGCTCTCCTGCCGTGGCGAGCCGGCCGAGGAATGGATGGCGGTCGCCAAGGGTGCCGTGCGCGTGAGCTCGGTGTCACTGGCGGGAAAGCAGATTGCACTGACCTATGTCGAGCCGGGCACCTGGTTCGGAGACATCGCCTTGTTCGACGGGCTGCCACGGACCCACGATGCCAGTGTGCATGGAGAAACCACCTTGCTGGTGATCCGCAAGCCCGATTTCCGCGAGCTGCTGCAGCGCCATACCGAGCTCTACGATGCGCTGCTGCGCCTGAACTGCCGCCGCCTGCGCCTGATGTTCGACATGGTGGAAGACCTGAACACCCGACCCCTGGCCTCGCGGCTGGCCAAGCAAATCATCTTCCTGGCTCGCTCCTACGGCGAGCCTCAGGGCGAGGAAACCCGCATCGGCCTGCAACTGGCGCAAGAAGACCTGGCCCAGCTGCTGGGGGCGTCGCGCCAGCGCGTGAATCAAGAGCTCAAGAGCTTCGAACGCGAAGGGGCTGTGCGGGTCGAACCCACGCGCCTGGTCATGCTCAGCCGCGACAAACTCCTGGCCATTGCCAATCGCTGAACAGCCTCTGCGGCCCTGCACTCAGGGCCGTGACAGGTCTTCCTCCGGCCGCGAAGACTGCCAGGCGATCGAGGTGGTGGTCGGCCATGGGCCGCTTTCAGACAAGCGACCATTGACACGCTGAGCCTCCCGGCCCGCGACTTCCAGCAACTTGAGCAGGCCCTGGATGGCAGGCAAGCTGGGCTGGTCCATGGCCGTGCGCAGGTAGGCATTGCCACGCAGGGTCATGATCACGACGGGGTGCCCTTCGGGCAGCAAATCCTGACTGGCCTGGGCCAGGGCTTCACTGAGATCGCCATCCAGCCAGGCGGCGGTCAGGTCTTTGTTGACGCCGATGGCGCCAAAGCGCTGACGCACCAGCTTGGAGCTGATCTGGCCGAGCTTGGGGAACATCACCAGCCAGCGCATCTCCTCCGGCGTGTCGGTGTCGACACGGGTCTTGAGCGTGTCGGTGTAGGCCTCGAACACGGTGGACTCCAGCGACTCCATCAGCTGGCGGCACAGCACCATCATCTGCAGATCGCTGTGCAGGCGCAGCTCGCAGCGAATGCGCAGCTCCGAGCCCTTGATGTAGCCGCGCTGGGAGTCCCCCCACTCGATGCGCAAGCTGCCGGGCAGGGCTTTGGGCTGCTCGATCACGAAGCCGCGGCCGTCTCGGGTCAAGCGGAACTGGGCATTGCGGCTCTCCGACCAATCGTGGATGGGCCGCCAGCGGGCGGCATTGGAGCGGGCAACGAACCAGTGTTTGACTTGCTTAAAAAACATGAGCTAGCACAATGCGGCGAACGCCAGAACAGCGTGACGATGCGCCTTGCATCGACCGTCTGGCCAAGGTGGAGAACCCAAATGATCGAAGTGTATTCATGGCCTACACCCAACGGCCACAAGGTTCACATCATGTTGGAAGAATGCGGACTGCCCTATCGGGTGATCCCCGTGGACATCGGGGCGGGCGCACAATTCGAGCCCGCCTTTCTGGCCATCAGCCCGAACAACAAGATCCCCGCCATCCAGGACAGCGAAGGCCCGGACGGGCGGCCGATCAGCCTGTTCGAGTCGGGCGCCATCCTGCTGTACCTGGCCGGCAAGACCGGGCGATTTCTGCCCGCTGACACGGCCGGCAAGTACGAGGTGTTGCAGTGGTTGATGTTCCAGATGGGCAGCGTCGGCCCCATGCTGGGTCAGGCTCACCACTTTCGCATCTACGCCCCGGAGAAAATCGCCTACGCGATCGAGCGCTACAGCAAGGAAGCGCAGCGCCTGTACGGCGTGATCGACAAGCGTCTGGCTATGAGCCGCTACATCGGCGGGCCGGCTTACAGCATTGCCGACATGGCCATCTTTCCCTGGCTGCGCAGCTGGAAAAACCAAGGCGTGCAGATGTCGGACTACCCCCATCTCAAGGGCTGGTTTGACGAAATCGCTGCGCGGCCGGCAGTGCAGCGCGGCGTGGCCGTGCTGGAAACCCAGCGCAAGCCCTTGATGGACGACAAGGCCCGCGAAATGCTGTTCGGGGACACCCAGTACCGCCGACATTGATGCCTGCTTCGTCTGGCACACAGAGCCGGACGCACTCCTCATGCATCTCATGAACCTCAAGGTCCTGGCGCCGAGACAGCGGCGGGAGCGGCAGCGGAGCTGGCCCCAGCACCTGTGCGTGAGGCCGGCACAAAGGACTGCAAGAACTCATCGCTCATGGTGCGCGCCAGCAACTCCGGACGCAGGCGCTCGAGATTGCGCTGATTGAGCTCAAAGCCACGTTCGTTGGTGTAGAGCGGCGCCCCGATGCTGAGGCCTTCGCCCGAAGTCCGCGGCCCCTTCATCCCCTGCAGGGGATACAGACGCAAGCGGGCCTTGAACGAAGACGACTCGACATCGGCGAACACGGTGGTTTCCAAGACCTGGCCGCAACCGAGGCGCTGTGCTTCGTCCAGCAACAGGCGCGCATTGCGCGCAAGATCCAGCGCCGAGACCTTGAGCACCAAGGCATGAGCGGTGTGGCGAGCCTGATTGAGTGCATCAACCACCTCGCGGTTGAAGCTCAGATTGAGCTGATCCCAATGCTCATTCTGGGCAGCCTGCGTGGGTTCGAAATTGCGCCCATGCCCGAACACCAACACACAGGACCCTGGGCCGGTGCCCAATACCGGCGCTGCCGCGCCGCCATCCTGCGCCCAAACTGTAGTGGCACCGAACAAGATGGCCATCACTCCGAAGAACCGAGCCGCTCGGCCGGCTTTGGCAGCACGCAGGGCGAGGCAGGTGTGTCGGGTGATTGGCAAAGCAGTCATGGCAAGGCAGGCACGGCAGTCACGGAAGCATGGGCAAGAACAAACGCAATCCCGTGTCGAAGCGGACGCGCACAGCCCGCGGGCTGGACAGGGCTGCGGAGTCTAACAACGGAATGCGACGGAGCTAGGCACTTGAAGCTTCAGCCGGCGCCTTCTCTGCCCGGCTTGAAGTCTTGAATCGGATCCTCACTGCATGGTGTTCGATCCAAAAAAGCAAAGCGGCGTCCAACGAGGACGCCGCTTGCTCACAAGGAGTCACATGGCATGCAGACTGAGACGAATCTGCACTGCGCTCCAAGCCATTCCCCAAGGTTGCGAGAACAGCATTTGCAGCCGCACTCACTCCCCCTCCAGCGTACACATCGTGGTGCCGCTATTCCCTCGTTTTGTGGACTCTACTTTACGTTTGGTAACGCGCAGGATGCAATCCTTGCAACGCGAAATCTCTGGCCCAAATGCAGGAAATCAGCGTTAAAGCGGGAATTCAAAGGAAAGCAAGGTTCAGGAAAACCCTAGAACGCCGGGAACAAGCGTGATTCAAAAAGATGCGCCAGCTTGTCAGCCCGCAAATCCATTCTTGCTTTGCAAGGCAGCGTCGCTGGCTTCGAAACAAGAACAGTACAGGAGCGAAACATCGCAAGATCCGCCCGCTTCAGCCACTGAAACCGCAATCAGCCCGGCACGCCAACGCGGACATCCACCACACAGGAAGGGGAGTGCGGCGCAACATGGCTGCGAGAAAGAAGATTGGCCCGACCAGCAAGAATCGAACTTGCAACCGCCCGCTTAGAAGGCGGGTGCTCTATCCAGTTGAGCTATGGTCGGTCGACCAGGGCACGGCGCCGATCGACGCCAACCCTGGCAAGGAGCCCCGGCAAGGCTGCCACGAGGCCACCCAAACAAATTGAGGTCTGAGCTGTAGCAGTACCCGAATCGAGGCTCCGGGGGCCGCGATTGTGCCATGGGCCTGGGAGGCCGCGCGAGTGCGCCGCCGCCGAGGCCCCACCATCAATTCATGATCACATTGACGATGGAGTTGCCAATTCCCATCAAGGCCGCGCCCGAGATCAGGCCCGCACAGATCGGTTCGCAACCTTCCACCCAAATGCGGTGACCGGGGCTGCTCACACTCTTGTGGCGCAGGCCCATGACCCAGAACAGCATTGCACCCACCCACATGGCAAACACCGACTCGGGCGGCAACACCACGCCCAAGCCAATGGACACAGCCGACAGCGGGAAGCGGCCCTTGGTGACGATGCGCAGCACCTCGATGACGATGGCGCTGATGGCTGCCACAGCCATGGCAATCAGAGCCGAGGTCGGGAAGCCATTGAAGCCGCGCGCAATCAACTCGGCCACGCCCTTCCACTGCAAGGCGCCCGGCATGGCGAACTGCTCAGACACCAGGGTCGAGACCGAGCGCACGCCGTTGGCATCGGCCGGCAAGAAGAGCAGGAAGTACAGGGGCACACAGGCCAGCAAGCCCGCGAAGATGCCGATGATGTGACCAATGGCCTGGTGGCGCGGCTTGCCGCCGAGCATGTAGCCCGGCTTGATGTCCGACAGCAGATTGGCGGCGTTGGAGGCAATCTCCGAGGTCATGCCGGCCGGCAGCAAATTGCTGGCGGGATTGGTCCGGTCGATTGCGCCCATGGTGAACTGGGTGATCTTGGACAGGGCCCCGGTCGGCGTCCACGAGGTCAAGGCCATCGAGTTGGTGCAGATGACCGTCAGCACAAAGATCAAGGGTAAGGACACCAAGGCCAGGAACATGGGCACACCAAAGAACAGGTGCGTGACCCAGGCGCCCAGCACGCTGAACACGGGAACGCCGACATAGGAGATCCACAGCGGCACTTCGATACCGGCCAGCAGATCCGGGCCCGTGGACGCCACAGCCGCGCCCTTCTTCTTGCCTTTGAACAGACTGGTGATCAGCTCAGGTTTGGCCAGCAGGCTGGTCAGCGAGCCCACCACCATGATGGTGACCCCCCACCACAGCGACCACTGGTTGACGATCTCGGCGCGCGAAAGCGGCACCAGTGCCCCACTGGGCGACACGCGCGGCGCAATATCGCCGAGCTGAATCATCATCGGTGCAAGGATGACGAAGTTGATGAAGGCACCGAGCAAGCAACTGGTTGCGATCGCAATGCCCATCAGACCGCCGACACCGATCATGGCGGCGTCCAGCGTCAGGCGCAGGCCCAAGACGCGGAAATCCGTACCCAGAATCTTCGGGATCCACCACTCCGCCTTGGCTGCGGCTTGGTAGTAGTAGGTGTCCAGACGTTCATGCAAATGCCAAGGCTCTTTCATGCCGGCCCACTGATCCATGCGCAGGATCTTGAACTGGATCAACTTCATCCAGCCATCACTGACCACGGCTTGATAGAGCGCAGTGCCACCGGCCACCAGGGTCAGCAAACGCGCCTTGAACACACCCGTCGCTGCGTCGCCCATGTAGAGCGCATCCAGCACCACGCCGCTGGCACGGCCCTCGGGAAAAGGCAGCTGATCTTCATTGATGAAGCGCCGCTTCATGGGGAAAGCCACCAGCACGCCAAGAATGGATGTCACTGCCATCCAAATGATCATCTGCCACCAAGGAATGATGCGGCCCGTGATCAACATATAGGCTGCCAAGCTGGTGTAGAGCGGCGCCACCACATAGCCCGCCGCAGTCGCGATCGACTGCGTGCAGTTGTTCTCGAGGATGGTGTAGTCCTTGGCCAGACCCGAAGCGTGCAAGGCCCGAAACAAGCCAAACGACAGAATCACCGCGGTCAGCCCCACGCCGATGCCGATGCCGGTCTTGCCGCCCACATAGAGCGCGGTGGCTGCCAGAACGGCGCCGAGCAAGAAACCCGTCAGGGCAGATCGCAGGGTCAGCTGCGGCATGTCGCCGCGGAAGATGTTCTTGAACCACCACTCGTCCTTTTGGGCGCGAGTCCAGGTCTGGATTTGCTCTTCGGTCAGTTGTTGGATAGCCATGGCATCAAGTCATGTTGAAGGGCGGGCTCGATCAAGCCCAGTCGCGCGCAATTCTGTGGTTTGAGCTGCGGCCGGAGAAGTCGCGCTAACCCAGGGCGCACAAACCCCGGTGTCAAATACGACTGCCTTACCTTTCTCCAGCACAAACAAAAAACCCGCTGCAAACTCACGCTTGCAACGGGTATTCGATAAGGATCTTGGTCGGGGCGGCGGGATTCGAACTCGCGACCCTCTGCTCCCAAAGCAGATGCGCTACCAGGCTGCGCTACGCCCCGACGAAGACGGCCATTCTAGCCTGGATTTCAAGCGCTCCCGAGAAAACTCCAAAACTTCTTCCGGGCCACTGCAAGCAACACGCCATTGCCGAATTCATGCCCCCCAAAAAACCTCCGAGTTGTTTTCACGTTAGCGACCCAGCAGCCAAGGATCAGAAGGCAAGCGCAGAACACAAGTCGTTGCGCTGATTCGCGAGCACGTGAAGCCGACCGTTCCACCATGGCCCCATCGTCACGACCCCAAGTCCTTTGTGTCAAAATCCAACGACACTCAAGTCAGCCACGTCTGGCCTTTTTGTCGGCAGCCCTGCCGAGACCCCGTCCAAGGACACTCCATGAGCAGCGAACTGATCAAACACATTTCCGACGCATCCTTTGACGCCGATGTGATCCAAGCCGGCAAGCCCGTGCTGGTGGACTACTGGGCCGAATGGTGCGGCCCCTGCAAGATGATTGCCCCCATCCTGGACGAAGTGTCCAAGGACTATGGCGATCGCCTGCAAATCACCAAGATGAACGTGGACGAAAACCGCGAAGTGCCCGCCAAGTTCGGCATCCGGGGCATCCCGACCCTGATGCTGTTCAAAGACGGCCAGCTGGCCGCCACCAAGGTCGGCGCTTTGTCCAAGGCCCAATTGACGGCCTTCCTGGACGCTAACCTATAATCTCCTTCAATCTGTTGCCGGGGACATATCGAATCCTCTCGGTTTCCTGGCTCCCGGCAACAGTGAATTGCCAACACGCCCTGGCCGCATCGACGGCTCTGGCGCGTGGACTCGGCGCCCAAGCTCCCTCGTTTTTTGTTTCGCGGTTTCGCTGACTGATTCTGTGCCGTTGGCGTGGCTTGCAGGGCAATGTGCGCTTGCCGCTGAAGTTTTAAGTCCCCGGTCCTTGGCAGGACCCTGACGACCTACCGGGTGTTCACCCATGCATCTTTCCGAACTGAAAGCGCTTCACGTCTCCGAGCTCATCAAGATGGGCGAGGCGCTGGAGATCGACAACGTCGCTCGCATGCGCAAGCAGGAGTTGATGTTTGCGATCATGAAAAAGCGCGCCAAAGCCGGCGAACAAGTGTTCGGCAACGGCGTGCTCGAAGTGCTGCCGGATGGCTTTGGCTTCCTGCGATCCATCGACGACAGCTATATGGCGTCGACCGATGACATCTACCTGAGCCCCAGCCAGATCCGCCGCTTCAACCTCCACACCGGCGACATGATCGAAGGCGAAGTGCGCGTGCCCAAGGACGGCGAGCGCTACTTTGCCCTGGTCAAGGTTGACCGCGTCAACGAACTGACGCCCGAGGAGAGTAAGCACAAGATCATGTTCGAGAACTTGACGCCGCTGTTCCCGCGCGAACAGTTCAAGCTCGAACGAGACAACTTCAAGGGCGAAGAAAACGTCACCGGCCGCATCATTGACCTGATCGCGCCGATCGGCAAAGGGCAGCGCGCTCTGATTGTCGCCCAGCCCAAGACCGGCAAGACCGAGATGATGAAGAGCATCGCGCATGCGCTGGTCGCCAATCATCCCGAGTCTCACCTGATCGTGCTGCTGGTGGACGAGCGCCCCGAAGAAGTGACCGAGATGATCCGCACCGTGCGCGGTGAAGTGATCAGCTCCACCTTCGACGAGCCCGCCGCCCGCCACGTGCAGGTGGCCGAGATGGTGATCGAGCGCGCCAAGCGCCTGGTCGAGCTCAAGAAGGATGTGATCATCCTGCTGGACTCCATCACCCGCCTGGCTCGCGCCTACAACAACGTCCTGCCCTCCTCCGGCAAGGTGCTGACCGGCGGCGTGGACGCCAACGCCCTGCAGCGCCCCAAGCGCTTCTTCGGCGCTGCGCGCAAGGTGGAAGAAGGCGGCTCGCTGACCATCATCGGCACTGCGCTGATCGACACCGGCAGCCGCATGGACGAAGTGATCTACGAAGAGTTCAAGGGCACCGGCAACTGCGAAATCCATCTGGATCGCCGCATGGCCGAAAAGCGCGTCTACCCTTCGATCTTGATCAACAAGTCCGGCACCCGCCGCGAAGAACTGCTGCTCAAGCCCGAGATCCTGCAAAAGAGCTGGATCTTGCGCAAGCTGCTCTACAACATGGACGAGATCGAGGCGATGGAGTTCGTGCTGGACAAGATGAAGTCCACCAAGAACAACCTCGATTTCTTCGACATGATGCGTCGCGGCGGTTGATTCTCCAGCCCCTGCCGGCGCAGGGACGGCCGCGGCATGCTGCGGCGGTGGACACCCGGCCCGCTGGTTTCGGTGGGCCGACGGGCACCTTCAAACGGTCGCCCTGAAAAATTTTGCTACAATCCGCGTTTTTGTCGCTGTCGGAAAGTGCGTCGCATGGTGCGACATGGCTCCCGGCACGTCAGCGCAAAGCGAGAGGTCTCTCATGAAAGACGGCATTCACCCGAATTACCGCGACGTTTGCTTCGTGGATCAATCCAATGGTTTCAAGTTCATCACGCGTTCGACCGTGAGCAGCAAGGAAACCATCACGCTGGACGACGGCCGCGAAGTGCCGCTGGTCAAGCTGGAAACCACCAGCGAATCGCACCCCTTCTACACCGGCCAGCAAAAGAGCATCGACAACCTGGGCGGCCGCGTCGAGAAGTTCCGCAACAAGTTTGCCGGTTTCGCCAAGAAGTAAATCCGACTCGACCCGGACTTCGGGTTCTCGGTACAGGAAGGCAGCTCTGGCTGCCTTTTTTCATGCCCGCTTCGCCAAGCCCCGTGCAGCCCTCGCCCCACACGCTCAGCTTCGCAAGACGCGCGCCTCGCTGCCATCACAGCTTTGCGGCATGATCCAGGCATCTTTCATTCGCACCCAACTGCTCCACGCGTGAACCTGCCCACCCCTGCCATCGTTGCCGAGCGAAGTGCGCAGCGCCTGCCCCGCCTGGCACTGCTGCTGTTTTGCGCAGCCTATGTGCTGCCTGGCCTGTTCGGCCGAGATCCCTGGCGCAATGCAGACCTGAGCGCCTTTGGCTTCATGGCCAGCATTGCGCAAGGCAGCGCCCCATGGTGGCAACCTGCGATCGCGGGCATTCCGGCAGAAGGCGGCCCCCTGCCCTACTGGGTGGGTGCGGCAGCCATCCAGGCCCTGCCTTTCGCCGACGCTGCTTTCGCGGCGCGCCTGCCATATGCACTGATGCTGGTGCTGGTCCTGGTGCTGGTTTGGTACAGCAGCTTCCATCTGGCGCGCACCGATGCAGCACAACCCGTGGCCTTTGCATTTGGCGGGGAAGCACAGGCCGTCGATTACGCCCGCTCACTGGCCGATGGCGCCCTACTTGCCTTGATCGCCAGCCTGGGTCTGCTGCAACTGGGTCACGAAACCACGCCCGAATTACTGCAGTTGCTGGCTGTCAGCCTCTACCTATACGGCCTCGCCGCGGCCCCCTATCGCCCCAGCAAATCGCGCTGGGCGATTCTTGGAGCACTCCCCATATTGGCAGCCAGTGGCGCGCCCGCGGTGGCGCTCGCGCTGTCGCTCATTGGCGCCTGGCTTTGCCGGCGCTCGCGGTATCTGGAAGTGCGGAGCCTCACCTTATGGCTGCTTGCTTCAGGCTGTCTGGCCGCCATGAGTGCCTGGGAATTCAATGCCTGGGCTTGGCGAATCAAAGGCGAATTGGATCTGGATCAGTTGCTGCGCACCCTCAATTTGCTGGCTTGGTTCTGCTGGCCGGTCTGGCCCATGGCCCTCTGGACCCTGTGGCGCTGGCGTGCACATTGGCAAGGCAGGCATATCCTTCTGCCACTGATCGCCGCCCTGATCCCCCTGCTGACCAGCATCCTGATGGGCGGCTCGGATCGCGCTTTGTTGTTGAGCTTGCCGGCGCTTGCAGTGCTCGCCAGTTTTGCGTTGCCCACCTTGCAGCGCGGCATCGCCGCAGCCATGGACTGGTTCTCGGTGTTCTTCTTCAGCGCCTGGACATTGCTGTTCTGGCTGCACTACATCTCCATGCATCTGGGTGTGCCACGCACGCCCATGACCAATCTGCGCCGCCTGGGTTTGGGTGAAGAGTTCGAACCACGCTTCAGCGCACTGGCCCTGGTATTGGCCGTATTGGCTACTGCGGCATGGATCGCACTGGTTCGTTGGCGCACCGCCCGGCATCAGCATGCGCTTTGGAAGAGCTTGGTCCTGCCCGCCGGGGGCGTGGCCCTTTGCTGGCTCTTGATCATGACCTTGTTGCTGCCGCCACTGGATTTCATTCGCAGCAACGGCCCCTTGGTGGAGCGCTTGCGGGCTCACCTGCCGCAGAACGCCAACTGTGTCGCAGCACCGGATCAGTCCCTGGCAACCTTGGCCTCGTTGCAGTTCCAGGGCCGATGGAGGGTCGATGCTCAGCATTCCCTGCAAAACACCCGCTGCAGCCATGCGCTGCAGAGCAACAGTCAGGAGATTCCCTCCGGCTGGAGCGTGGTAGCGGCCGTAAGTCGGCCTTCCGACAAGTCGGGCGGATTCTTGGTTCTCAAGCGCCCCTGAATCGACCACTGCCTGGCAATCAAGCAAAAAGCCCCAGATGACATGTCACCTGGGGCTTTTCATTTCAGCGTCAAGGGTTCGGGCAAATGCAACACACTGCAGCACACCCGCCCCGAACCATCATCACATCAGGCCTTGACGGCCTCCGCCAAGCGTTGAGCACTTTGCTGTGCCAAGGCCGCGTCGCTGGCCTCCACCATCACCCGCAGAAGCGGCTCGGTGCCGGAGGCGCGGATCAGCACACGGCCGCGGTCGCCGAGCTCAGCCGTCACCTCGGCTTGCTCGCGCGCCAGGCGGGCATTGCTGCGCCAATCCTGACCCGGCTGCAAACGCACATTGATCATGGTCTGCGGGAACAAGGTGACGTCTGCCAGATGCTCCGACAAAGAGCGACCGGTGCGGCTGACGGCCTGCAGAATCAGCAAAGCGCTGACAATGCCATCGCCCGTGGTGTGCTTGTCCAGGGCCAGCAAATGGCCCGAGCCTTCGCCACCCAGCTGCCAGCCGCGCGCGCTCAGCTCTTCCAAAACATAACGGTCACCGACCTTGGCACGGACGAAGTCCACATCGCGCGAGCGCAGGGCCAGCTCGACCGCCATATTGGTCATCAAGGTGCCCACCGCGCCAGGCACACGCAGGCCCTGACCCAGGCGATCGGCCACCATCACATACAGCAACTCGTCACCGTTGTAGAGGCGGCCTTGTGCGTCCACCAGTTGCAGGCGATCGGCGTCACCATCCAGCGCGACGCCGTAGTGCGCGCCGTGCTCATGCACGGCCTTGACCAGGGCGGCGGGCGAAGTGGCTCCGAAACCGGCGTTGATATTGAAACCGTCGGGGCTGCAGCCAATGGAGATGACCTCGGCACCCAGCTCGTGGAACACATCAGGGGCCACGTGGTAGGCCGCGCCATGCGCTGCATCGACCACGATCTTCATGCCCTTGAGGGTCAAATCGGAGCCGAAGCTGTTCTTGCAGAACTCGATGTAACGACCACGCGCATCGCCGATGCGGCGAGCGCGGCCAAGATTGGCTGAATCAATCCAGGTCGGCGGCTCGTCGAGCGCCGCTTCGACGGCCAGTTCCCAGGCATCGGGCAGCTTTTCACCCTTGGCCGAGAAGAACTTGATGCCGTTGTCGGCAAAGGGATTGTGCGAAGCGCTGATCACCACACCCAGATCCTGGCGCAGCGCGCGAGTCAGGTAAGCCACCCCGGGCGTGGGCAGCGGGCCAGTCAGCTGAACATCGACGCCGGCCGAGGCAAAACCGGCCTCCAGGGCCGACTCGATCATGTAGCCAGAAATACGCGTGTCCTTGCCGATCAAGACGCTGGGGCGGCTCGACTGCTTGCGCAGCACTTGGCCCACCGCATGGCCCAAGCGCAACATGAAGTCGGGCGTGATCGGCGCCTGGCCGACCGTGCCACGAATCCCATCGGTACCGAAATACTTGCGGCTCATTGTGAGCACCCTCCTGAAAATCAATCCGCTATTGTCGGTCAGCGGCTGTGGCAACTGCGTAACAGTATTCACGCGCCCCCGGCAGCCGCATGCCAGACCTTGAGCGCATCGACCGTCGCCGCCACATCGTGCACGCGCACGATGCGGGCGCCGCGTGCCACCGCGGCCAACGCCGCGGCCAAACTACCGGCCAGGCGCTGGTCCACAGGCCGGCCGGTCACATCTCCGATGGCCCGCTTGCGCGACCAACCGATCAACAATGGGTAGCCCAAACCTTGCAACTCTTGCAGTCGCGCCAGCAGCTCAAAATTCTGTGCCGTGGTTTTCGCGAACCCGTAACCCGGGTCCAGCACGATACGCTCCGCCGCCACGCCGGCTTCACGCAAGACGCGCGCCCGGTCGGCCAAAAAGGCAGCCACCTCCGGGACCACATCGCCGTAGTCCACCAAAGCCTGCATGGTGGATGAGTCACCGCGCATGTGCATCAGGCACACACCGGCATCTGCATGGGACGACACCGCCTTGAGCGCACCTGGCATTCGCAAGGCCTGAATGTCATTGATGATGTCCACTCCGAGATCGAGCGCACGCGCCATCAGTGCCGGTTTGTAGGTGTCGATGGACACCGGCACGCCCAGCTTCACCGCCTCGGCCAGCACAGGCGCCACACGCGACCACTCGTCGTCCTCGCCGAGCAACTGCGCGCCGGGGCGGCTGGATTCGCCGCCGATGTCAAGGATGTCCACACCATCCGCCAGCAGGCACTCGCAATGAGCGATGGCGCTGCGCGCTGTCCCGTGCTGGCCACCGTCGGAAAAGGAATCCGGTGTGACATTGACGATGCCCATGACCTGGACACGCTGCAGATCGATGGCAAAGCGGCGGGTGCGCCAGGTCGGCGCGGACTCATTGGGTAATGCGCTCAAAGCAAGACTCAAGTCGTAAGAAAGAACTGCGAGCAGGCTGCAGGCAACTCGGCGAGCCTGAAGGAATGCGACAAAGAAAAAGGCCCGGCTTCAGAAGCCGGGCCCCACTCAATCTCAGCCTTGGTCAGGCGGCAGCAGGTGCACCATCGGTGCTCACTGGAGGCGAGCCGCCGCTGCTGGCACTGTTGCGCGGCTGCGAGCCGTCACCCGGATCGCGGGGCGGGCGACCAGCCATGATGTCCAGCACCTGATCCCGGTCGATGGTTTCCCACTTCATCAGCGCCGCGGTCATCTCTTCGACCTTGTCGCGATGGGTTTCCAGAATACTACGTGCCACCGCGTACTGCTCATCCAGGATTCGACGCATTTCGGCGTCGACCTTTTGCTGCGTGCTTTCGCTGATATTGGACGTCTTGGTCATGCTGCGGCCGAGGAAGACTTCACCCTCGTTCTCTGCATACACCATAGGACCCAACACCTCGCTCATGCCGTAGCGCGTGACCATATCGCGCGCGATGCGGGTGGCGCGTTCGTAGTCGTTGGACGCACCGGTGGAGATGTCCTTGACGAACAGGTCTTCGGCGATACGGCCACCGAACAGGATGCTGATTTCATTCAGCATCTGCTTGTAGTAACGGCTGTACTGATCACGCTCCGGCAACTGCCAGGTCACGCCCAAGGCACGGCCACGCGGCATGATGGTGACCTTGTGAACCGGGTCCGTACCCGGCAGCATCTCGGCCACGATGGCATGGCCAGACTCGTGGTAGGCGGTCGCCCGCTTCTCCTCTTCCGTCATCACCATGCTCTTGCGCTCGGGGCCCATATAGAGCTTGTCCTTGGCGCGCTCGAAGTCGATCATCTCGACCAGGCGAGCACCGCGACGGGCGGCAAACAAGGCAGCTTCGTTGACCAAGTTGGCCAAGTCAGCACCGCTCATGCCGGGCGTGCCGCGCGCCAGGATGCTGGCGTTAACGTCCTGACCCACAGGCACCTTGCGCATGTGCACATTGAGGATCTGCTCGCGACCGCGGATGTCCGGCAAGGTCACATAGACCTGACGGTCAAAACGACCGGGGCGCAGCAACGCCGGGTCCAGGATGTCCGGGCGATTGGTCGCAGCGATCACGATGACGCCGAGGTTGGTTTCAAAACCATCCATCTCGACCAGCATCTGATTCAGCGTCTGCTCGCGCTCGTCATTGCCGCCGCCCAGACCGGCACCGCGATGGCGACCGACCGCATCGATTTCGTCGATGAAGATGATGCAGGGCGCGCTCTTCTTGGCCTGCTCAAACATGTCGCGAACACGGGCGGCACCGACGCCGACGAACATCTCGACGAAGTCAGAACCCGAGATCGTGAAGAACGGCACCTTGGCTTCACCGGCGATGGACTTGGCCAGCAAGGTCTTGCCGGTTCCCGGGGGGCCGACCAGCAACACACCGCGCGGGATACGACCGCCCAACTTCTGGAATTTTTGCGGGTCTTTCAGGAAGTCGACCAGTTCCTTCACTTCTTCCTTGGCCTCGTCGCAACCGGCCACATCAGCAAAGGTGATGTTGTTGCTGGCTTCATCCAGCATTCGAGCCTTGCTCTTGCCGAAGCTGAAAGCGCCACCCTTGCCGCCACCTTGCATCTGACGCATGAAGTAAACCCACACGCCGATCAAGAGCAGCATCGGGCCCCAGCTGACCAGCATGCTGATCAGGAAAGAAGGCTCTTCGCGAGGCTTGACGTCAAACTTGACACCGTGATTGCGAAGATCACCGACCAGACCGCGGTCCAGATAGGTGGCTGTGACACGGATCTTCTTGCCATCCGAGCCCTCGGCAATGATGTCGGTGCCGCCATTGCCTTCTTGCAGAGTTACCTGCTTGATGCGGCCGGACTGGACTTCATCGAGGAACTCCGAGTAGCCCATGGCATTGCCCGGGGCTGCGCTGCGGTCAAACTGCTTGAAGACCGTGAACAGCACCAGAGCGATCACGATCCAGACCGCTACTTTCGAGAACCACTGATTGTTCACCGCCACTCCTTGTTCATTACGGCCAGGCTGCACTGTTTACAGCCACGTGCACGGCATATGGGGTTGATTCTATTGCAGTCAAGAGGCCAGGCTGATTTGCATGGCCATGCGAAATCACCGGCATTCACGCCGGCGTGTCTGCCTTCGGTACGGCAGGCTTCTTCAGGCCGATGCCAATCAGGAAGGTCTCGGACGAACGATCGCGCGAGGCCTTAGGCTTCAAGGGCTTGACCTTCTTGAAAGTCGCCTTGAAGAGTTCCACCAACTGCGTGTAACCGCTGCCATGAAACACCTTGGCCACCAGCGCACCTTCAGGCTTGAGATGGGCTTGCGCGAACTCGATGGCCAACTCGACCAAGCCGGCCACACGCGCCGCATCCGAGCTCTCGATGCCCGAGAGATTGGGCGCCATGTCGGACACCACCACATCGACAGACTTGCCTGCGAGGGCTGCCTCCAGCTGATGCAGCACCGCCTCCTCCTGGATATCGCCCTTGATGAAATGCACGCCCTCAATCGGCGCGCAATCGAGCAAGTCCAGCGAGATGATGGTGCCGTTGAGTTGCCCCACGGCTGCGCCGCCGGTACCGGCCTCCTTGGGGGCAAAGCAGCGCCGCAGATACTGGCTCCAGGCGCCCGGTGAAGCACCGAGATCGACCACCACCTGGCCCGGGCGGATCAGCTTGAGCTCTTCGTCAATCTCTTTGAGCTTGTAGGCCGCGCGGGCGCGATAACCGTCACGCTGGGCCATCTTGACGTAGGGATCATTGATGTGATCATGCAACCACGCCTTATTAAGTTTTTTGCTTTTTGTTGTGAACTTCATGTTGCACGGATAATACGCCTATGCCTGCGATTCAATTGACCCCTGCCCAGCGCAAGGAAAAACGCTCCGAAGCCCATCATCTCGACCCCATGGTCATGATAGGCGCGGATGGACTCACCCCTGCCGTCGTGAAAGCGACCGACGCCGCCCTCAATGCCCACGGGCTGATCAAGGTGCGGATTTTCTCGGACGACCGCGCCAACCGCGAAGGCATCTTCGCCAGCCTGTGCGGCGAACTGAATGCGGCGCCGATTCAGCACATCGGCAAGCTGCTTATCATCTGGCGCCCGATTCCGCCCAAGGAAGACGAAGCCAACACCCGCGCAGACAGCAAACTGGGCCCGCGCGTGGTCAAGATCGTCAAGTTCTCGAAGAGCGGCAACCACCGCCCGCAGACCAAGAAGCTGCGCGTTTTGGGCAACGAACGCGTTGCCCAGGGCGGCGAGATCAAGCGCGCCAAGCGCCGCCTCACCAGCATCAAGAAGAGCTCGCAGGATCAGTGATCCTGCTGCATGCCACCCAGCCTGGGCCCCGCCCGAGACTGGCTGGCATCAGAGCGCCACGCGCTCAGGCCCGGCTGCTACGCCAGGCCAGTGCCAAGACCAGCAAGGTCTTGAGCCCGTAAAACCCAAACGACACCGCATGCAGGCTCATGAACGACCATGAGCCCTGCCCGGCACGCGCGGCCGCCATCAAGGGCTGCAGCGCAAAGTAACCCAGCACGGTACAAAACAAGGCGCCCGCCGGCAGAAGGAACTCGGCGGTCAAGGCACGAGCCTGCCCGTCGCGCGCCAGGCGGCGCTCCATCAGCATCAGCAGCAGCGCGGCCGCCAAACTCAGGTTGGCCTCCTGCGCAAACAGGCGGCCGACAAAAACACCCGCCTGCGCCTTTTCCAGCGCCGCAAATGCGCTGGGCGCCGCCACAAAGGCCACGCACAGCAGCAAACCTGCCCAGAGGGCAGCCAGCAGCAGGCGCGAACGCTGGAGCAGAGTCACGAAACCGCCTGCGCCATCAAACGTAGCGGACTTCCACCACCTCGTAGCGCTTGACGCCGCCGGGCGCCTGCACATCGGCCACGTCGCCGGCCTCCTTGCCGATCAGCGCGCGCGCGATGGGCGAGCTGATCGAGATCAGGCCGAGCTTCAGGTCGGCCTCGTCGTCACCGACGATTTGGTAGGTCACCTCGGCGCCGGTGGCCTCTTCTTCGAGGTCCACGGTCGAGCCGAAGACGATGCGGCCGCCGGCATCCACCGAGGCCGGATCGATGATCTGGGCCGCAGCCAGCTTGCCTTCGATCTCCAGAATGCGGCCTTCGATGAAGCCTTGCTTGTCCTTGGCGGCTTCGTATTCGGCGTTTTCAGACAGATCGCCTTGAGCACGCGCCTCGGCAATCGCATTGATCACGGCATGACGCTCAACGCTCTTGAGTTGATGCAGCTCGGCTTTGAGCTTCTCGGCACCGCGGGTGGTCAATGGAATGGTGGCCATGATTTGAATGAATGAAACCTTGAAAAAGCCTGGGCGCCGACCACGTCTGCGGCGCGGCGCCGGGAGAACGGCGAGTCGCAAGCCCGAAAGGGGCTCATTTCCTCGCTCCACAAAATGAAGCCGCCGCTGCGACCCTGCTTCCAGGGGCGCGGCGGCGGACTTCGTTCAGACGCAGTTTAGTGCAGTTCGGCGTGCAGTTCCTGCAGGGATTGCACCAGCAGGCCGTTCTGGTGCTTCATGCCCTCCACCGCAGCCTCACAACCCGCCATGGTCGTGTAGTAGGTGACTCGCGCGGCCAGCGCTGCCTGACGGATGTGGCGGCTGTCGGCGATGGCGGTGCGGGTCTCGTCCACGGTGGTGAAGACCAACTGGATGTCGCCACCCTTGATCATGTCGACGATGTGCGGGCGGCCATCCTTGACCTTGTTGACCACGGTCACCGGCACGCCGGCTTCGCTGATGGCGGCTGCCGTGCCCTTGGTGGCCACGACGCCGAAGCCCAAGGCATGCAGGTCCTTGGCCACGGCCACGGCACGCGCCTTGTCGCCGTTCTTCACGGTGATCAGGATATTGCCCTGACGCGGCAGGCGCGAGCCAGCGCCGAGCTGGCTCTTCAACATCGCTTCGCCGAAGGTGCGGGCGGCGCCCATCACTTCGCCGGTGGAGCGCATTTCTGGGCTGAGGATGGGGTCCACGCCAGGGAACTTGTTGAAGGGGAAGACGGCCTCCTTGACGCTGTAGTACGGCGGAATCACCTCGGCCGGGATGCGACCCAGGCGGTCCTTCTGGTCCTTGAGCTTCTGGCCCGCCATGCAACGCGCGGCGATCTTGGCCAACTGCTGGCCGGTCGCCTTGCTCACGAAGGGCACCGTGCGCGAGGCACGCGGATTCACTTCCAGCACATAGACAGTGGCGCCGTCGAGGCCGCCCGTCACGTCGCCTTGGATGGCGAACTGCACATTCATCAGGCCCACGACCTTGAGCGCCTTGGCCATGGCCGCGGTCTGGCGGCGCAGCTCGTCCTGCAGCTCTTGCGACAGGGTGTATGGCGGCAGCGAGCAGGCCGAGTCGCCGGAGTGGATGCCCGCGGCTTCGATGTGCTCCATGATGCCGCCGATCATGACGGTCTCGCCGTCGCTGATGCAGTCGGCATCGACTTCCACCGCGTCTTCCAGGAAGCGATCGAGCAGCACCGGTGACTTGTCGGAGACGCGCACCGCTTCGCGCATATAGCGCTCCAGGTCCTTGTCGCCGTGCACGATTTCCATGGCGCGGCCGCCCAGAACATAGCTGGGGCGCACGACCAGCGGATAGCCGATCTCGTTGGCCAGAGCCACGGCCTGCTCTTCGGTGCGCGCGGTGCGGTTGGGCGGCTGCTTGAGGCCCAGCTCATGCAGCAGCTTCTGGAAGCGCTCGCGGTCTTCGGCGATGTCGATGCTGTCCGGCGTGGTGCCGATGATGGGCACGCCGGCGCGCTCCAGATCCAGGGCCAGCTTCAACGGCGTCTGGCCGCCGTACTGCACGATCACGCCGACCGGCTTTTCCTTGTCGACGATTTCCAGCACGTCTTCCAGGGTCACCGGCTCGAAATAGAGGCGGTCCGAGGTGTCGTAGTCGGTGGACACGGTCTCGGGGTTGCAGTTGACCATGATGGTTTCATAACCGTCTTCGCGCATGGCGAGCGCGGCATGGACGCAGCAGTAGTCGAACTCGATGCCCTGGCCGATGCGGTTCGGGCCACCACCCAGCACCATGATCTTCTTGTTGTTCGTCGGCTCGGCCTCGCACTCTTCCTCGTAGGTCGAGTAGAGGTAGGCGGTTTCGGTGCTGAATTCGGCCGCGCAAGTGTCCACGCGCTTGTAGACCGGGCGAACGTTCAAGGCATGGCGCGCAGCGCGCACCTCGTGCTGGTTGGTGCCCAGCAGCTTGGCCAGGCGGCGGTCCGAGAAGCCCTTCTTCTTGAGCAGGCGCAGTTCATCGGCGCTCAACGAGGCCAGGCCGCGGCCGGCCAGCGATTGCTCGATCTTGATGATCTGCTCGATCTGAGCCAGGAACCAGGGGTCGATGGCGGTCTCTTCGAAGACCTCTTGCAAGCTCATGCCGAGACGGAACGCGTCGCCGACGAAGAGGATGCGCTCCGGGCCGGGCTCACCGATTTCCTGGATGATTTCTTCGCGATCGGTCGAACGCTCGCTCAGGCCGTCGATGCCGGTTTCCAAGCCGCGCAGGGCCTTCTGGAAGGATTCCTGGAAGGTACGGCCCATGGCCATCACCTCGCCCACCGACTTCATCTGCGTGGTCAGACGCGAATCGGCCATGGGGAATTTCTCGAAGGCAAAACGCGGGATCTTGGTGACCACGTAGTCGATCGAGGGCTCGAAAGACGCCGGAGTCACACCGCCGGTGATGTCGTTCTTCAGCTCATCCAGGGTGTAGCCGACGGCCAGCTTGGCCGCGATCTTGGCGATCGGGAAGCCGGTGGCCTTGGAGGCCAGCGCCGAGGAACGCGACACACGCGGATTCATCTCGATCACGGTCATACGGCCGTTCTGCGGATTGATCGAGAACTGCACGTTCGAGCCGCCGGTGTCCACGCCGATTTCGCGCAGGATGGCGATCGAAGCGTTGCGCAGCAGCTGGTATTCCTTGTCGGTCAGCGTCTGGGCCGGGGCGACGGTGATGGAGTCACCGGTGTGCACGCCCATGGGGTCCAGGTTCTCGATCGAGCAGACGATGATGCAGTTGTCGCGGCTGTCGCGCACCACTTCCATCTCGTACTCTTTCCAGCCGATCAGCGATTCTTCGATCAGCAGCTCATTGGTCGGAGACAGGTCCAGGCCGCGCTTGCAGATCTCTTCGAACTCTTCCGGGTTGTAGGCAATGCCACCGCCGGTGCCACCCAGCGTGAAGCTGGGGCGGATGACCATGGGGAAGCCGGTGCCGCCGATTTCGTCCTTGATGCGCTTTTGCACGGCCAGCGCCTCTTCCATGGAATGCGCAATGCCGGACTTGGCGGAGTCGAGACCGATCTTGGTCATCGCATCCTTGAACTTCAGGCGGTCTTCGGCCTTCTCGATCGCCTTCTCGTTGGCGCCGATCATCTCCACGCCGTACTTGGCCAGCACGCCGTGCTTGTGCAGGTCCAGGGCGCAGTTCAGCGCGGTCTGGCCACCCATGGTGGGCAGCACGGCGTCCGGGCGCTCCTTGGCGATGATCTTCTCGACCACCTGCCAGGTGATGGGCTCGATATAGGTCACATCGGCCGTGTCCGGGTCGGTCATGATGGTCGCCGGATTGCTGTTGACCAGGATGACCTTGTAGCCTTCCTCACGCAGGGCCTTGCAGGCCTGGGCGCCGGAATAGTCGAACTCACAGGCCTGGCCGATGATGATGGGGCCGGCGCCGATGATGAGGATGCTCTTGATGTCTGTACGTTTGGGCATGTCTTTACTCCATCAGGCCGTGATCAGGACTTGGCCATCAGACCGATGAAGCGGTCAAACAGGTAGGCGATGTCGTGGGGGCCGGGGCTGGCTTCGGGGTGACCCTGGAAGCAAAAGGCCGGCTTGTCGGTGCGGGCCAGGCCTTGCAGCGTGCCGTCGAACAAGCTGATGTGGGTGGCGCGCAGATTGGCAGGCAGGCTGTCCGCATCGACCGCAAAGCCGTGATTCTGGCTGGTGATGCTGACGCGGCCGTTGTCCAGGTCCTTGACCGGGTGGTTGCCGCCGTGATGGCCGAACTTCATCTTGAAGGTCTTGGCGCCCGAGGCCAGAGCCATGATCTGGTGACCCAGGCAGATGCCGAAGGTCGGGATGCCCGATTCGATCAGCTGCGCTGCCGCTGCGATCGCGTAATCGCAAGGCTGCGGATCGCCAGGGCCGTTGGACAGAAAGACACCGTCCGGCTCCAGATCGAACACGGCCGAAGCCGGGGTCTGGGCCGGCACCACGGTGATCTTGCAACCGCGCTCGGCCAGCATGCGCAGGATGTTGCGCTTGACGCCGAAGTCATAGGCCACCACATGGAAACGCGGCTGGCTCAGCTGGCCGTAGCCCTTGCCCAAGGTCCACTCGGTTTCGGTCCAGCCGTGGCGCTCGGGCGTGCTGACCACCTTGGCCAGGTCCAGTCCGGACATGCTGGGCGCAGCCTTGGCCTTGGCGACTGCATCGGCGATCAACGCCTCGGTCACAACCTGACCCTCGGGCACCGCCAGGATGCAGCCGTTCTGGGCACCGGTCGTGCGCAGCAGGCGGGTCAGACGGCGGGTGTCGATGTCGGCAATGGCAACCGTGCCTTCGTCGCGCAGGTACTGCGCCAGGCTGCGGGTCTTGCGGAAGTTGGAATCAAGGATGGGCAGCTCCTTGATGATCAGGCCAGCGGCATGGATCTTCGGGGCCTCGACATCCTCGTCGTTGACGCCGTAGTTGCCGATGTGCGGATACGTGAGGGTCACGATCTGCCGGCAGTAGCTCGGGTCGGTGAGGATTTCCTGGTAGCCGGTCATGGCGGTGTTGAACACCACCTCGCCGACCGTGTGACCGGCTGCGCCGATCGAGGTGCCTGTGAAGACCGTGCCGTCTGCCAGGGCGAGAATCGCTTTGGGGGTTTGGAGCAGATCGGGCAGCACGGGGAACTCCGGTGAGGTGCGCACGCCCAGCTCTGCTCTTGCAGCCGGCCGGGCTCAGGGGAGAACCGGGCCGAAAGAGCCTGAGTTTGGTGGAGAAACTGAAGCGAGTTTCGCTGGGGTGGCGGTGGTTGCGGGTAAACCTGCTGAGTATAACCCACCAGGGTTATCACCAAGCCCGGTTTTGCATACTTTGCGCAAATGACGGCATCAAGTCAGCCTTCGCCAGATGCCATGACTACCACCGCAAACCACCACAAGTTCGACGGCAAGGAGGCAGCGCACCATCCCGCGCCAACCCTCCGCGGACTCAGACCAGCGCCGCGATGCCCGCGCGCGCAATCTGCGCGTCTTCGCTGGACTTGACGCCACTGACGCCGACGGCGCCGATGCAATGGCCATCCACCAGCACCGGCACGCCACCCTCGAGCAAGCCACTCAAGCCCGGCGCACTCAGGAAGGACACGCGGCCCTGGTTGATGATGTCCTCGTACACCTTGGACTCGCGACGACCCAGCGCGGCGGTGTGCGCCTTGGCCGGGGCGATCTGGGCCGACACGGCCGGCGCGCCGTCCAGGCGCTGCAGCCACAGCAAATGCCCGCCGTCATCGACGATGGCGATGGTCACCGCCCACTGGTGCGCCAGGGCTTCAGCCTCGGCAGCGGCGGCGATGCGCTTGACGTCTTCCAGGCTCAGGTACGGCTTTTGTTTCATGGTCTCTCTTGAATCGGAACGGGGAAGGCCGCACTTTAGCTGCATGGGCGCCAGCCATTCATGCGCTGGCATGCAGCACTGCCCTGACCCGCCCGCGCAGCCTCGCGCACTCGCAGAGCGCCAATTGCGCGATCGCACCACAGGGCTCAGCACGGCGGCCCGGCACGCGCTACATTTCGCCCTGAGTGACGCGGCGCACTGGGACAAGACAAGCTGGACCATCGCCGCGCCGCCGATGGTTTGGATGATGGAGGACGCTTGAGATGAATGAAACCCTGCAAACCCAACTGAACGCAAGCCTGGGCCAAGGCCTGGCGGCCGAGCGCCAGCGCGTGCTGCGCAACACCTACTGGCTGCTGGCCCTGTCCATGGTGCCCACCGTGCTGGGCGCCTGGGTGGGCGTGTCCACCGGCCTGATGGCCAGCATGGGCACCGGCATGAGCTTGATCGTCTTCATGGCCGGCGCCTTCGGCCTGATGATGCTGGTGGAAAAGACCAAGAACAGCAGCACCGGCGTCTACGCCCTGCTCGCCTTCACCTTCTTCATGGGCCTGATGCTCTCGCGCCTGTTGGCCGCGGTGCTGGGCTTCAAGAATGGCAGCAGCCTGATCATGACGGCCTTTGGCGGCACGGGCGCCATCTTTTTCGCCATGGCCAGCCTGGCCACCGTGATCAAGCGCGACTTGTCCAGCATGGGCAAGTTCCTGTTCGTGGGCGCCATCATCATGCTGGTGGCCGGCGTGGTGAATGTGTTCCTGCAGTCCTCGGCCCTGATGCTGACCCTGCTGGTGCTGTCCATGGCCGTGTTCTCGGCCTTCATGCTCTACGACATCAAGCGTGTGCTGGACGGCGGCGAGACCAACTACATCTCGGCCACCCTGGCCATCTATCTGGACCTCTACAACGTGTTCCAGAGCCTGCTGTCCCTGCTGGGCATCTTCGGCGGAGAAAGGGACTAACACCCCCTACCGGCTGCGTGGCGCATAGAAACGAAAGGGCCTGACGGCCCTTTCTTCATTTCAGCGCTCGAACACCGCAATGCTCTCCACATGCGAGGTGTGCGGGAACATATTGACCGCACTGGCCGCCGTGCAGCGATAGCCTGCCACATTGACCAGCAAACCTGCATCGCGCGCCAGTGTGGACGGGTTGCAGGACACGTAGACGATGCGCTTGGGCAAGGTCCAGCCGGGCGCCAGCTCCGGGTTCTGCGCAATATCGGCTACCGCCTTGGCCAAGGCGAAAGCACCGTCGCGCGGCGGGTCAACCAGCCATTTGTCGGCCACGCCATCGGCCACCAGCAGTTCCGGCGTCATCTCGAACAGATTGCGGGCCACAAAGCGGGTCTTGTCGGCCAGACCATTGCGCGCGGCGTTCTCGCGCGAGCGCTGCACCAAGGTCTCGCTGCCCTCGATGCCCAAGACCTCGCGCGCCTGCGTCGCCAAGGGCAAGGTGAAGTTGCCCAGGCCACAAAACCAATCGATCACCCGCTCATCAGGCTGCACCGCCAGCAAGCGCAGCGCGCGACCGACCAGCACGGTGTTGATGTGCGGATTGACCTGGGTGAAATCGGTGGGCTTGAAGGGCATGACCACGCCGAACTCGGGCAGGCGGTAGGCCAACTCGGGGCCGCCTTCATCGAGCAGATGCACGGTCTCCGGCCCCTTGGGCTGCAACCACCATTGCACGCCGGGGTGCAGCGCCGCAAAGTCACGCAGGCGCTGACGATCCGGCTCCAACAGGGGATTCAGGTTGCGCAGCACCAGGGCGATGACCTCGTCCCCCATGGCCAGCTCGATCTGCGGCAGGCGGTCGCGCTCGTCCATGCTGGCGATGAGATCGCGCAGCGGCATCAGCAGGTCGCTGACGCGCTGCGGCACCACCTTGCAGACCTGCATATCGGCCACGTAGCGGCTCTTGCGCTCGTGGAAGCCGATCAAGACCTGACCCTTCTTCGGCACATAGCGCACCGAAAAGCGGGCGCGGTAGCGGTAGCCCCAGGTCGGCCCCTCGATCGGACGCAGCAGCATCTCGGGCTTGACCTTGCCGAGGTGCCAGAGGTTGTCCTCCACCACACGCTGCTTCACGGCAACCTGGGCACCAGCGTGCAGATGCTGCATCTTGCAGCCCCCGCAGGCGCCAGCATGGAGACCGAAGTGCGGGCAGCCGGGCGTGACGCGCTGGGCGCTCTCGCGCCGCATGGCTGTCATCGTGCCCTGCTCCCAGTTGTTCTTCTTGCGGCCGGTGCTGACCTGGACCTGTTCACCCGGCAAGGCGCCTTCGATGAACACCACCTTGCCGTCTTCCTTGTGGGCCACGCCCTGGGCATCCAGGTCAATCGATTCGACCGTCAGCCATTCTGTTTCTTGACTCATGCCGCAATTATCGCCGCGCGCCGCGACGGGCCGACCGGCCACTCAGAAGATGGAGTCGCGGTCGATGCCGTGGCGCATCATGTTGCGCTTGAGCTTGGCCAGCGCTTCGATCTGGATCTGGCGGATGCGCTCGCGCGTGAGCTTGAGCCGCACGGCCAGCACATCGAGGGTTTCGGGCTCGCGGTCGAACAGACCAAAGCGGCCTGCCAAGACCTCGCGCTCTCGCTCGTTCAAGGCCGACATGCCGTGGCGCAGCAGCTCGTCCAGCTCATGGCTGAGGCGCAAGCCCAGCGGATCGATGGTCTGCTCATCGGCCACCAGGTCCATCATCGATTCGCCGCCCTCGCCGTTGCGATCGACCGGCGCATCGAGCGAGCTGGGCAGCTCGGCATAGGCCAGCAACTCGGACACCTCGGCCAAGGGCCGACCCAGCGCAGCGGCGATGTCTTCGGCCCGCACCTGGCCGGCGCCGCCATTCTGGCTCTGCACGGCTTCGAGTGCCCGCCGCGCCTTCAGCACATGGTTGAGTTCCCGCACGATGTGCACCGGCAGGCGCACCAGGCGGGCCTGGTGCATCAAGGCACTCTCAATGCTCTGGCGTATCCACCAGCTGGCGTAGGTGGAGAAACGAAAGCCACGCTCGGGCTCGAACTTGCCGATGGCATGCATGAGGCCGAGATTGCCGTCTTCGATCAGGTCGCTGAGCGGCAGGCCGCGGCCCAGGTAGTTCTTGGCGATGGAAACGACCAAGCGCAGGTTGTGCTCGATCATGGACTGGCGGGCCGCGAAATCACCGGCACGTGCGCGCTGGGCGGTCTCGAACTCTTGCTGCGGGCTCAGCAAAGGTGTGCGGCGGATGTCGCGCAGATAGGCCTGCAGCGCATTGCCCACTTCCAGATCGCTGCCGGTGTTGAGGCGGCCATTCAGGCCGGCCACTTCGTCTTCGGCTTCGTCGGCAGCGCGCTCGCGAGCATCAGAGATCGAGCCCGCGGCCTGCCCCGCCAATCCCGCCGCCAGCGGCAGCGAATGGGACAGAGACGATGGCGAGGACGGGCTGCGTTTCATGGCGGGCTCACATCGAACGCGCCAGCCCGAGATCAGGCTAGCGAGCGGGCAGGACCTTGGCAGGGTCGATCGGCTTGCCCAGCTTGCGCACCTCGAAATGCAGTTTCACCTGCTCGGCGTCGCTGGACCCCATTTCCGCGATCTTCTGTCCCTTGCGCACGGCCTGGTCTTCTTTGACCAGCAGGGTTTGGTTGTGTGCGTAGGCCGTCAGGTAGGTCGCGTTGTGCTTGATGATGACCAGATTGCCGTAGCCGCGCAAGCCCGAGCCTGCGTAGACCACGCGGCCATCGGCAGCCGCCAGCACCGCATCCCCCGGCTTGCCGAAGAAGGCCAGACCCTTGTTGCGCTGCTCGTCAAAGCCCGCCCCCACAGCCGTGCTGGTCGGCCAAGCCCAAGCAGGATCCTCGTCGTTGTCTCGGCTGGCCACGGTACCCGACGCAGCTGCGGACGCAGCCGAAGCCGAGCTGGAAGCAGCCGAGGCGGACTTATCCGCCGCCGTGGGAGCCGAGGCCGCACCGGCATTGGGCTTGCTGTCCAGCGGGCGGGTTTCCACCTTGGCCGTGCTCACGGGGCGGGCCGCCACGCTGCCGGCATCGACGCCAGGCGGCAGCACGCGCAAGACCTGACCCACCTCGATCAGATTGGGCTTGTCGAGGTTGTTCCACTTGCTCAGGTCCCGCCAGTTCTGGCCGTTATCGAGGGCGATGCGGATCAGGGTGTCACCGGGTTTGACGGTGTAGTAGCCGGGCTTGCCGGCGTTCTCGGCGCCGGGCAGGGGCTTGGCTTCGGCCGTCGGAGCGCTGCTCGGCGTCGGGGCCACGGGCGCAGTGGGCGCCGGCTTGACGCTGCCGCCCACCGGTCGCTCTTCCACCGGCGCACGATTCAGGCTGGTGCCGCAAGCCGTCAAGGAAAGCAGGCCGCAGGCCAGCAAGAGCTTGATGGAAGGATGAAATGTCGGTTGCATGCGTCGCTGTCGGGGCTGGTGCGTTGGAAGGCTCCGGCCTTCATTCACACATTCATTCAAAGCCGGAGTCCAAAAGGGGCGAGGCCGACCGAAGGCCGCCTCACATGACGCCGGATTTTAGAGGCACGAAGAGCACTGCCTCGTGCTCTGTGCGCACAAAGCGACTGCGGCCGTTTTCCAGCAGATGATCCACTCTCACCAAGACCTGACCCCGCCCCCCCGGCGCGGCCATGGGCGCGATCAGGCGGCCACCCGGCGCCAATTGCTCCAGCCAGGCGCCCGGGATGTCATCACCACCAGCCGCGGCGACGATGCTGTCGAAGGGCGCCGCGCCCGGCGCACCGAGCCGGCCGTCGCCGTAAATCAGGCGCACCTGGGGCAGATGCAGCGGTGCCAGATTGCTGCGCGCCTTGTCGTGCAAGGGCTTGAGACGCTCGATCGACACCAGGCTTTGCGAGAGCAAGGCCAGCACCGCCGCCTGGTAGCCACAGCCCGTGCCAATCTCCAGCGTGCGGCCGAGATGGCCGCGCTGGCTGGCCGACTGACCGCCGAAGAGCATGGCGATCATGCGACCCACGACCGAGGGCTTGGAAATGGTTTGCTCGTGACCGATGGGCAGGCTGGTGTCTTCGTAGGCCTGGATGGCCAGGGCGCTGTCCACGAACTCATGGCGCGGCACGCGCGACAGGGCTTCCAGCACGCGCTCATCGTGCAAGCCGTCGCGGCGCAAACGCAGCACCATGCGCTGGCGCACCTTGGCCGAATCCAGGCCGAGCCCGCTGGGCGCCAGCTGGCGCGCCGCATCCAGCGCCGCTTCGCGCAAATGGCGCTGCGGCATCAGCACTTCACGCGCCACACCGCCGCCCACGCTGGCATTGGCCCCGCCCACCTTACCCAAGGGCAGAGGGAATCGTGACGCACGAACCACGGGTTTACCGTCGCTGCCGCTGTTGCTCATGCCGGCCGGTCCATGCGCTGCGCCCATGCACCCAAGGCCGCATGGTGGGTCAAATCCACCTGCAGCGGTGTCAGGGAGACCATGCCGTTCGCGGTGGCGTGGAAATCGGTGCCCTCGCCCGCTTCACGCGCATCGCCAGCAGGGCCGATCCAGTAGATCGGCTCGCCACGCGGGCTCATCTGCTTGATCACTGGCTCGCTGGCATGACGCCGGCCCAGGCGGGTGACACGCCGCGGCAGATCGCAGGCATCCGCCCGGTTCGGAATGTTCACATTGAGCAAGAAGGCCGAGCCCAGGCCGCCGGCCAGCACCTGCTCGACCACCTGGCGCGCCAGCGCTGCCGCAGCATCGAGATGGCCCCAACCTTTGTCGACCTGGGAAAAGGCGATCGAGGGGATGCCGAACAGGAAGCCCTCGGTGGCGGCGGCCACGGTGCCGGAATACAGGGTGTCGTCGCCCATATTGGCGCCATTATTGATGCCCGAAAGCACCAGATCGGGCTTGTAGTCCAGCAAGCCGGTCAGGGCCACGTGGACGCAGTCCGAGGGCGTGCCGTTGACATAGCGAAAACCGTTGCTGGCGGTGTAGACGGACAGCGGGCGACCCAGAGTCAGCGAGTTCGAGGTGCCGCTGGCGTTCTGCTCGGGGGCGATGACTTCGATCTGCCCCAGACCATCACAAGCCTTGACCAGCGCATGCAGCCCCGGCGCCAGGTAACCATCATCATTGGCGATCAATATGCGCATGGGCGGCATTGTAGGCAAGCAGAGACTCGCCCACCCCTTCCGCAACCCTGCCCCAGTGGCACACCATGTCCCAGTCGGAGGCCACGGCAGCATCCCGACGCGCAGGCCAGCGGGCGCCGTGTCTCCGCCCTCCGTGGATTCCCTAGCTTGTGACGCAGCGCTCGGACAACAGCCGAGCCGGGATGTGTAAACAGCTGTCTCCGCGACGGCTTCGGGTGGCGGTTGTGCGCTAGGATGGAATTTGTGCTGACCTTCTCACTATGGCCGTCAAAGTACTGATCATTGAAGACAACCCGGTTGCCCGGAGCTTTCTCTGCCGCGTGGTGCGCGAGAGCTTCAGCGATCCCATGGACATCTCCGAAGCCGGCGACCTGGAAGGCGCGCGCCGCCATATCAGCCAGCTGAACCAGAGCGACCCGGAGGCTAGTTTCCGCCTGGTGCTGGTGGATCTGGAGTTACCCGATGGCAACGGCATGGAGCTGCTGGCCGAGATGGCCGGATCGCCGGCGCTGAAGATCGTCACCACCCTCTACTCGGACGATGACCATCTCTTCCCCGCCCTGCAATGCGGTGCCGACGGCTATTTGCTGAAGGAAGACCGCTTCGAGGTGCTGGTCGAAGAGCTGCAACGCATCGTCAAGGGCCAGCCGCCGCTGTCACCGGCGATTGCGCGCCGCCTGCTCTCACACTTCCGCCCCAACTCCAGCGGCGACAGCGGCCCCATGGCCCTGAATTCGGGCTTCGGCACCTTGTCGTCCTCCGGGGTGCACAGCACCTTCGGCAACGGGCGCGGCGTGGTGCTCGACCCACCGCCCGAATGGGAACGGCTGACTCCGCGCGAAAGCGAAGTCCTCACCTACCTCAGCAAAGGCTTCACCATCAAGGAAATCGCCAACCTGATGGGCATCAAGTGGTTCACGGTCAACGACCACATCAAGAGCATCTACAAGAAGCTCAATGTGTCCAGCCGCGCCGAAGCCGCTGTGCTGGCGAGCAAGCAGGGCCTGGTCTGAAATCCTGACTGCACTCAGTCAACGGCCCCTCAAGGCCAGATCGCGACGCAGCAACGCCTCATTGCCCTGCTGGTCGCGCGCGATCACACGAAGCAGGTAATCCCCCGGCGGCAAGGGCGCATCCAGCAGCGCTGAGGGCGAACTGAGCCCATCGCGCACCTGCGCCCCCAGCTGGTAGCGAAAGCGCGTGAAGGCGCTGCCATGCACGGTCACTCCGCTGCGCGCGGCATAGGCCTGCTTGACCGCCCTGTCGTCCACCGGCAGGCGGCTGAAATCCAGCGTCATGCGCGGCTGCTCGAAACCAGCGACCGGTCGGCCATCCTCGTGCAGCAGCTGGTAGCCCAGGCTGTGCAGGCCCAGGCGGCGGCGCTCCTCATTGCCATCGACCTGGTCCCAGGCATCGACCACAAACTGCAGCTCACGCCAATCGGCAGGCAGACGCAGACGCCCCTGCTCCAGCTGCCGCAAGCGCCGCCCCGCAGCATCAAAGACCTCGATGCCCTCGATCAAGGGCGGCTGCTGGTCGCTGAAACCGGCAAAGCCCAGTTGCAAGGGGTTGCGGTGGTAGCCGCCCGTGCCCAAATTGATGTGCACATGGGCCATGGGATTGATCGAGCCCAGCGCATCGCCCGCGGCGAAGCGCGTGCCGCGACGAACCCGGATGCGCTCGGGCCGGCCCGCCGCATCGAGCACCAGTTGGAACTGACGGCCGTTGAGCAGCTGTCCCCGCTTGTCACGCCCCACCCGGATGTGGATGTAGGCCAGACGATCCAGAGACAGGCCCTCGGCATTGCTGCCGTAGGCCCAGTTGGCCAGCGGGCTGCTGACCTTGGCATCGGCCATGGCCACCACCAGCTCGCCGACATCGCCCTTCACATCCAAACCCTCATGCAGATGGTCACGCGCATCACCGCCACGGCGCCCTCGGACCTCGCCAGGTGTGCCCACCACCTCGTGCCAGCTGTGCTGCGGCAACAAGGGCCAACGCCCTTCGGTGCGCGGCAAGGCCAGATCGGGCGCAGGTCCGACATCGGCGCGCGGCGCGGTGCTGGCGTCTTCCGGCTCGCCCTGCCCCCAGCTCAAGCGATGGATGCGAAACGAGGCCGCATCGGTGACCAAGAGCTCACCGCGAGGCGTCAGCGCCAGGGCAGCCGGTCGAGACAGATGAGCCTGCGGGCCGCCGCTGAGGCGGTGCACGCGGCCATCCGGCGCGATCTGCAGCAAGGCACCCCGGCGCAGCACACCAACGTAAAGGTAGCCGTCGTGGCTGCGCGTCAGACTCAAGGGACGACGCAGCAGCTCGTCTTCGTCCTCGTCATCGCCGCGTACAAAGGTGCTGACCGTGCCGTCCGGCTGCACCAGGCGCACTGCGTCATTGCGGCTGTCCAGCACCCAGACGCGATCCTGTTCGTCCACGACCAGGGCAGTCGGCGTGTCAAAGCGCGCCTTGGCGCCCGGTCCATCCTGATCGCCCGGCCAGGCGCTGCCGGCCAAGGTGCGCACCTGCCCTGCAGGGCTGATGACACGAATGCGGTCGTTGTAGCTGTCCGCCACATAGACCGAGCCATCGCGCCCGACCGCCACGCCCAGTGGGCCGTTGAAGCGGGCCTGCTCGGCCGGGCCATCGCGAAAGCCCGGCTGGCCATTGCCGGCCACGGTGCTGACCTGACCCTGGGGGCTGATCTTGCGGATGGCATGGTTGCCGGTGTCGGCGACAAAGAGATTGCCCTGCGCATCGACCGCCAGGCCCGAAGGGGTGTGGAACGCAGCCTCGGCCAAGGGGCCGTCACGAAAGCCCTCGACGCCGCCGCTGAGGCTGTCCACCTGCCCGTCGGGACGCAAGCGCCGGATGCGGTTGCTGTCGCCGCCATCGCTGATATAGATCACGCCGGCCGCATCGACGGCGATGCCGTAAGGATCGGCAAACCGCGCCTGTGCGCGCGGGCCATCGCGCAAGCCGGCATGGCCATCGCCGGCCAGTAGATCCAGGCGAGTGGCCGCGGCAAACTCGCTGGGCGGAGGCAGGGCCGGGGCTGGCGGGGCTGCGAGCTCCACAGCAGCAGCCGGCGCCGACGGCGCCTCAACGGGCGCGACGGGACGCTCACGCTGCAGCTTGAGCAGAGCCAGCACGACGATGATCAGCGCGGCCACGCCGGCGATCATCAGCCACAGACCGCGAAACGAAGCCCGTGCTTTGGCTGGCGAGAAATCTGGAACTGGCGGCATGGTCGCTGCGGTGCAAGTGCTGAACAAGACAGGTGGATTGGAGCGGCGCAAGTCGCTTGTGCTGAGGCGGATGCGGGCTCGAAACCGTCGCGAGAGGGGCACAGCTCGCGGCTCGCATCACGGAGTGCGGCGCCATTGACGCGGCCGGCTCAAGGGCCTGACCGACGCCCGCAGAAGGGCAAGAAAAGCCTGTGCTTCAGGCCATCAGGGCTCAGCGCTTGCCTTTTTTCTTGTTCGGGTCAAGTTGACCCAGCGCTTCCATGGCCTTCTCGCGCCGCGCGGCCTTCTTCTCGTCCATGCGCTGCATGGCCTTGCGCTGGGTGTAGCCGGTGCCATCGGCCCAGGCCCACCAGGCCACGGCCAGACCAAAGGGCAGCAACACCAGGAACCAACTGCTGCTGGCCACAGGCTCGACGCCCAGCCATTTCAGCAACACCGCCAAGACACCTATGGCCAAAAACAACATAGAGAGAAACCCCTTGCGCAAGCAGTTCAAGCCCATTGCTGAACACTACAATTCTCCCAGCGCTGGTTGGCCTGAACTGTAGAGCACAAAGCCGACCGGCATCTGCGGAATTGCCCCTTGGTCTGCCCCCGAAAGGAAGTCATGAAGTTCGCATTCATTCTGGCCGCTCTGGCCACCGCCGCCGCTGCACCGGCCGCTTTCGCCAACGCTGAACTGGCACAAAAGAAAAACTGCATGGCCTGCCACGCCGTCGACAAGAAACTGGTCGGCCCGGCCTACAAGGATGTCGCCGCCAAGTACGCCAAGGACAAGGACGCCGCCACCAAGCTGGCCGACAAGATCATCAAGGGTGGCGCCGGCGTCTGGGGCCCCGTGCCCATGCCGGCCAACACGCAGGTGAGCGCGGCTGAAGCCAAGCAACTGGCCACCTGGGTGCTGAGCGCCAAGTGAAGCCACCCCGCTGAAGGGCCAACAGCTCTTTCAGCCCAGCACGTAAAAACAGGCCCCGCGGGGCCTGTTTGTTTTTCTGGGGCCGATGTGTAGTCAATAAGCCTGACCCAGTTGCTCGAGGATGGCCGGGTTCTGGTGATCCCCCACATCGCTGCGCGATATGAGTGATCCCCGAAACCTCGCCAGCAGCTGCGCTGCCCTCGCGCTCAAGCGCGACTCAAGCACCAGGGTCAGTAAGCCTGACCCAGTTGCTCGAGGATGGCCGGGTTCTCCAGGGTGCTGGTGTCCTGGGTGACGGCTTCGCCCTTGGCGACCGAGCGCAGCAGGCGGCGCATGATCTTGCCGGAACGGGTCTTGGGCAGGTTGTCGCCGAAGCGGATGTCCTTGGGCTTGGCAATCGGGCCGATTTCCTTGGCCACATGGTCGCGCAGCTGCTTGGCGATGACCTTGGCTTCGTCGCCGGTGGGGCGAGGACGCTTGAGCACCACGAAGGCACAGATGGCCTCGCCCGTGGTGTCGTCCGGGCGACCGACCACGGCGGCTTCGGCCACCAACTCGGTGCAACTGACCAGGGCCGACTCAATCTCCATCGTGCCCATGCGGTGGCCGGACACGTTCAGCACATCGTCGATGCGGCCAGTGATGGTGAAGTAGCCGGTGTCGGCGTCACGGATCGCTCCGTCGCCTGCCAGGTAGTAGCCCTTGAGCTCGCTCGGGTAGTAGCTCTTCTTGAAACGATCAGGATCGTTCCAGATGGTGCGGATCATCGAAGGCCAGGGCTTCTTGACGACCAGGATGCCACCTTGACCGTTGGGCACATCGTTGCCGGTCTCATCGACGATGGCAGTGGTGATGCCCGGGAAGGGCAAGGTGCAGGAGCCCGGAATCAGGGGCGTGGCACCCGGCAGCGGCGTGATCATGTGGCCGCCGGTTTCGGTCTGCCAGAAGGTGTCGACGATGGGGCAGCGGCCGCCACCGACATGCTTGTGGTACCACTCCCAAGCGGCGGGGTTGATGGGCTCACCAACCGAACCCAACAGGCGCAGGCTGCTCAGGTCATAACGAGCCGGATGCACGGCCTCGCTGGTCTCGGCCGCCTTGATCAGCGAACGGATGGCCGTGGGCGCGGTGTAGAAGATGCTGACCTTGTGCTTCTCGATCATCTTCCAGAAGCGGCCGGCATCCGGGTAGGTGGGCACGCCCTCGAACACGATCTCGGTGCCGCCCAAAGCCAAGGGGCCGTAGGCGATGTAGCTGTGGCCGGTGACCCAGCCGATATCGGCCGTGCACCAGAACACATCGTTGTCCTTGAGGTCGAAGGTCCACTTGGTGGTCAGCGCGGCATGCAGCAGATAGCCGCCGCTGGAATGCTGCACGCCCTTGGGCTTGCCGGTGGAACCGGAGGTGTAGAGCAGGAACAGCGGGTGCTCGGCCTCGACCCACTCGGGCTCGCAGACCGTGGACTGACCGGCCAGCAACTCGTGCAGCCAATGGTCGCGGCCCTCGACCCAGCCGATCTTGCCGCCGGTGCGCTGGTAGACGATCACGTCCTTGAGCGTGGGGCAGCTGCCATCGGCCAGGGCTTCATCGACGATGGATTTGAGCGGCAAGGCCTTGCCGCCTCGCAGCTGCTCATCGGCCGTGATGACCATGACCGCGCCGGCATCCTGCACCCGGTCGCGCAGGCTCTGCGCCGAGAAGCCGCCGAACACCACCGAGTGGGTGGCGCCGATGCGGGCGCAGGCCTGCATGGCCGCGACACCCTCGACCGACATGGACATGTAGATGACGACGCGGTCGCCCTTCTTCACGCCGCGCGACTTCAGCACATTGGCCAGCTGGGCCGTCTTGGCCAGCAGCTCGCTGTAAGTGACCTTGGTGACCGCGCCATCGTCGGCTTCAAAAATGATGGCGACCTTGTCGCCCAGGCCGCGCTCGACATTGCGGTCCAGGCAGTTGTAGGAGACGTTCAGGCGGCCGTCTTCGAACCACTTGAAAAACGGGGCGTTGCTCTCGTTGAGCACCTGGGTGAAGGGTGTCTGCCAGGTGACGAACTCGCGGGCCAGACGGGCCCAATAGCCCTGGTAATCGGCTTCGCTCTCGGCCACCAGGGCCTGATAGGCGGCCATGCCCTTGACGTGGGCCTGTTCTTGCCAGGCGGCGCTGGGCAGGTACGCTTGTGTCTCGCTCATGAAGGTGTCTCCTCGGGCAGGGCTTGATTGCAAACTGTGCGAATGTTTGCAACTGTGCGTCTTGTCTCTGACGAAGCGCTTACTCTAGCGCGGTAACTCAGCGTACCGAAGCGCGTGCCAGCCACGCCTTCCTCTGTTCGCACACCCTGGGCTGCCCTGCCTCGGCCTGCTGTTTTCTCCTGGGGAATCAACAAGTTCGGGGGCCTGCCTTCATGGGCATGCAAAGCGCGGCCCCTAGAATCGCGCCAGTTCAAATCGACCACCGAGTGAAAACCCTATGAGCACACCGTCGCGCCCCTTGCGCCCCTTACCTAACGTGATCTTCTCCAGCCGCTGGCTGCAGCTGCCCCTGTACCTGGGCCTGATCCTGGCGCAGGCGGTCTATGTGTTCCAGTTCTGGACCGAGTTGGTCCATCTGATTGAAGCTGCCTTTGGCAACCAGGAGGCCCTGGGCATGCTGGTCAAGAGCATCGGCTACAAGGCCACCGCCATCAAGGACGCCTCCGGACTTGTGATTGGCTACGAGCCGATTGCCAAGCTCAACGAGACCATCCTGATGCTGGTGGTGCTGGGCCTGATCGATGTGGTGATGATCTCCAACCTGCTGATCATGGTGATCGTGGGCGGCTACGAGACCTTTGTGTCGCGCATGGGCCTGGACGGCCACCCCGACCAGCCCGAATGGCTGAGCCATGTGAACGCCTCGGTGCTCAAGGTCAAGCTGGCCACCGCCATCATCGGCATCTCGTCCATCCACCTGCTCAAGACCTTCATCAACGCCGACAACTACAGCGAGAAAACGCTGATGTGGCAGACCTTGATCCACATCGCCTTCCTGTTCTCGGCCATCGCCATTGCCTACACCGACAAGCTGCTCAACAGCAGCCACGGCAAAGAGTCAGCTCACTGAAGCACGCCGCCCCACGCTGGGGCCTGGCCAAGAACAACGGCCGCCCAAGGGCGGCCGCTTCGCTTTTGCAGGCCCCATGGAGACCCGCTGGACTCCATGCCTGCGGGGGGGCTTCTGCGGCTCAACCCGGCTGCTCGTCACCCAGGCGAAAGGTGTGAACCACCTCGGCCAGCCGCACCGCCTGCTCCTTGAGACTCTCGGCCGCTGCCGCCGATTGCTCGACCAAGGCCGCGTTCTGCTGCGTCATCTGATCCAGCTGCAATACCGATGAATTCACCTCACCGATGCCGCTGGACTGCGCGGCGGCGGCCGAGGAGATGTCGCCAATGATGTCGGATACCTTCTGCACACTGGCCACGATCTCATCCATGGTGCGGCCGGCATCGGCCACCAGGCGGGTGCCGCCCTCGACCTTGTCCACCGAGGCGCCGATCAAGGTCTTGATCTCACGCGCCGCCTGGGCGCTGCGCTGGGCCAGGGAGCGCACCTCGCTGGCCACCACCGCAAAACCCCGGCCTTGATCGCCCGCCCGGGCCGCTTCCACCGCGGCATTCAAAGCAAGGATATTGGTCTGAAAGGCAATGCTGTCGATCACGCCGATGATGTCGCCGATCTTGCGCGAGCTGCTGTTGATGTCCTCCATGGTGCTGACCACCTGGGCCACCACCTCGCCGCCGCGCGCTGCCACCTCGGCCGCCGTGGCGGCCAGGCGGTTGGCCTCGCCGGCAGAACTGGCGGAGTGCTTGACCGTGCCGGTCAGGTGATCCATGGACGAGGCTGCCTGCTGCAGATTGGAGGCCGTCTGCTCGGTGCGGGTGCTCAGGTCCTGATTGCCATGGGCGATCTCGGCACTGGCGGTGCGGATGGATTCCGACGAGGCCATCACCGTGCGCAACGAACGCCCCAGCTGTGCGGCCATGGCCGCCAGGGCCCGCATCAGATCACCGACCTCGTCCTGGCGCTGACTGCTGGCATCGATGGTCAGGTTGCCGGCCGCCACCTCGTTGGCCAGATCGGCCGCACGGCGCAGCTCGGCGGTCAGGGCCCGCTGCATCAGCCAGGACGCGGTCACGGCCAGCACACCGCACAGCAGACCCAAGGCTCCCAAGCCCCAGGCCAGGTGCTTGGAGGTCCGGTCCGATGCATCCATGCTCGCAGTAGCAAACTCGTCCGCATGCTCGACCACCGCATTCATCTGCGCGGCCAGGGCCTTGAAGGTAGCGTCCGCCTCCTGCATGGACGCCACGCCGATATTGGGGTCCATGGTGGCCAGGTCCAGGGCGGAATCGGCCTGCTTCAGGTACTTGTCGATCAGCACACCGAGTTTCTCGGCGGCGGACTTGACATCTTCATCGGCCGCCGGTGAATCCCCCAGAGCCAGGGTGACCCGTTTGACGCCCGCCAGCTGCAATGCCAAGTCATCACGCACGCTCTTGACCTTGGCTTCGTCCAGCGACGCAATGATGGTCAGCGTGCGGTAGACGCTGGCATGAACCAAGGCCAATTGCTCGCGCGAGCTGGTCAGAGTGCGAAAGACATCTTTTTGCGCCTCAAAGCTGGCGCGGTTTTCGCTCGCCGCTCGACTCAGAAAAATGGCATTGATCTGCCCGGCGCCGAACACGAGGACCGCGGTCAACAGCGGGGCGGCGAGCAATTTGCTTGCGAGTTTCATAGGACTCCCTGGGGATGGTGCACATGGTGCAGGCGGGCGTTTTGTTTTACTTGTAGATGCCGCCGCAGACCACCGTGTCTTCGAGCCGCTCGCAGTACATGCTCTTGGGCTCGATCTTCTTGGTCTCGGGATTGGTGAACTTGTAGTCCTGCCAGAAGCTGGGCTTGGCCTTGCCCATCTCCACGCGCTCCTTGACGAAGGCCTTGCCGTCCACGTCCTTCAGATCGATCAGGTTCTTGCCCACCATCTTGATGTTGGCCCCATGTGCATGGACGACGCCGTCCAGTCCATAGACCACCAAATAGAGATCCTCAAAGCTGAACTGACCACCCTTGACCGAGATCTCGGCGTAGCCCTTTTCCTTGCCTTCCTTCTTGATGAAGGCCACGCCCTTCTTGACCATGGCCACCGCCTGTTCAGGCGTGGCGCCGCCGTCGGCCGCCAGGGCCGGACGCGGCAAAAGCGCGGAGAACGCCAGCAAGGCCGGCGCGACCAAGCTCATCAAGAGAGCCGGTGCGGCAGAGACCGCGAAGGAGCACGGGGCAGCGTGGACAGGCAAGGATTTCATAGCGGGTTCCTTTTCTGAGAGCGAGCGGATGAATGACGACGAAGAAGTCGCTGCGAAGCCATTGAAGCTCGGTCTCATGACAAAGATCCGACTTGCGAAGCGACGCAGCCCCAAACTGACAAATCTGGCACGCAAATGACGCGTCAGCACCGGCCGAACGCCATCCCGCGCCAGTCTGCTTCTTCGACCCGATGCCGTCGAGCTTGAGCGTTTTTCCTGGGCTGCCCCGCAGCAGCCCAGCGCTTGGGGAATTTTTACCTGCTCGCCGCCGGCGCCGCCTTGCTCAGGATCAAGGCGCCCAAGACTCCGGCCAGGAGTGAGCCGCTCAGCACGCCCAGCTTGACCCGCGTCTCAAAGCTCGGGTCCAGGCCGGCAAAGGCCAGGCCACCGATGAAGAGGCTCATGGTGAAACCAATGCCGCAGAGCACGCAGACGCCGAAGAACTGAGTCCAGCTGGCGCCCTGCGGCCGGCTGGCCGCGCCGGTTTTGATCAACAGCCAGGCGCTGCCGAACACCCCCAGGGCCTTGCCCAGCACCAGGCCGGCGGCGATACCCAGAGGCAGCGGCTCCAGCAGGGCCGCGGGGCTCAGGCCCGCCAGCGAGACCCCGGCATTGGCAAAGGCAAACATGGGCAGGATCAGGAACGACACCCAGGGATGGAGGCCATGCTCCAGGGTCTCCAGCGGCGAGTGACCGCCTTTGGGGTCGTGCATGGGGATGAAGAGGGCCGTGGCCACGCCGGCCAGAGTGGCATGCACGCCCGACTTGAGCACGCACAGCCACAGCAGCAGGCCCAGCACGATGTAGACATCGCTGCGCATCACACCGGCGCGGTTCAGCAAGGCCAGGCCGAGCAGGCACAAGGCCGCCAGGCCCAGCATCAGCAGGGACAGCTGCTGCGTGTAAAACAAGGCGATCACGACGATGGCGCCCAGGTCATCGATGATGGCCACGGCCGTCAGGAAGACCTTGAGCGAGGCCGGCACGCGCGAGCCCAGCAGCATGACGATGCCGATGGCAAAGGCAATGTCGGTCGCCGCCGGAATCGCCCAGCCGCGCAGGGCCTGGGCATCGCCCCAGTTGATGGCGCTGTAGATCAGGGCCGGCACCACCATGCCGCCCAGGGCGGCCACCGCCGGCAGCACCGCCTGGCGGCGCGAAGCCAGCTCGCCCGCCACAAACTCGCGCTTGATCTCCAGGCCGACGAGGAAAAAGAACACCGCCATCCAGAGGTCGTTGACCCACACCAGCAGGGGCTTGGCCAGCAGCAGGGCGGTACCGCCAGCGCCATCGCCGATGCGCACCTCGCCCGGGATGCGGGTGAAGGCCTGGTAGGCCTCGCCCCAGGGCGAGTTGCTGATGATCAAGGCCAGCACGGCGGCGCAGGCGAGGATGATGCCGCTGGCGGACTCGCTGGCAAAGAAACGACGCAGGGCTGGGGTCACGACGGAATCCTCCTCGACATTACACTGGTGGGCATGCTTGACTTGGCGCGCCTGGCCGGCCATTCCGTCCTGGATGTCCCGGCCCATTCAGCGCCCCGCAAGCTCAGCCCGGCATGATGCCGCAAGAATTTCTCAGTTCCTCCCACTTCTCCCCTCCCCTGTACGGACTCACACCATGAGCACACAGATTCGCTACCAAGATCTGGTTGACAGCGTCGCCGGCGCCCTGCAATACATCAGCTACTACCACCCCGCTGACTACATCACCCACCTGGCCCGCGCCTACGAGCGCGAGCAAAGCCCGGCCGCCAAGGACGCGATCGCGCAGATCCTGACCAACTCGAAGATGTGCGCCGAGGGCCGCCGCCCGATCTGCCAGGACACCGGCATCGTCAACGTCTTCCTGAAGATCGGCATGAATGTGCGCTTCGTGGACTTCCCCGGCTCGATCGAGGATGCGATCAACGAGGGCGTGCGCCAGGCCTACAACCACCCGGACAACAAGCTGCGCGCCTCGGTGCTGAACGACCCGATCTTCGAGCGCAAGAACACCAAGGACAACACGCCCGCCGTCATCAACATGACTCTGGTGCCCGGTGACACGGTCGATGTCATGGTGGCCGCCAAGGGCGGCGGCTCCGAGAACAAGAGCAAGTTCGTGATGATGAATCCCAGCGACAACCTGGTCGACTGGGTGCTCAAGACCGTACCCCTGATGGGTGCGGGCTGGTGCCCACCGGGCATGCTGGGCATCGGCGTCGGCGGCACGGCCGAGAAGGCCATGCTGATGGCCAAAGAGTCCTTGATGGATGACATCGATATGTACGAGCTGCTGGCCCGCGGCCCGCAGAACAAGCTCGAAGAGCTGCGCATCGAGCTCTACGAGAAGGTCAATGCCCTGGGCATCGGCGCCCAAGGCCTGGGCGGCCTGACCACGGTGCTGGACATCAAGATCAAGACCTACCCCACCCACGCGGCCAGCAAGCCCGTGGCCATGATCCCCAACTGCGCCGCCACCCGCCACGGCCACTTCGTGCTCGACGGCTCGGGCCCGGCCTTCATCGAGCCGCCCAGCCTGGACCTCTGGCCCGATGTGAAGTGGGCGCCGGACTACAACAAGAGCAAGCGCGTCGACCTGAATACCCTGACCAAGGAAGAAGTGGCCAGCTGGAAGCCGGGCGATACCTTGCTCTTGAACGGCAAGATGCTGACCGGCCGCGACGCCGCGCACAAGCGCATCGCCGACATGCTGTCCAAGGGCGAAAAACTGCCGGTGGACTTCACCAACCGCGTCATTTACTACGTCGGCCCGGTCGATCCGGTGCGCGAAGAAGTGGTGGGCCCCGCCGGCCCGACCACTGCCACCCGCATGGACGGCTTCACCCGCATGATGCTGGAGAAGACCGGCCTGATCGCCATGGTCGGCAAGGCCGAGCGCGGCCCGGTTGCGATTGAAGCCATCAAGGACAACCAGAGCGCCTACCTGATGGCTGTGGGCGGCGCCGCCTACCTGGTCAGCAAGGCCATCAAGGCCGCGCCGGTGGTCGGCTTCGCCGACCTGGGCATGGAAGCGATCTACGAGTTCGACGTGGTCGACATGCCGGTGACCGTGGCGGTGGACGCCGGCGGCACCAGCGCCCACATCACCGGCCCGGCCGACTGGAAGGAACGCATCGCCAGCGGCAAGACGGTGAGCATTCCGGTGAACGCGGGCTGATCGCAGCGCCCACCAGCCCATCAGAAGAGCCGGCAGCGATGCCGGCTTTTTTCGTTCTCGTTCTCGGCACATCGCGGACCATCGTTGTGCTCGTCACTCTCGCTGCGGTGTCTCGGCCCGCCGCCGGGCTCATGGTTCGCGGGTCGGCTCTGCGAGCCGACTCCCCTCGCTGCTCACTCCGCGGCTCAGCGGCGCCAAACTCCCTCCGTTCGCTGCGCTCACTGTGGTCAAACAGTGGCGCCGAGTCAGCGCTTGAAGCGCGTGGGTACACGCGCCTGAGCCGCTCCGCTGCGCCCTCGGCCGCGCACAAATCGCCCGTCGGCGGGCCGAGCCACCTCCGGAAGTGGCGTGTTCCACCGTGGAAGGGGCACATCGCCCGCGATGCAAGCGCCCTGCAGCCCGTGCCGCTGCCGGGCGATTTGTGCCGGGCCGAGCAGCACAGCGACTCGGGGCGCGCACGTACTCGTGCGCTTCAAGTACTGACTTGGCGCTTCTGTCTGAACGAAGCGAACGCAGGGAGCGAAGTGAGTTATGCGCCAGCCCCGAGGCGCGAGCAGCGCAGGGAAGTCGGCCCGTCAGGGCCGACCCCGGAACCATGAGCCCAGTGGCGGCACGGGCGGCAGGGCCTCACGAGAAAAACCAGCGGCTGCTCTGTGCCGCGACCAGACAACGCTAGGCCTGCCGCACCACCCGCTGCGGGAAGGGGATCTCGATGTTCAGGCCATTGAGCAGGCGCAGGATGGCCAGATTGACATCGGAACGCACGCCGCCCTGACCGTTCTCGGGATCGGCGATCCAGAAGAACACGGTCAGCTCCAGGCCGTCGGCGGCAAAGCTGCTCAGCTGCACCGAAGGACCGGGCTCGCCGAGCACGCGAGGCACCTCGCCCACCCGCGCCACCAGCTTGGGGATCAGATCCTCGACATCGGTCCCGTACGCCACCTGTACCACGGTGCTGAGCAGCACCTTGGGATCGGCCAACGAGGAGTTCTCCACCCGCTGAGTGATCATCATCTCGTTGGGCACCACGGCCTCGCGGCCATTGAGCGCGCGGATCACGGTGTAGCGGGTCTTGATGTCGCTGATGCGACCCTCGAAATTGTCGACCCGGACCATGTCGCCGATGCGCAGCGAGCGCTCGGCCAGGATGACAAAGCCCGAGACGTAATTGGCCGCCAGGCGCTGCAGGCCCAGACCGATACCCACGCCCAGCGCACCACCCAGCACGCCCAGCGCCGTCAGGTCGATGCCGGCCGCCGACAAGGCAAACAAGAGGCCCACCAGCAAAAGCAAGGCACGGGTGATGTTGGCGGCGATCTTGCGCAGGGACAGGTCCATGCCGCCGCCGCGCAGCAAGCGCGCCTCGATCACGGACGACACCCACAAGGCCAGCACCAGCACCACCACCGCGGTGAAAGAGCCTTCGATCAGATTGCGCAGCGAGATCTTGGTCACCCCGACCTTGAAGTCGATCGCGTCGAGTTCTTCCAGGAACCAGGGCAACACGCCCGTCACCCAGAGGATGGAGCCGCCCCAGGCCATCCAGGAGACCGTGCGCTCGATCACCTTGACCAGGCCCGAGGTGGGCATGGCCGCGCTGAGCACGCGCACCGTCATGCGAATCGCGAGCAGGGACACCAGCACCGGCACCGCCAGCTTGAACACCGCCGGCGACAGGCCGAAGTGCGGCAGCACCTGCTTGGCCAGCAAGGCCAGCAGCAGGGCCAGCACGGGGAACAGCGCGCCGTCCACCACATGACGGCCAAACAGCACGGACGCCGGCCGGTGGGCCACGCGCCGGTTCAGCACGCTGACCACCAGCCAGGACAGACCCAGGCAGGCCACCAGCACCGCCAGACCGACCAAGGCAGTCGGGCTGAACAAGGCCGCGGTCAAGGCATGAAGTTCTTGGAAATCGATCGGTTTGCTGTTGCTGCTCATGCGCTCAGTGAAACGCGGCTCTGTGAAGCCGGCGTGAATCCAGAAAGAGGTTCAAAAAAGGGGAAGCAAGATGGCCGCAGCGGCACGGCCTCAGATGCCGGCCAACACGCGCAGATGCACACCCACGCTGCGCGCCAGCGCATCGAGGTTGTAGCCGCCTTCCAGGCAGGACACGATGCGGCCCTGGGCATGGCGCTCGGCCACATCCTTGATGCGCTGGGTGATCCACTCGTAGTCGGATTCCACCAGGCCGAGCTGACCCAGATCGTCCTCGCGGTGGGCATCAAAGCCGGCCGAGATGAAGATCATCTGCGGCTTGAAACGCTCCAGCGCCGGCAGCCACATGGCCTCGATCATGGAGCGCACCTCCATGCCCCGGGTGTAGGCCGGCACCGGCACATTGACCATGTTCTCGCCCTTGGGCACGGCGCCGTTGTAGGGGTAGAGCGGGTGCTGAAAGATGCTGACCATCAGCACGCGGTCATCGCCGGCGATGATGTCCTCGGTGCCATTGCCGTGGTGCACGTCGAAGTCGACGATGGCCACACGCTTGAGGCCGCGGTCGTCCAGCGCATGACGAGCCGCCACCGCCACATTGTTGAAAAAACAAAAGCCCATGGTCTGGTCGCGCGTGGCATGGTGGCCCGGCGGGCGCACGGCGCAAAACGCGTTCTCGGCGCCACCATCGAGCACCAGATCGGTGGCCCGCACGGCCGCACCCGCGGCGCGCAAGGTGGCGGCCCAGGTGTGGGGCGTGGCCACGGTGTCCGGGTCCACCGCATGCGATTCGCCACGCTCGGCCAGGCCTTGCAGCAGATCGGCCAGCTCGGCCACATAGCTGTGGCTGTGCGCGCGCTCCACGGCGGCCAGATCCACCAGCGGCGCCTCGTGGCGCTCCAGCGCCTGGTCGATGCCGGTGGCCAGCAGCCAGTCGTCGATGGCCGTCAGGCGCTGCGGGCATTCCGGGTGGCCAGGGCCCATGTCGTGCCGGCGGCAGTCGGGGTGGCTGAAATAGGCTGTCGACATGGGGGCGCAAAGTTGAGGGGACGGAACCAGCCGCACGGTTTTCCGCTATGGTGTCCTGCATGACGCGTGAAACACAGACCCTACAAGACAGCGCAGCGCAACTGACGGCTTTGCAGCAGCAGGTTAGCACGATCATCAAGGGCAAATCGGCGCAGATCCGCGACGGACTGGCCTGCCTGATTGCCGGCGGCCACCTGCTGATCGAAGACCTGCCCGGCGTCGGCAAGACCACCCTGGCCCATGCCCTCGCCATCAGCCTGGGCCTGCAGTTCTCGCGCCTGCAGTTCACCGCCGACCTCATGCCCTCGGACCTGCTCGGCGTCAGCATCTACGAGCGTGAGAAGGCCGGCTTTGTCTTCCACCCGGGCCCCGTGTTTGCCCAGGTGCTGCTGGCCGACGAGATCAACCGCGCCGGCCCCAAGACCCAGAGCGCTCTGCTCGAGGCCATGGAGGAGAACCAGGTCAGCATCGACGGCGCCAGCCACGCCCTGCCCCAACCCTTTTTTGTGATCGCCACGCAAAACCCCAGCGAGCAGCTCGGCACCTACCCCTTGCCCGAATCGCAGCTGGATCGCTTCCTGATGTGCATCTCGCTCGGTTACCCGGACGAAGCCGCCGAGCGCGAGCTGCTGGCTGGCCAGGACAGCCGCGAGGCCTTGCGCGCCCTGCGCCCGGTGATGACGCCCGCGCAACTGCTGGCCACCCAGGTCGCGGTGCGAAACATCCATGCCGCGCCGGCCCTGTTGGACTACCTGCAAGCGCTGATCAAGGCCACCCGCTCGGGCGAGTGGTTCCGTGAGGGCCTGAGCCCGCGGGCCGGTCTGGGCGTGCTGCGCGCGGCGCGCGCGCGGGCCTTGCTGGAGGGGCGCGATTTCGTCTCGCCCGACGATGTCCAGGCCATCCTGCCCCAGACCATCGCCCACCGACTGCGGCCCAAGGCCGGCGCGGGGCGCGGGCCTCGCGAGCAGGTGCGGGCCATGATTGAAGCGATCGCCCTGCCCTGAGTCGCCCAGATGGCCTGGAACCTTGCACAGCCCCTGCGGCACCGCGTGCAGGCCTGGTGGCTGGCGCGCCACCGGCGCAGCGACCAGTGGCAGCTCAGCCAGCGCAACCTCTACATCCTGCCCAGCCGGCCGGGGCTGTTCTTCTGCGCCACCTTGCTGGTGCTGCTGCTGGCCTCGATCAACGAGCAGCTGAGCCTGGGCTATCTGCTGACCTTCTTGCTCGGCGGTGCGGGCCTGGCCTCCATGCACAGCACGCACGGCAATCTGCAAGGGCTGAAGCTGGAGCTCAAAGCGCCCGAGCCCGTGTTCGCGGGCGACGATGTGCAGCTGGAGCTGCGCCTGCACAACGACGACGCGCGGCCGCGCTGGGGCGTGGGCCTGGCCGTGCAGCCGCAACGCCTGTCCAGCTTCAAGACCGCCAGCGAGTTCGCCTGGACCGATGTGCCGGCGCGCGACCAGGCGCCGCTGCAGCTGCGCTTTGCCAGCCCGGCACGCGGCCACCACCCACTGCCGGCCTTGCAGATCATGAGCCGCTTTCCGCTCGGCCTGTTCCGCGCCTGGAGCGTCTGGCGGCCCGCGGCCGGGCTCTGGGTCTATCCCCAGCCCGAGCGCTCGCCACCGCCCTTCCCCGAAAGCGCCGGCGGCGGCGAGGGGCAGGCGCAAGCTCAGACCCGCGCCCTGCGCCAGGCCGGGCTGGAGCTGGACGGCGTGCGGGGCTACCAGCGCGGGGACTCCATGCGCCAGGTGCTGTGGAAGAAAGCTGCGCTGAGCCTGGACAGCGGCGTGCTCGGCGCGCCGCTCTGGGTGCGCGACAGCCAGGCCCTGGCCTCGCAAGAGCTGTGGCTGGACTGGCGCGACACCGCCGGCCTGGCCGATGAAGAACAGCGCCTGTCGCGCCTGTGCGCCTGGCTCCTGGCGGCCGAAGCATTGCAGAGGCCCTACGGCCTGCGCCTGGACGGCCAGGAATGGCCGCCCGCCCTGGGCCCGGCTCAGCAGCAAGCCTGCCTGCGCGCCCTGGCCCGGCATGGTCAGACCGAGACCTTGGACGCTCCGCACGAGGATGAGAGCGAGGGTCCAGCATGAGCCTCGCCGGCATCCCCATGTTCCAACGCTCGGGCAGCCTGCCGCGCGAGGCGCGCGACACGCTTTTCCTGCTAGCCACCATCGCCGCCGTGCTGCTGCCCCATCTGGATCACCTGCCGGCCTGGGCCAGCGGCATCACGGCCCTGGTGCTGGGTTGGCGCGGCTGGCTGGCTTGGCGGGGTCAGGCCTTGCCTGGGCGCTGGGCCCTGGTGGCCGTGCTGCTGCTCACCGCCTCGCTGACCTGGCTGACCCACCGCACCCTGCTGGGCCGCGAGGCCGGCATCACCATGCTGGTGATGCTGATGGCGCTCAAGACCCTGGAGCTGCGCGCGCGGCGCGACGCCTTCGTCGTGTTCTTCCTCGGCTTCTTCCTGGTGTTGACCAATTTCTTCTACTCCCAGTCGTTGCTGACTGCGATCTGGATGCTGGCCAGCGTCTGGGCCCTGCTCAGCGCCCTGGTGCTGGCGCAGATGCCGGTGGGCCAGCCCAGCCTGCGCATGGCTGCAGCCCAGGCGGCGCGCACCACGGCCTGGGGCCTGCCGGTGATGGTGCTGCTCTTCCTGCTGTTCCCACGCATCGCGCCGCTCTGGGGCGCGCCGACGGATGCCGTCGGCCGCACCGGCCTGTCCAACACCATGGACTTTGGCGCCATGGCCGAGATCGCCAACGACGAGGCGGTCGCCATGCGCCTGCGCTTCGAGGGCGATCAAGCGCCGCCACCACCCGAGGCGCGCTACTTCCGCGGCCCGGTGCTGTCCCAGTTTGACGGCCGCAGCTGGCGGCCCGCCCCGCAGACCTGGCCCGGCCGCAGCGACCGGCTGACCCTGAGCGGCGCACCCCTGCGCTACGAGCTGACCCTGGAGCCGCTGCGCATCAGCGTGCTGCCCCTGCTGGAGATGAGCCCCGGCCAGGCCGGCGAGGCCCTGGAGCTGGACGGACTGAGCCTGCGCCGCGCGCCGGAGCTGCAGTGGCAGGCGCCGCGCCCCATCACCGAGCGCCTGCGCCTGAGCACCAGCGCCTACCGCGACTACCGCCATGGCCCGCAGCAGAACGAGCTGGTGCTGCAGAACTACCTGGACCTGCCGCCGGGCCTGAACCCCCGCACCCTGCAATGGGCGGCCGATCTGCGCCGCCAGCCGCGCTATGCGGGCCTGGAGGAAGCACAGCTGACGCCCCGCCTGGTCGAGGAGGTGCTGGCCCACATCCGCAGCGCCGACTTCATCTACACGCTCGCGCCGGGACGCTACGGCGCCGAGTCGCCACATCTGATCGACGAGTTCTGGCTGGACCGGCGCCTGGGCTTTTGCGAGCACTTTGCCTCGGCCTTTGTCGTGGTACTGCGCGCCATGGGCGTGCCTGCGCGGGTGGTGACCGGCTTCCAGGGCATGGACCCCCAGCCGCAGGACGGCTACTGGATCGTGCGCAACAGCAATGCCCACGCCTGGGCCGAGTACTGGCTTCCCGGCCGCGGCTGGCTGCGCGCCGACCCCACGGCGGCCGTGGCGCCCGAGCGGGTGCTGCAGGGTCAGGCCTTGCGCCCGCCGCCAGGCGTGCTGGCCAATGCCCTGGGTCAGATCAACCCCACGCTGTGGCTGAATCTGCGCCGGGGCTGGGAGCTGCTCAACAACCGCTGGCAGCAGCAGGTGCTCAACTACTCGCGCCAGAACCAGTTCGACCTGCTCAAGCAACTGGGCGTCAGCCAGCCGGACTGGGCCGCTCTGGGCCAGCTCTGCGCCGGCGTGATCGCCGCCCTCGGGCTGCTGGGCGCCGCCTGGAGCCTCTGGCAGCGCCACCGCCCGCAAGACGCCTGGAGCCGGCAGCGGGGCCAGGTCTTGCGTGAGCTGCATGCCCTGGGCCTGGTGGAAGCTGCCCCACATCAAGCGCCGGGCACCTGGGCGCAGATGCTGCGCACGCGCTTCGGTGCCAGGGCCGAGCCGGCCGCAGGCCTGCTGCTGGCACAGGAGCTCGCACGCTACGGCCGGGGCGCCGAAGCCCAGACAGCAGGGTGGCGCGAACGGCGGCGCTGGCTGCAGGCCTTCCGCAGCGCATGCCAGCAATGCCGCGGCTGAAGCCCTGACGCCCCGCTTCAGCGCCATGGGCGGCGATGGAGGCGGCAGCAAGCCGGGTATGCTGGGCCCCGTTTTCTGATCGATTTGATGTCTTGTCTTTCTGTCTGCCTTCCCGCCTGCCTGCTTGCTTTTTCGATGCGTCTGCCTTCTTTGCTCTTCCCCTCCCCCGTGCGGCCGCACGCCCCCGCTTTCCAAATGCCAGCGCCACCGTCACCCCGGCTGCGTGGACGCTGCGCGGGCCTGATCTTGTGCGCAGGCCTGCTGCTGGGTCTGAGTGCACCCAGCACCAGCCTCGCCGCGGCCTCTGCCATCACGGAGGCCGGCAGCCCAACAAGCAGCCCTAAAAAGGCCTCGGCGAAAACGACGGCCAAGCGGAGCGCCAAGCCGGCCGCCAAACCGCCAGCCAAAGCCAAGGCCAAACCGGTGGCGCTCAAGCCTTTCGGCACCCGGCCCGATGTGCTGGCCTTTGCCGCCGGCCTGGCCAGCGAGCAAGGCTGGGACGAAGCCAGCCTGCAGCGCCTGCAGCAGCAATTGGCACAGGCCCACATCCACCCCACGGTGCAGCGCCTGATCATGCCGCCGCCGGCCGGCACGGCCAAGGATTGGGCGGCCTACCGTGCCCGTTTTGTCGAGCCGCGCCGCCTGCAGGCCGGCCTGCGGTTCTGGGAACAGAACGCCACCAGCCTGGCCCGCGCCGAGAACGAGTACGGCGTGCCGGCCGAGCTGATTGCCGGCCTGATCGGCGTCGAGACCTTTTACGGTCAGATCACCGGCGGCTTTTCGGTGCTGGACGCGCTGGCCACCCTGGCCTTCGAGTTCCCCAGCGGCCGCAGCGACCGCAGCTCTTTTTTCCGCAGCGAACTGGCCGAGTTCCTCAAGCTCTGCCGCCGCGAGGGCCTCAATCCCGCCGAGGTCAAAGGCTCCTACGCGGGCGCCATGGGCTGGCCGCAGTTCATGCCCGGCAGCTGGAACCGCTATGCCGTGGACTTTGACGGTGACGGCCACATCGACCTGATCCAAAGCCCGGCCGATGCCATCGGCAGCGTCGCCCACTACCTGGCCCGCCACGGCTGGCAGCGCGGCCTGCCCACCCACTACAGCCTGGCCATGCCGGTGGACACCAGCGCCCGCGCGCGTCTGCTGGCTCCCGACATCAAGCCCAGCTTCACGGTGCAAGAACTGCGCGCTGCCGGCGCGGAGCCCAGCGAAGCCGCGCTGGAGCACCCGCCCAAGCAGCTGCTCGCCGTGGTGGAGCTGCAAAACGGCGAGGCCGCACCGAGCTACTGGATCGGCACCGAGAATTTTTATGTGCTGACCCGCTACAACTGGTCCAGCTACTATGCCTTCGCGGTGATCGAGCTGGGTCGCACCCTGGCCGGCATGCGGGCGGCGGGGCGCTGAGTGAGCGCCTCATTGATGAGGAGAGGATGCCGCATGAAGAAGAAGATGATGATGATGAAGCTCGTGGTCTGTGGACTGGCCACTTGCGGGTTCCTGTCGGCACAAGCAGTTCAGCCGGTCGATGCCGGCTTGCAGCCTTTGCATGAGCGCTTGAGTGCCCTCGCGCAAGATCAGAAGCGTCTGGACGAACAGCTCAGCCGTGAAGACGGCAGCGCCGAAGCACGCGCCCATGCCTGGCGACGCAGCAAGGCCCTGGCCGCGGAGCGCGCGCAACTGGAGCGTGACATCGCTCTGGCACGGCTCCGTGCGCAATCGCCCTTGTTGATGCATGCAAGCCCGAGCCCCAGCGAGTCGAGCCCAGCAAGCCAAGCACCAGCGAATCCATGAAGGCAAACGAACTGTCCTACACCGTGCTGCTGGCCACCCCCAGCATCGCGACCTATCGCCATCTGCGCAGCGCCAGCGGCCTGAGCGCCAAGACCGAGGAGGCCGCCCGCCGCGGTCTGGCCGGCAGCTTGTTTGCCGTCCAGATTCAGCATCAGGGCGAGACCGTGGCCATGGGCCGCCTGATCGGTGACGGCGGCTGCTTCTACCAGGTGACCGACATCGCCGTCCTGCCCGCCCACCAAGGCCGCGGCCTGGGCAAGCGGGTGATGGCTGAGATCATGAAACACATCGAGACTGAGCTGCCCGAATCGGCCTACGTGAGCCTGATCGCCGACGGCCAGGCCCATGAGCTCTATGCCCAATTTGGTTTCAAGCTGACCGCACCGCGCTCGGTGGGCATGGCGATCCTCGTGGGCCCGCGCTCGGCGCCCGTCTGAGGCCATCCCTCCGGTTCATCGTCCCGCCAGGAGTGCCTCCATGTCGTCTGATGCCCTTGCTTTCGGCGCCGTCGTGTTCGCCAAGGATGTGCCCGCACTGGCCCGCTTCTACGAAGCCGTGCTCGGCCTGCAACGCATGCACAGCGCCGACGATCACTGCGTGCTGCGTGCCGACTCGGGCATGGAGCTGGTGGTGCATGGCATCCCCCGCGCGATTGCCGACAGCTTCAGCATCAGCAGCCCGCCCGAGCGCCGCGAAGACTGCGCCCTCAAGCTCTTCTTCCCCGTGCCCAGCCTGGCCGCGGCGCGGGCGCGAGCCCGGGCACTGGGTGGCGATGTGCAGGGCCCCGAGCGCGAGTGGCCGATGCGCGGCTTTCGCGCCTGCGACGGGCATGACCCGGAGGGCAATGTGATGCAGCTGCGCGAACCGGTTCTGGCATTCCATCGGTCGACATGAATCCCATGAAGGAACTCACCACCTGGCGCGCCGCCTGCTATTGCGGCGCCGCTTCCTTGAGCTGCCGCGCCGCGCCGCGTGGTTTCATGCACTGCCATTGCGGCCAATGCCGGCGGCTCAGTGGCGGCGCCTTCAGCTCCTGGCTCAGCCTGCCCGGGGAAGCCGTGCAGATCCAGGGTCAGGCCGCCTTGCGCGAGTTCGCGCCAACGGCAAACGGCCGGCGCTTCTTCTGCGGCCACTGCGGCAGCCATCTCTACACCCTGGACTCGCGCATGCCCGAGATCATCGGCGTGCCTGCCGGTGCCGTGCTCGGGCCCGAAGCTGGCGGCCCGGCCGTCGACGCGTGGCCATGCGCCAGCGGGCACTACTTTTGCAGCGATGGCGCACCTTGGGTGGCCTTGCCGGAGGACGGCCTGCCTCGCCGCGGCGGTGTGGATGGCATGAGCCCGCTGCCCGACTGAAGGATCGACGGACGGAGCGACGGACAGGGCGGCGCACCCGTCACACGCAACCCAGCACTGCCGTAGACCCCGAGCCCGCTGAGGCACACTGCGGCCTGCGCCGCGCCGGCCCCCGTTCTCAACCACCGCACCGTTCTCATGACCCCTGCTGCACTGCCGCCCATCCGCCGCATCTGGTTTCGCCATGGCCTGAGCCTGGCCTTGCTCGCAGCTGCGCTGGCTCTGGGGAGCTGGAGCCCGGCGGCGCGCGCGCAGCGCGTGGCCTTGCCTGTGGACGAGCCCGAGGTGGTCAAGCGTTACCCGCATGACCCCACGGCCTTCACCCAGGGCCTGCTGTTCCGCGACGGCCAGCTGTTTGAGAGCACGGGGCTGAACGGTCGCTCCAGTATCCGCCGTGTGCGCCTGGACGATGGCCAGGTGCTGCAGAAGCGGGACATCGCGCAAGAGCATTTCGCCGAAGGCCTGACAGCCTGGAAGGACGAGCTCTACCTGCTGACTTGGACGACGCACAAGGTCTTTGTCTTCGACCTCAAGAGCTTCGAGCCCAAGCGCGAATACAAGCTGCCCGGCGAAGGCTGGGGCCTGACCCACGACGAGCAGCACCTCTACCTCAGCGACGGCAGCGCCGAGCTGCGCGTACTCGACCCCAAGACCTTCCGCGAGCTGCGCCGCATCCCGGTGCGCGCCCTGGGCCAGCCGGTGGACCAGCTCAACGAGCTGGAATGGGTGGACGGGGAGATCTACGCCAACATCTGGCAGGCCGACATCATCGCCCGCATCGACCCGGCCAGCGGCCAGGTGCGCGGCTGGATCGACCTGCGCAGCCTGCGCAGCCAACTGCCGCCGCAAACCCGCAGCGGGCCGCGCAAGCCGCAGGCCGAGGACGCGCCCGAGGTGCTCAACGGCATCGCCTGGGACGCGGTCGGCAAGCGCCTTTTCGTCACGGGCAAGCTGTGGCCGGCCCTGTTCGAGATCAGGCTGAAGCGTCGCCACTGATCCCGAGCCCGGTCAGCGCGAGGGGTTCAATCGGCCGTCGAGCTGACGCAGCAAGGCTGCCACCACATCACGGGTGGACTCCCAGCTCATGCCTGTGATCAGGCGACCGTCCACTTCCACATGCGGCTGGTTGCGCGGGCCCTGGGTGAAGACGGCCTTGCGCTCCAACAAGCGCTGTTCGATCGAAAAGGGAAAGCTCTTGTAGTAGGCCGCGTTCTTGTTCTCGAAGGCATCGGGATAGCCTGTGACCCGCTTGCCGCGAACCAGGGGCGTGCCATCGGCCAGGTGCAGTTCGGTGAGCCCCGCGCTGCCATGGCAGACCGCCGCCAGCAGCCCCGACTGCTGCTCGTAGATCTGCAGAGCCAGGGCGCGCACAGCCGGGTTGTCGGCCACGCCGAACATGGCTGCGCTGCCGCCCATGTACATCAACGCCACGTAGTCAGAGGCCTGGACTTGCTCAGGCTTGCGGCTGTGGGCCAGCGCCCACATGAAGTCGGCGTCGTACACATGGGCGCGCTGATCGACGTCGCGGGTATCCACATAGGCCAGGGGAACCGCCCCGCCTTCCGGGCTGACGAACTGAACGCCATAGCCGGCCTCACGCAAGCGCGAATAGGTATGCACCAGCTCCACAAAGCTATTGCCAGCGCCGAGTGTGGTTCCAGGCATCTGGCTCACATTGGACAGCACCACCAGAACCCGCTTGACATGGGCCGGCCCGGCGTGGCGGGTGGCCGTCTTGCTGATGATCTTCCACTGGCCCTCAAAGCGTCGCAGCAGGAACAAATCGGTGAATCGCGCGGGCTCACGCCCCATCACGATCTCGGCCTTGGCGCTGGCGATATCGCCATCGACCTGCACATTCAGCAAGTGACCCACCCGACCATTGAACTGGCCCGGAGAATCGTTGAACCAGGCGGCGTACTCCGCGATGCCCACCTCCCGCATGGCGCCGTCCTTTCCGCTCAGGTAGAGCCGGGCATCGGCATGAAAGGCGCGCCGCAACTGATCGCTGCGGTTGTAGCTGCTGCCGTCGAGATAGTCCTGGATGACGGCGGCGACGCCAGCGCGCTCGGCGCCCGACGAGGCCGATGCCTGAGCTCCAATGGAAAAAAGGCAAGCCGCCAACGCCAGGCTCCAGGCCCTGGCTTCAGCCAGGCGCAAACTCAGTCGAGCCATGGCGCGGGAAAAAAGCGGCGACGGTTGAGAACAAGATCGCATGAACAAGCTCCGATTGAAACGAGAGCTCGATGTTGCGCAAAGCCCTTGTCAATCAACAGCTTGCCATCGGTTTCCGGAGTCCGAGAACCGGTTTCAGGAGCCCTCGGCCACCTGTCGAGCCTGTCGCCAGGCGGCCGGCGTGGCGCCTTCGGCCTTCTTGAAGCTGCTGTAAAAGGTCGACATGGACAGAAAGCCCGAGGCCTCGGCCACTTGCTCCATGGGCAAGGCCGCCCCCTCGCTCAGCAACTGTTTGGCGGCATCGATGCGCAGCTGGTTCAGGTACTGCCGGAAGCTGATGTCCTGGTTGTCGTTCAGCAGTTGGGACAGTCGCGCCGGCGGCATGGACAAACGCCGAGCCAGCTTGTTCAGGCTGAGGCCGGGGTCGCGGTAGAGTTGCTCTTCGGCCATCAGGCGGTGCAGGGCCGCCAGCTCAGCCTCCGCCTCGGCCGGAGCAATCTTGCGCTGCTGATAGGGTTCGTGAATCGGAGCTGTTGGGCTCAATGCCGGTCGCCGAAACACGGCCAATCCGATGCTCAGACACACCAGCACCGTGAAAGACAGTGCGCCGGCAATATAGGAGGTCCAGCCCGACCAGAAGTACGCCGCCCACACCAAGGCGACTCCGGCCGTGACCGCTGCAGCGAAGCCCGGCCCAAGGTTCAAGCACCGTGCCTTGCTCAAATCGCGGCGCTGCGCTGCAGCCCATGCGCGGCGATGACGCCAATGCTGCACAAGACAGGCCAAGCTCAGCAGCAAACAGGCCAGCCAGAAGTACTGGATCGAATGCCAGATCGGCCCCTGCCACAGCGCAAGGTGGACCGAGTAGGGATACAGCCAGCCAAAGACCAGGGTCAGCCCCATGAGTCCGAGCACAAGGAAATGGTCTCGGCCGCTGCGCTCGCCCAAGGGATCAAGGCAGGCCCGCACGAAACCGAGCAAGCAAGGCCCAATCAAGAAGCAGGCCGACAGCCCGACCTGCAGCACCAGCTTGCCGATATCGGGCCAGAAGTAAAACAACACCGACTTGCCCGTGCGCACACTGAGCATCAAGACCAGGGCGGCCAGCCAAGGCTGCGCCGGGCTGGCGGGGCGATGCCAAAGCAACCAAGCCGCGATCGCCAACCCATTGAACGCGCCCAGACCGGCGAAGAAAAACAGCAGATACGACACATCCATCGAACAAACCCGATTGAAGGAAGGGACTCAGCCCGCCAGCGAGCCGCCCCGCACGCTACACCACAAGCCCCACACCAGAAATGAAGCAGAGGACATGCGCAATCATCTCAGCCGGACCGCTCAGCCATCCTCTTCGAGATGAGCGCCTGGCGCCGGCGGTCCCTGCCATGACAAGCCCGCTCGATCCGCAGAGGGCTGGCGATGCCAGTAACGCCGACCCAGCTGGCGTTGACAGCTGGGCGCCACAGCATCGCTGCGCCAGCGCCAAGCGCCACAGTCGGGGCTGTTGAAGACCTCGATGCCGGCCGCCTGGTAGCGCGCCAGCACCGGCAGCGCCGGGTGGCCAAAGCGATTGCGGTAGCCCGACTGCACCACCGCCCAGCGCGGCGCCACGGCTGCCAGCAGCTCCGGCGTGGACGATGTCTTGCTGCCGTGGTGCGGCACCAGCAACAGCTCGGCGGGCAGGTCTTGAGGACGATGGCGGCGCAGCAGCTCTGCTTCCTGCCCCGCCTCCAGATCGCCCATCAGGAGCGCGCTGCGCTGGCCCGAGGCGCTGCGCACGCGCAGCACGCAAGACAGCTCATTGCTCTTGAGCTGTTGCCGCTGCAGCTGCTCGGCGCTTGGGTGCAGCAGCTCGAACTGCACGCCGTCCCAGACCCAGCCCTGGCCGACCTCACAAGGCAGAGAGCTCGGAAACAGGCGGTGCAGCGGATGGCCGGGCTCCAGCGAGCTGCGCAACACGCGCACCGGCAGACCGGCGGCCACGGACGCCGCACCGCCCACATGGTCGCTGTCGCGGTGGCTGAGCAGCAGCTGGTCGAGCTGGCGCACACCGAGCGCGCGCAACAGCGGCAGCAGCACGCGCTGGCCCGCATCCACCCCGGGCGCGTACTGCGGGCCGGCGTCGTAGAGCAAGGCATGGTTTGCCGTGCGCAGCAGCACGGCCGTGCCCTGCCCCACATCGGCGGCCAGAAACTCGAATTCGCCCTCACGCGGGCGCTCGGGCGCCGGCCACAGCAAGGGCAGCGCCAGCGCCAAGCCCAAAGCACGCACCCGCCACGGCAGGGGCAACACCAACACAACGCCGCCCGCCAAGCCTGCAGCCTGCGCCCACAAGGGCGCCACCGGCACCGTCCAGACCGCCAGCGGCCAGCTCGCCAGCCCGCGCAGCAGGGCCATCATCAGCTCGACACACCCAGCGCCCCAGATCCACAAGCCCGGCAGGATCGCCCCACCCAGGGCCAGCGGCGTGATCACCAGGCTGACCCAGGGGATGGCCAGCAGATTGGCCAGCACGCCCACCACAGACAGCTGCTGAAAGAACAGCAGGCTCAGCGGTGCCAGGCCCAGGGTGGCCACGGCCTGGTTGCGCAGGCCGGCCATCAGCTGGGCGCGCCAGCCGCGCGCGGGTTCAGCGTCACCCGCCGCCATCAAGAGACCCACGGCACAGAACGACAACCAGAAGCCCGCCTGACAGACGGCCCACGGGTCGACCGCCGTGACCACCAGGGCCGAAAGCAGCAAAGCCAGCGGCCAGGGCCAACGCACACCCGCGCTGCGCGTCAAGGCCAGGCTGGCCAGCATCCAGACCGTGCGCTGCGCCGGCACACCCCAACCCGAGAACAAGGCATAGGCCAGGGCCGCCGCCACCCCGCCCCAGCGGGCAACTGCCGGCGCCGGGCAGCGCAGGCACAGACGCGTACTGCCGCGCCAGGCCCAGCCCAGCAGGCCCTGGGCCGCCCAGGCGAACATGGTCACATGCAGGCCGCTGACGCTGAGCAGATGGCTCAGGCCGGTGTCGCGGAACAAGGCCCAGTCGGCACGGCTGATGGCGGCCTGGTCACCCAGGCTCAAGGCCGCCAGCACGCCGGCTGCGCTGGGCTCGCTGACGCGGCGCTGCAAGGCCTCGCGCAGGCGCTGGCGCGCGGCATCGATGCTGGCGAAGGGCGCCTCGGCCAGGCGCCGCTGCGCCCCACCCGGCCGCAGCACGCCGCTGGCGCGCAGGCCTTGCTCGAACAGCCAGAGTTCATAGTCAAAACCGTGCGGGTTCATCAGGCCCTGCGGCTGCTTGAGTCGCACCAGCAACTGCCAGCGTTCGCCCGCACGCAGCGGCGGCGGCGCGGCATCGGCATGCTCGGCAAAAGCGCTCAGCAGCAGGCGCGGCGGCAGCTGCAGCGGAGGATCGCTGGCCAGCGGCCCGGCTTGGGCGGCCTCCAGCGCGAACTCGAAACGCCAGCCCGGCGCCCCGGCCTGGCCCAGGGTGGCGGCCGGCAGCGAGTCGACACGGCCGATCAGCAGCAGATCGCGCCCTTCCCAGGCCTCGGGCAAACGCTCGGCCAGGCGCAGTTCGGCGCGCCAGCTGCCGTAGCTGAAGGCCAGCAAGCCAGCCGCAAGACTGAAGCCGAGCAGGCGCAAGGCAGCCGCAGCGCGGCTGCGCATGGCCGCAATCAGGCAGGCCAGGCCGAACAGCAGGACCGCTGCAAACGCGCCCTCGCCCGGCAGCTCACGCTGCAGCTGCACACAGGCCAGACCGCTCAGCCAGGCCAGGGCCGGCAGCGCCAGGCGAAACGGCCAGAGCGACGCCGGCCCACGGCGCGCCACAGCCTGCAGCGGCTCAGCAGTTGCGGGAGAGTGCATGCGTCTCATGTGCTCCGGCAGCAGCGCTCCCCAGCAGGGCGGTGGCCGTGTCGAGGCGGCCCGTCGGGCCGCTCGGTGTAGGATGCGCGCCACCCGATCGTAGCCAGGGCGGAGCCGCTTTCACAGCCGGCTGCCCGCGCCGCGATCCCCCAAATTCAGCATCAACTCGAGTGAGCCCGCAAATGAGCAACACCAACATCTACACCACGCTAGAAACCCTGGGCATCACCCTGCCGCCCGTGGCCGTGCCCGTGGCCGCTTACGTGCCCTTTGTGCGCACCGGCAACCTCGTCTTCCTTTCCGGCCACATCGCCAAGAAGGACGGCAAGGTCTGGGTCGGTCAACTCGGCCGTGACACCGACACCGCCACCGGCCAGGCTGCCGCGCGCGCCATCGCCATCGATCTGATGGGCACCCTGCACGCCGCCGTGGGCGATCTGAACAAGATCAAGCGCATCGTCAAGCTGATGAGCCTGGTCAACAGCGCACCGGACTTCACCGAGCAGCACCTGGTCACCAACGGCGCCTCCGAGCTGCTGGCCCAGGTCTTTGGCGACAAGGGCGCCCATGCCCGCAGCGCCTTCGGCGTGGCGCAGAACCCCATGGGTGCATGCGTGGAGATCGATCTGGTGGTGGAAGTGGAAGCCGACTGATGTTCCTCAAGGTCTCGAAGTTCCCCGAGCAGGCCTTGGCCGGCATCGGGCTGGGCAGCCTGGCCGCCGTGGCCTTCGCCCTGGTCGCCCAGCATGGCTTCGGGGTCAAGCCCTGCCCCTGGTGCGTGATGCAGCGTGGCATCTTTTTGCTGATCGCCGCCGTGGCCCTGCTGGGCTGGTTGTTCAAGCGCCAGCGCCCGCTGCGCACGGCCAGCCTGACGGCACTGCTGATCCTGGCGGCGGCTGGTCTGGCTGCGGCCTACTACCAGCACGAAGTGGCCGCGTTGATGGACACCTGCAAGCTGACCTTTGCCGAAACGGTGCTGGAGGCGCTGGATCTGGAAATGCGCTGGCCTTTCGTCTTCATGGTCACCGCCACCTGCAAGGAGGCTGCGGCCTACCGCCTGCTGGGCCTGCCCTACGAGATCTGGAGCGGTCTGTCCTTTCTGCTGGTCGGCGGCCTGAGCCTGCTGGCCCTGAGCAAGAAGACGCAACGCTGATCCCGATCAAGGCCGCGGCACTCGCCCGGCCTTAGGCTGGGCGACCATGTCGATCCAGCCCTCTTCCACCACGCCCACCTCTCACTCCTCGCGGCCTGAAGACACGCAGCGTGTGCTCATCGTCGGCGGTGGCCCCGCCGGCCTGAGCATGGCCTGCGCCCTGGCCGATGCCGGCATCCGCAGCTGCGTGCTAGAAGCCGCGCCCCTGAGCGCCCTGCAAGATCCGGCCGAGGACGGCCGAGAGATCGCCCTCACCCACCCGGGCCGGGCGGTGCTGGAGCGCCTGGGCCAATGGGCCCTGCTGCCACCGGAAGAAATCGCGCCGCTGCGCCGCGCCCATGTCTTCGATGGCACCGCGCCCGAGCACCTGGGCTTCGGCACCGCCGACGGCCAGGGCGAGCTGGGCTATCTGGTCGCCAACCACTGGCTGCGCCGGATTGCCTACCGGGCCGTCGAGCAACGCGCGGAGCGCATTGAGCTGCGCAGCGACTGCCGCGTCAGCGGCCTGAATTTGAACGCCACACCGGAGCTGGCCGAAGTGCAGCTGAGCACCGGCGAGCGCTTGCGGGCGCCCCTGGTGATCGCCGCCGACAGCCGCTTTTCCGCCCTGCGCCGCATGGCCGGCATCGGCGCACAGATGCGCGACTTCGGCCGCAGCGTCATCGTCTGCCGCCTGGCCCACAGCGCGCCCAACGAGGGCATCGCGCTGGAGTGTTTTCACTACGGCCATACCCTGGCCCTGCTGCCACTCAAGGGCAGCTGCAGCTCCCTGGTGCTGACTGTCAGCGCCGACCGCGCGGCCGAGATGCAGGCCTGGGAGGCGGAGCGCTTTCGCGCCTGGGTGCAGACCCAGCTGCAGGGCCGGCTCGGCGAGATCCGCCTGGCCAGCCCCCGCCACCTCTACCCCCTGGTGGCCTGCTACGCCCAGCGTTTCGCCACCCGGCGCCTGGCCCTGGTCGGCGATGCCGCCGTGGGCATGCACCCGGTCACCGCGCATGGCTACAACTTCGGGCTCTACGGGGTGCAGGCGCTGGCTGATCTGATGGGAGGCGCCCAGCGGCGCGGCCAGGACCTCGGTGATGCCGAGCTGCTGCAGCGTTATGCCGACCAGCACCGCCGCCGCACCTGGACCATCTACCAGGGCACCAATGCGGTGGTGAATCTGTTCACCGATGAGCGTGCGCCGGCCCGGCTCTTGCGCAAAGGCGTGCTGACCCTCGCCCGCCATCTGCCGCCGCTGCAGGCGGCCATCAGCGCCCAGCTGACCGGCCGCCGGCCATCACTGGGGATCACGCGCCTGCCGCGGGCGAGCCGCAGGCCTGTGGGCTGATCGATTCAGCGATCGTAGGGGCGGCCATGGTGGTGGCCATGATGATGGCCGTGGCCATGGCCGCGCCCGTGACCCGGGCGCCACGCCTGTTCACCGCCGCGCCGCGGGCCATAGACTTCCCGGTACCAGCCTTCCTGCACAAAGTACACCGGCCGGCCGCAGGCGCCGTAGTCGCCGCAGTGGCGAGCCCAATGGCGGGCATGGCCCGGGGGCACATAGAGATACCAGGGCTCCACGCGCTCGCGCGCGCGGTGGAGGTGATGCGGGCGGCCCTGCACCCAGACCGGCTCGTTGTAGATCAGGCGTGGCGCCGGGGCGGCCGAGCCGAGATCGATGCGGCCGTAGAAGCCGGGTTGGCCGACCGACACCGACACGCCGATGTCCGAGGCCTGGGCGGTTGATCCCAAACCGGCCAGGCCCAGGGCCAGGCCAGCCACAAAAGCTGAGGTGCGCGAGGTCCGCATGGTGCAAGCTCCGAGAAGAAGGTGGCGATGAGCTGCCCAACGCCCGAGCGCGCCCAAGCGATGACGAGATCGCACCTCAGGCTGTAAGCAAATGCGAAGCGCCGGCGCGCCGGGCCGGGCCAGGCCGCTCAGTCGCCGCGCACCGCGCCGTCCCGCCGCGGATCTGCACCACCCAGCCAGCCCGTGGGGCTGCGCTGGATGGCCTGGATGCCGCTGGTCAGTTCCGTCTCGACCAGGCGGTGGCCGCGCGCCTGCAGGTCCTCGCGCGTGGCCGCCGGAAAGCGCCCTTGCTCCAAGAACACAGGGCCTCCAAAGTTGCCGAAATTCGGCAGGTCCAGGGCCTGCTGCACATCGAGCTGCCAATCGGCCGTGGCCAGCAAGGTCTTGGCCACGAAATGGATGATGGCCGGCCCGCCGGGCGAGCCCAGGCTCATGCTCAGACGGCGGCCGCTGGCGTCGAACACCAGGGTCGGTGCCATGCTGGAGCGCGGGCGCTTGCCTGGCTGCAGACGGTTGGCCACCGGCCGGCCTTGCTCGTCGCGCGGCACCAGGGCGAAGTCGGTCAGCTGGTTGTTGAGCATGAATCCGCCGGGCAAGCCGGTGCCGCCGTCGCTCATGATGCGGGCGCCAAAGCCGGCCTCGATCGAGGTGGTCATGGCCACCGCCCGGCCGGCCGCATCGATGATGCTGATGTGGCTGGTGCCATGCTCGGGCTGATCGGGCATGGGCGCCCAACCCACGCGCAGCGCTGCGGCGGGCTGACCGGCGGCGGCGCTGGCCATGCTGCGCGGGCCGATCAGCGCTGCGCGCGCCTGCAGGTACTCGGGAGCCAGCAGGCTGCGCCAATCACCGCCGGGCGCGGCCACGAAATCGGGGTCGGCGATGTACTGGGCGCGGTCGGCAAAGGCCAGCTTGCTGGCCTCGGCATAACGGTGCAGCCAGGCGGCACTGGGCACGCCCTCGCTGAAAGCCTGGGCCGGGGCTTGCGCCGGCATCATGCCCAGCATCTGCATCACGGTCAGATGGCCGGAAGACGGCGGCGGGAAGCCGCAGACCTGCTGGCCACGCCAGGGCGTGCACAGCACCTCGCGCTGGCGTGGCTGGTAGCCGGCCAGATCGGCCTCGCTGAGCAGGCCGGGGTTGCCGGCATGGCCGCGCACGCGGCGCACGATGTCCTGAGCAACAGTGCCTTTCAAAAAGGCATCGGCGCCACCGGCCGCCACCTGGCGCAGCACGGCGGCCAGGGCCGGGTTGCGCAGCCGGCTGCCCTCAGGCAGAGCCTGACCTTGGGCATCGAAGAAGTAGGCGCCGGCCTGCGGGTCCTGGCGCAGAGCCGTGTTGTTGAGCAACTGCTTGTGGCTGCGACCGCTCAAGGCATAGCCCTGCTCGCACAGGCGAATGGCCGGCTCGAACAATCGCGCCCAGGGCAGCTTGCCATGCTGGGCATGGGCTTGCTCCAGCATGCGCAAGAGGCCCGGCGTGCCCACCGAGCGGCCGCCGACCACGGCCTGCAGATAGGGCATGGGCTTGCCGTCCGGCTTGAGAAAGAGGTTTTCGTCGGCCGCGGCCGGCGCGGTTTCGCGGCCATCAAAAGCCTGCACCTTGGCGCCATCCCAGTGCAGCAAGAAGGCGCCGCCGCCGATGCCGCTGGACTGCGGCTCGACCAGGGTCAAGACCATCTGCACAGCGATCGCCGCATCGAGCGCGCTGCCACCGGCCAGCAGGATTTCACGGCCGGCATCCGAAGCCAAAGGATGAGCGGCGGCCACGGCGAAATGGGCGCTGGCCTGGGCCTGCTTGGCCGTCCAGCCGCTGGCGGACTCGGGCTGGATCAGATCGGGCGCTGGGGCCTTGGTGGTCAGCGCTGGGCTGTCGGGCGTAGAGCAGGAGGCCAGCGCCAACAACGCCAGCAGGGACAGCGCCGACCTCAGGGGACGAACAAGACGTAGCGGCATAGGCAAACGATCGGACGAGGATCGAAAAGATGGAAACGGGGGCAAACCCGGCGATCCTAGTCCAGCTGCGACCCGGGCCTCAGAGGAAGAATCCCAGGTCTTTTTGCGTGTAGTTGGCGATCTGCGGCATGACACGGCTCAGGTCGCTGGCCGGCACACCCATCCAGCTGGCCAGGGTGGCGCCCAGCTGATCGACCGAGCTGGTGGGCAGCAAGCGGCCCTGGCCGACATCGTCCGGCCCGTTGACCGCCACCTCCGGCGCCTGGCCCCAGAAGCGCCCGCCCTTGACCGCGCCTCCCAGCACGAAGTGATGGCTGCCCCAGCCATGGTCGGAGCCATCGCCATTGCTGCTCAAGGTGCGGCCGAAATCGCTGGCAGTGAAAGCGGTGACCTGGTTGGCCACGCCCAGCTCCACCGTGGCGTCGTAGAAACTGCCCAGCGCCTCGGAGACCTTGCGCAGCAGGCCCGGGTGTTGATCGGGCAGGAAATCATGCAAATCGAAGCCGCCGATGGAGACAAAAAACACCTGGCGCTTGGCGCCCATGCTGCTGCGCGCGGCGATCATCTTGGCCACCATCTGCAGCTGGGTGGCCAGGCTGTTGGTGGTGTCGAAGACCGTGTTCAGGGCCGGCAAGGTGTTCAGGGCCGAGGCGACGATGGCCTGGGCATTGACCGAGCGGCTGACCACGCGGTTGAGCTCCTGCTCCATCCAGTGGCTGCGTTCGGCCGTGATCAGGCTGCGCAGTGCATCGGCGCAGGCCTGCGAGCCGTAGAGCGGCCGCGTGACGCCGTTGATGGCGACCGCACCGCTGGTCGACATCTGGTACTGCACCGCCTGCTGTCCGGCCATGAAGACCGCATTGCCGGAGACATTGATGCAAGTGAAAGTGGCGTTGCCGTTGGCGCTGAGGAACTGGTCACCCAGGCGACCGCCCCAGCCGGAAATGGCCCCCTCGGGGTTGCTGGCCTGCCAGACGCTTTGCTGATCGTTGTGCGAGAACAGCTTGGGCGGCAGAGGCACGCTCTGCGCCTTGTACTGCGCCAGGGTGGTGGGTTGGACCAGGGTGCCGACATTGAGCAGCACGCCGAGCTTGCCCGCGTCAAATATCGTTTTCAGCCCCGTCATCTGCGGCGACAGCGCCATCTGCCGCGCATCGGGCAGGGCCACACGCGGTGTCAGCGCCGTGGCGGCCAGTTGATCGCGCGGGATGGCCAGGGTCTGGCGTATGGGCTGGTAGGCCGTGTGGCTGGGCGCGTCGTAGGGAATGACGGTGTTGCCGTAGTCATTGCCGCCGTAGAGAAACACGCAGACCAGGGCCTTGTAATCGCTGGGCGCGGTCTGCGCCGCGGCTTCACCCAGGGCGGCCAGATTGAGGGCCCAGGGCGCGGCCGCGCCGGCCACGCCAAGGGCGGAGGCGCGGCGCAGAAACTCGCGGCGTTGCAGGGTCGGGAGGCGGTGAACCGATGTCATGGCAGGTGCTTTCTCTTTCACGCTCTCGCTTCACTTCTGGATCAGGTATTCGGGGCTGGCCATCACCAGGAGGATGGCGGCCTGCACCCGGTTCAGCTTGCCGGCATCGCTGCTGGCATTGATCGTGGCCACCGCGGTGGCAATGGTGTTGACCGTGGTAGGGCTCAAACCACCACCCGCCAGCAGCAAAGCAAGGCGCTGCACCAGGGCCGGCGCATCGACCGCCAGCGCCAGCTCGGCCGTGTAGCTGGGCTTGACCTCGCCCGTGCCATTGGCGATCACGTTTTGCATGTAGTTGAGGTAGCCGGCCACCGTGCTCTCGTTGCAGAGCTGGAACTCGGGCGCAGTGATCTGGGCCGTGCCCAGCTGCGAGTTGGGCGGCACATAGCCCGGCCGGAAAAAGTTGAAGACCGAGGGGCTGCGCAGCGGGCTCTGGCCCAGGCGGCTGGCCGGGTTGCTCAGATCGCCGATATTCCAGAGTTCGGTCGGTGAGCTCACACCAAAGCTGCGGCCCCATTGAATGAAGCGCTGGATGGGCTCACGCAGGCGGCCGCTGGAGGGCGAACTGCCGGGCGTGCGCGCTTCGCTGTCCAGCAGCACCGCACGGATCACCGCCTTGAGGTCGCCGCGCTGGCCCTGGCCATTGTTGTTGAACACGGCCGCCACGCGCTGCACATAGGCCGGGCTGGGGTTGGACGCGACCAGGCGCTGGATCAGCTGGCGGCTGAAGAAGGGGCCGACATTGGCATGGTTGGCGAGGGTGTCGAGCACGATCTTGAGCGCCTCCGGCCCGGTGGCCGAGGCCGGCACATCGGCCGACAGCACCTTCTTGGGCCCGACCGAGAAGCGCGCCGCCAGGTGCACCATGGGCTTCTTCATGAAGGCAGGATCAGTGGCGCTGGCGCCATCGAACTCCCAGCCGGTCAACACCCGGGCCAGCTCGCTGATCTGGGCCTGGGTGTAGGTGTCCTTGGGCTTGCCCGCGGCATCGAGCACCGGTGTGCCGTCGAGATTGAGCTCCACCAGTCCGATGGTGAAGAGCTGCATCAGTTCGCGCGCATAGTTCTCGTCCGGCACCCGGCCGGTCTTGGCGTCCTCCTTGCGATTGCCGCGCATATTGAGGTAGACGCCCATGGCGTTCGACAGGCTGACGCCCTCGATCAGCTCGCGGAAAGTGCCAAAGGCACGCTGCTCCAGCATGTCCACATACGCCGCGACCGCAAAGCCGGCCCAAGCCACTGGCAGGCCGGCCATGGAGACCACAAAAATCTCCGACAACGCCAACACCACCTTCTGCCGCAACAGATCGGGCGAGTTCAGCAGCTTGCGCCAGAGCGTGTTGTCCACGCCGTTGAAGTTGTTCTTGTTGGCCTCGACCGCATAGCCCTTGGCCACCATCCAGTCGAAATGCCCCTGGCTGCCGGTGGCCGCGAACTGCTCGTTGAGCCAGGCACTGTAGCCCTGGGCCTGGACCTTGGCCATCTCGGCCGTGCTGGCAGCGAAACTGGCCTGGGCCAGAAATCGCGCCGCTTCCGCCTCGGTGGGCGGCGCCGGCGGCGGGGCCGGGGTGGGCGCAGGGGCCGGGGCCGCGCCGCTGTCACCGCCGCCTCCTCCACAGGCGCTCAAGGCCGCCAGCGAGGCCAGAGACAGGGCCTTCTGCGGCTGCGAGGCCGTGGCCGGAGCCTGAAGCCCGCTGGCCTCACGCGGCGGGCTCGGAGCCGGTGCAAGTGGCGGGCGCTGATCGGTGCAGTCTTCGGCAATCATGGCAGCAAGAGGCAAGCGGCGCGCCGTCCCGGGCAGGCCCGGCGCAGGAGGACGATCGCTCACTCTAGCGGCTGCGTGCCCCGGGCTTGTGAAGACCTGCTTCGGGCTTGCAAGCAATTGTTGCCGGCCGTCGATGCGCGGCTGCGCCCTGCGGGCTTCAAGCCGGGGGGGTCGTGGACTCGTCCGCCGGTGCTGCAGGCGCCTGCATCTCGGTCAGAAGCGCCAGGAAGCGCCGCACCCGGTCCTGCGCCTGGCGAGCCTGCGTCTCAGCGCCGCCAGCCAGATGCCGGCCCAGGCGCTCGAGTTCGGCGGTGCAGCCCGGCGCGCCCCGGCGGCAAGCCGGGTCAAGCAACCACTGCACGGCATCGATCTGCGGCGCCAACTCGGCCCGGGCCAGATGCAGGGCGGCCAGGGCCACCACCTCCTGCTCCTGCCACTCGGGCGGCTCGGGCAGCAGCGCTTCCATCCGCTGCCGCAAACCTGGCCACCAGGCCAGCCCGGAGGGCAGGCGCGCATAGCTGCGGGCATTGACGCGCAAGGCCAGATAGCGGCTCAGGTTCATGAAGCGCTTGATCTCACGCGGCGCCCGCAGCGACTCCAGCTTTTGCAGCAGGGGCCGGCAATCTGCCAGCGCATCTTCATAAGCCTCGCTGGCGCGAATCTGCTGGCGTTGCCGGCTCAACAGGATCCCGGCAAACATCAAGGCGGTGAACACCATCATGGGCAGGTAGATGGCCCAGACCTCTGTGGGCAGTTGGGGCGAGGCTGGCGTGGGCCGGGCCTCGGCCAGACGGGCCATCTGCGCCTCCGAAGCCCGGGGCGCCGCCGGCCTGTCGCCCGGGCGCTCGGCGGCATCTGGATCCAGGCGGCGCACAGGGCCCTGCTCCGCCGCCCGGAAAGCCTGCAGCCCCTCGGCCAAGCCGGCCAGGCTGTCATCCAGGGCTTGCACGCTGCGCTCCATGTCCTGGTAAGCCTCGTCGCGGCGCTGCTGGCTGAGCTTGTCCAGCCAGGCTTGAGACTCCTGCGAGCGCTGCCAGGCCTGCTCCTGCTGTAGCGCCTGGCGAGCCTGCTGGACACGAAGGAAAGCCTCGTCCGGCGGCGGGGCGGGAGGGACGCTGGGCGTGCGCCGAAGGGCACCAAAAGCTGACGCCGCCGAGGCCGCCGGACTCGGAGCCATCGCTGGCGCCTGCGTTGGCTGAAGTGAGAGCCAATGGGCATAACCGCGCGACTCGGTCACGGCCGCCTGGCGCTGCAGCAGGGTCTGATCCCAGGCCTGCATCTTCGCCAGCTCCTCATCGCGGCGAGCCTGTTCCCGCTGGGCATTCCACTGCTGGCCCTCCGATGCCAGCCACAGCAGGGCCAGCAAGACGAAGGCGAAGCGAAACACGCCCCAGAAGCGCCGGTTGAACTGGGCCAGGCTTTGCTCCAGCGCCAGCGCCCGGGCCACGGCGGCGCGCTGCGGCGCCGCAGCGCCATCCTCGGCCAGCAGCTGCGCCAGCCCCTCCTCGCTGGGCGAAGGCACGGGCACATAGATCTGCACCAGCTTCTCCAGATACTTGCGGGCATAGCTGAGCTGCACCTGCTGGCTGCTGGGCGCAGCCTTGGGCGGCGGCGCCGCCGGGGCCTCTGAGGCTGCCGCACGATCATCCAGGGCCTGGCCGCTGACATGGGCCTGCCGGCCCTCGGGCGCCTGGCGCGCGAGATCGAAATCATGCTTGCGCTGGGCCAGGTCCTTGTAGGTTTCACCGAGCTGGGCCTCCACCACCTCCATGGCCATGCCCAAGACGATGAAGCAGGGGCCGGCATCGCTGAGGTAGTTCACCGCCTCCAACATCTCTGCCGCCTTGGCCGGCTCGCAGCGGTCCAGGTCGTCGATGAACACGGTCAGCGTACCCGGCCGCAGGGCCTGGGCCACGTCGAGAAAATGGTCGCGAAAGCGCTGGCGAAAGCCGGTCTGTTCCTCCGCCGCGGCAATCGAAAAGCGCGGCCCCAGGCTGCTCAGCAGCGCCCCCGGCCGAGCCGGAAACGCGCGCGCGAAATGGCTGAACAGAAAGAAGACCGAGAGCAGCCCCCACAGCGTCAGCAGCAGGGGCACGATCTTGGCCGGCTGGCTACCCAGGGCGCCCACGGTCTCGCGCAGGAACTTGCTCCACTCGCCGGCCATCAAGGCCTCGCTGGCCGGGTTGCCGGTCACCAGGGCGGCCAGCGCCAGCAGGCCGTCGGCGAGCGAGGCGAAAGCCGGGCTGCCCTGAGAAAGCGCCACCCCCGAGAAGCCATACATCAGCGTGCCCACCAACAGGTACAAGGGCACGAAAAGCGTCATGAAGAACCAGATCAGCAGCGGCCCCAAGCCCAGAAAAGGCTGGCGGGCAAAGCGCAACCAGACCAGCTTGCTGCGGAACGCCCAGCCGCTCACCGTCAACCAGCCCGGTACCGCCTGTGCACTCAAGCTATTGAGCAGGGCCGCCAGCAGCACGGGCTCCTTCTGGTGGTGCCAGACATTGAACCAGACCGTGTGCAGGCCGCCGCGTTGCAGCTTGTCCTCCAGCATGCGCATCATCGAACTCTTGCCCCGGCCCCAGGGGGCGGTCAATGCCACGGTCAGGGGCGCTTGCGTGGCCTGGTGGCGCAGAAAGTAGCTCAGCGCATCCACCACGGGGCGGAAGTTGAGCTTGTCCTGATCGCCCCGGCTGATTGGCGTGTCGGCTTCGGCACGGGCATTGAGCAGGCCGCGCAAGCTCTGTGGTGCGCCCCGAAAGCGCCAGGCCATCACCCCCACCAAGGACAGCAGGAGCAGCAGCAGGCCCGCCAACAAGGCCAGGAAGCCGGGCACCGGCCACTGCGCATGGCCGCTGCTGGCCAGGGCCCAGCTCTGGCCGCCATCACGGCTGCTGAGGACGAGCCCGCCCTCGCCGGCTGCCAGACCCGTCATCCCATCTTCAAGAAAGCTGACGCTGGCCAGCGCTGCGCGCTCGACACCCGCTGGCAGAGTCTTGGCGGCCTGCCAACTGCTGCCACCGTCGCGGGTGTAGTGCAAGCTGCCCTTGTCTCCCGCCACCCAGCCGCGCTGCCCATCGGCCAGAAAGCTGACGGCATAAAGATCCACATCGGCGGCCGCCAGCTGCTGGGTCTGCCAGGTCTGCCCGCCGTCCTGGCTGCGCAGCATCTGGCCCTTTTCGCCCACAGCCCAGAGCCGCTGGCCATCGGGCGAACCCGTCACCGCCATCAAGTCTCTGGGCAGCGTCGCTGGGCTGGCCACACGCCAGCGCTGACCGCCATCCTCGCTGAGCCAGATGCCGCCGCGCTCGCCCACCACGCACAGACGCCGCCCGTCCGCCGAGGCGTGAATGCCGAACAGTGTCTGCTCTTGGGGCTTCCCAGCGTCCAGGCTGCGCTCCAACCATGTCAGGCCGCCATCGACCGTGGCCCGGATCAGCCCTTTCTGACCCACCACCCAGCCCCTGAGTCCGTCAGGCAGGAAGTACACGCCCACGAGCTCCCTGTCGATCTGACCACGGGCCTGGGGCTGCCAGCTTTGCCCGCCATCGCGGGTCGCCAAAATGGCGCCGCGGCTGCCGACCACCCAACCACGCAGCCCATCGCTCAAGAATGCACCGCGGTACAAATCTTCACGCGTGCCCGTGGCCTGCACCTGCCAGACACGCCCCCCGTCAACCGTGCGCTGGATGGCGCCCGGCTGGCCGGCCACAAAAGCCTGCCGCCCATCGGGCATCAAGGCGACCTGGCCCCAGATCGGCCGCTGGCTGGATTGCTGCAAGCGCCAGTGCTGCCCACCATCGACGGTACGCAGCACCGTCCCTTGCTCGCCGACGGCCCAGCCTCGCAGGCCATCGGGTGCAAAACTCACAGCGTACAAATCGGCGCTGCTGGCACTGGCCTGCAGCGCCCAAGTGCGTCCGCCATCGCGGCTGAGGGCGATGCGCCCACGCCGGCCCACCGCCCAGACACTCAGGCCATCCTCTTGAGCGTGGACCGCGAGGATCTCCAGACCAGGAAGCTGGGCAGGTGAGGCCCAGCTCGCGCCGCCATCCTCGGTGAACTGCAACAAGCCTGACCGGCTCAAGGCCCAAGCCCTGGTACCCAGGGCGGAAAGCTGGACGCGGCTCGGAATGCCCAAGGGGTCCTGCGTTTGAAAGGCCTGGCGCTCGCTCGAGCTGCGCATGCGCCAGGGCTCGCCCAAGCTCGGACGCTCCCAGGCCTGCCCGTTACCGTCGACGGCCCACAGTCGCTGGCCTCCGGCTTGCAAGGCCAACCCAAGGATGCGCCGCGAGAGCTCCTCCGCCTGCGAGACCCAGCTCTGGCCACCATCCTCCGAAGCATAGACCTCGCCTTGACGGCTCAAGGCCCAGACTTTCAGGCCATCGGCCGTGCTCAGCAGCTGCACCCAGCTCTTGCCCGCTTCACGCCGCTGCAGCTTCCAGTTCTTGCCGCCATCGAGCGTGGCCAGGATCTCGCCGTCTTCAACCGCCGCCCAGCCACGCAAGCCATCGGCCGCGAACACCAGGGCGTTCAGGATGGACGACTTCAGCTCTGCAGGCAGATCCACCAGATCCCAGGAGCGGCCGCCGTCCTCGGTGCGCAGCAGGGCGCCACGGCTGCCGACGGCCCAGCCGCGCTGCCCGTCCGCATGGGTGTGGACGGCGCGCAGCTCGGCCAGCAAGTCCATGCCATGACGGCGCTCGGCGCGGTTGCGCTCGATCGGACAGGCCCACCAGTCGCGGCTCCAGGCTGCCGGGCCGGGCTCCAGCGGGTTGCCACAGGGCTCGAAGCGCGCCTGAAAAAAATAGGCCGCCGGAATCAGCAGCAGGGCCAGCATGCTCAGAAAGAACAGGGCGGCCCGCCAGCGCAGACGCGCTTCGGCGGCACCATCGGCGCCAGTCTCCTGAGACTCGCGGCTCGCACTAGCGGATGCCATACAGCTGCGGCGCTGCTCACGCCGGTTGTCGTGGAAGGCCTCACTCTAGCCAGCACCCTGCCGCTTGAAATTCTGGTTAATGCGGGGGCCGATCCCAGCCCCCCATGAAACACAGGCCAACAAAAAGCCCCGCGACCATGCACGATAGCGGCGGGGCTAGACGCCCGAGCGGGCGCCGTGAATCTCAGTCCTGGCTCAGAGCAGGGGCACGCCGGTCTTGCTCTGCACCTCTTCGCGCGTCACGCCTTCGGCCAGCTCGACGAGCTTGAGGCCCTCGGGCGTCACGTCCATGACGGCCAGGTCGGTGATGATGCGGTTGACCACGCCCAGGCCGGTCAGCGGCAGGGTGCACTGGGGCAGGATCTTGAGGTCGGTCGTGCCGTCCTTCTTGCGCGCCACATGCTCCATCAGCACGATCACGCGCTTGACGCCGGCCACCAGGTCCATGGCGCCGCCCATGCCCTTGACCATCTTGCCCGGGATCATCCAGTTGGCCAGATCGCCCTTTTCGCTGACCTGCATGGCGCCGAGGATGGACAGATTGATCTTGCCGCCGCGGATCATGGCGAAGCTCTCATGGCTGCCAAAAATGCTGGAGCCGGGGATGGTGGTGACGGTTTGCTTGCCGGCGTTGATCAAATCGGCGTCGACCTCGTCCTCGGTCGGGAAAGGGCCGATGCCCAGCATGCCGTTCTCGCTCTGCAGCCAGACCTCGATGTCCTTGGGCACGAAATTGGCCACCAGGGTGGGGATGCCGATGCCGAGGTTGACGTAGAAACCGTCTTGCAGTTCCTGGGCCGCGCGGGCGGCCATTTGGTCTTGGGTCCAGGCCATGATCAAGTCTCCTGATGGGCCGTCCCGAAGGAGGCTTGCGCCCCCTCGGGGGGCAGTGAACAAAGTGAACGTGGGGGCAGCATCTCAGGCCTCCTTTACAGTCAAGGTGCGTTTCTCAATGCGCTTTTCGGGCGTGGCATTGACCACGATGCGCTGGACGTAGATGCCGGGCAGGTGCACCGCATCAGGATCGATCTCGCCGACCTCGACCAGCTGCTCCACCTCGACCACGGTCACCTTGCCGGCCATGGCCACGGCCGGGTTGAAGTTGCGCGCCGTGCGGCGGAAGACCAGATTGCCGCTCTTGTCGGCCTTCCAGGCCTTGACCAGGGCCACATCGGGCAGCAGGGCGTGTTCCAGCACATAGGTCTGGCCGTCGAACTCGCGCAGCTCCTTGCCTTCGGCCACGATGGTGCCGACGCCGGTGCGGGTGTAGAAGGCCGGAATGCCGGCGCCACCGGCGCGCAGCTTCTCGGCCAGCGTGCCTTGCGGGGTGAACTCCAGCTGCAGCTCGCCGGCCAGGTACTGGCGCTCGAACTCCTTGTTCTCGCCCACATAGCTGGAGATCATCTTCTTGATCTGGCGGGTTTCCAGCAGCTGGCCGAGGCCGAAGCCGTCGACGCCGGCGTTGTTGGAAATGACCGTCAAGTCCTTGACGGCGCTGTCGCGCAGCGCGGCAATCAAAGCCTCGGGGATGCCGCAGAGGCCGAAGCCGCCCACGGCCAGCAGCTGGCCGTCTCGGACCAGGCCGGACAGCGCCTCAGCCGCGCTCGCAAAAACCTTGTTCATCGATGCTTCTCCATCAATCCACCGGAAGATTCGCAGCTTACTACTTACTCCATTACGTAGAATCGCCTAACACTCGACGGTCGGAATGCGCACACGCGCTCACTCCAGGAGAACCGCATGAAGGGATGGCAAAAGCCTCGACCCGCCTGGGTCGCGCGGCTGTTAGGGCTCGGGTGCCTGCTCGGCGGCCTGTCCAGCCCTGCGCTCGCTGAGGGCGCTCCCGGCGCGCAGGGCCTGCAGCTGGAAGGCTTCGGCACTCTGTCGGCCTACCGCAATGACGATGCCGTGGTGGCGGCCCGGCCCGGCGAGCGGGTGCGGCTGGCCTCGCAAGCGGGGCAGTGGCGCGCCGATGGCGACACCGTGCTGGGCCTGCAACTGCGATGGTCCAGCAGCGACACGGTGGAATGGGTCTGGCAGGTGCAAGCTCGGGACGAACTGTCCCGCGGCTACCGACCGAACACCGAATGGGCCTATCTGGGCTGGCAATTCGCGCCAGATTGGTCCTTGCGCATCGGGCGCCAGCCGCTGCCGATCTTTCTGAGCTCGGAGAGCAGCCGGGTGGGTTTTGCCCACACCACCGTTCGCCCCATGTCGGCCGTCTACGGCCTGAACAGCAGCGAGCCGGTCGACGGCATCAACGCCAGCTGGAGCGGCGCAGCCTTGGGTGGCACCCTGAGCTGGGACCTGGGCGCCGGGCGCAACCGCCTGACCGTGCCGCGCGGACGGGTAGACACACAGGCCCTGCTGGCCAGCGCCCTGCGCTGGCAGCGTGAGGGCCTGGCCTTGCGCCTGGGCGGGGCCGCATTTCGCTTTGACTTGATCTCGCCCGGCCTGGAGGCGCAGTTGCAGGCGCTGAGCAACTCGCCGCAGCTGTGCCTCAATTGCAGCGAGGTCCTGCCACAGCGCGCGCGCACCCGGGGCGTCCAAGGCCATGTGATCAACCTCGCCCTGGTCTGGGAGCATGAGGACTGGACGCTGACCGCCGAGGCCATGCAGCGCGGCGGCAACTCGGTCTTCAACGCCAAGGTCCAGGCCTGGTACGCCCTGCTGTCGCGCCGTTTCGGGCGCTGGACGCCCTATGCCGCGGTCGGCCGTTCCGCCCACACCGAAGCGCCACTGGGCTTGCAAGCGGCACCCGGCAGCCCCGAAGCGAGCGCGCAAAGCCTGGCCGACCTGGACCGCAGCCTGCAGCGCCCCTGGGACCGCCGCATCGAACTGCTGGGCCTGCGCTGGGATTGCTTTGAGAAGCTGGCCCTCAAGCTGCAGCTCGAACGTTGGACGGCCACGCGCGACCGCAGCACGCCGCGCGATGGCGAGATCCGCCTGCTGCCCAACAGCGCCCCCTGGGATGGGCGCTTGAACCTGCTGACGGTCAGCGCAGATTTTGTGTTCTGAACCGGCCGCGAGCATGCGCCTCACTCAAGACACCGAGCGCCGCAGGTCCCGCAGGCCGGGCAAATGGCTCGCGGGCGGGCGGGCCCTGTGCTCGGCCTTGGTCCTGTGCAGTGGCCTGCCCCTGCCCGCCCGCTGCGCAGAGGAGCCGCCGGCCCTGCGGGTCGCGGTCTCCCGGGCCAACAGCCCGCCCTTTGTGATCTGGCGAGAGCAGCAGGTCAGCGCCGGCATCGATGTCGAGATTGGCCAGGCTTTGGCGGCACTGCTTCATGCACGCTTCGAATGGCAGGCCCTGCCACGGCTGCGCATCGAAACGGCCTTGCTGAACGGCGAGGCCGACATGGCCTGCAATCTCAGCCCCTTGCAGGCCCCTCGTCCGGAGCCGCTGCCGCAAAGCCCGGGTCTGTTCGATGTTCAGGACCTGTTGGCAGCCCACCCCGACGCAGCGGCGGTGGACTCGCTGGAACAAGTGCCTCTCGGCAGCGCCATCGGCACCTTGCAAGCCCAGGCATACCCCGTGCTCGACACCCTGGTTGCGCAGGGCCACCTCAAGCGCGACGACGCACTGGACGAGGAGCGCATGCTGCGCAAGCTCGCCCTGGATCGCCACCCGTATGCCGTTGGCAGCCGACAGACACTGAGCTGGTTCACCAGCCAGAGCGGCAGCGAAGGACCGGCAGGGCTGGCGTCCTGGCGCCTGCTGCTGGGCACACGGGCCTACCGCTGCTGGTTTTCGCCGCGTGGCCGCTACGAGGTCAAGCACATGCTGGCGGGTATGGAGCAACTGCTCAGCAGCGGCCGCATCGAAGCCATCGTCACCGCGCGCAGCGCACCCGCGTTGGCTGTGGTGGTGTCCGTACGCAGCCGTCTGCGGCAAGTCAGTCGCAACGCACTGGCCGAGCTGTTCCTGGGCTTGCGCCACAGTCTGCAAGACGATCTGCCGGCTCTGCCGGTGATGAGCAACGGCCCCGAGCGTCAACAATTTTTTGCGTCGATACTCAAGCGAGAGCCCGCCCAGTTTCGAGCCTCCTGGGCGGCGCAACAGTTCGGAGGTCGCCGTAAAGCCCCCGCAGAATTGAGTTCGGCCGAAACCACCAAGCTCTTCCTGCAGCGTCACGCGGAAGCCGTGGGTTTTTTGCCCCTGGCCCTGGTGGATGCGAGCCTGCGCATTGTCTACATGCCTTGAGAACCAGCCATGAGCACCCACACCCCTCCGCCAGCGTCCGGCCTCCAGGCCTCGGACCTGCAAGCCGCCCTGCCCCGCATCTTCGCGCCCTGGATCGTCGACATGGGTCTGGAGGTGCTGAGCTGCAGCCCCGGTGAAGTGAGCCTGCGCCTGCCGGTCAAGCCCGCGTTTGTCCATGTCGGCGGCGTGATGTGCGGCCAGGTGGCCATGGCCGCGGCCGATACGGCCATGGTGCTGGCCATGATGACCGAGCTGGGTGAATTCAAACCCATGACCACCGTGCAGTTGCAAACCAGCTTTTTGCGTCCGGTCTCGGGGCCCTTCTGCCTGATTCGCGCCACGGTGCTGCGACGGGGCAAGAGCCTGGCTTTTGGCAGCATCGACATCCTCAACCCCGATGAACGCCTGGCCGCCCAGGCCACCACCACCTACGCCCTGCTATGAAGGACGCGGCACGCCACGGCTGGCGACCATCGGTGCTGTCGGCCCTGCTGCTGGCCGCGGGCGCCATGGCTGTGCGTGCCGAACCGGAGCCTATGCCGAACGCGGAAATCGGCGCCGCACCGGCCGCCGGCGAGCTGGCCGAATGGGTCAAGCTCGATGGTTTCGGCACTCTGGGCGCCTACCGCTCCAACGACGCCGTGGCCAGCATGCGGCCCGATGCGCGCAATGCCAATGCCTCGCTGCGCGACTGGCGCTTCGACGGCGACAGCCAGCTCTCCGGGCAGCTCACCCTCAACCCCAATGGGCCGCTGCGCCTGGTGTGGCAGGTGCTGGCCAAGGACGATATCGTGCTGCGTTTCCGGCCCCGCACCGAATGGCTCTACCTCGGCTGGGAGACCTCGACCCCGCTGAGCCTGCGGGCCGGTCGCCTGGCGCTGCCGGTGTTCATGTTGTCTGAGACACGCAATGTGGCCTACGCCCTGACCAATGTGCGGCCCTACAGCTCGCTCTACCACCTCAACCCCATCACCAAGGTTGATGGCCTGGGCGCCATCTGGCGCCACACCTTGGGCCCGGGCGAGCTGAGCCTGGACGCGGTCCACGGCCGCGCCAAAGTGGACCTGACCACCGGACGCATCAAGGCTCGCGCCATCACGGCCCTGGCAGCCCAATGGCGCCAAGGGAACTGGAGCTTGCGCCTGGGGCGCTCGGAGTATCAGATCGACGCCCAGCTGCCCGCCACCTTGGCCCAGTTGCAAGTGCTGGCCTCGGGCGCCACAGGCTGCGCCAACTGCGCCAGTGTCCTGAGTGCACGAGCGCCGGCTCAGGTACGCGCAGTCATCGATACCGGGGGGTTCAATCTGGAGCAAGGCGCCTGGACCCTGAGTGGCGAATGGATGCGGCGCCGCTCCGACTCCATCCTGGTGGCCGACGCCAATGCTTGGTATGCCCAGCTGTCTCGCCGCATGGGCGCCTTCACGCCTTTCCTAGGCATTGGCCAGACCCGCTTCGTCGAGGCAGCGCTGGGATTTCAAAGCGCTGCCGGAGCGCCGCCGGCCGCGCAGGCGGCCAACGCTGCGTTTGATCGCTTCCTGCAAAGCGCCAACGGACGGCGCAGCTGGCAGGCCGGCCTGCGCTGGGACTTTGCAGAGAACCTGGCACTCAAGCTCCACTACGAATGGCTGAAGAACACCCAGGAGATCCGCCTGGGCCAGACCGGCAGCGTGAGCTACCCGGCGCCTCCGCCCATCGGCAGCTACCGCGGCCCAAGCTGGGACGGCCAGTTGCGCGTGCTCAGCCTGAATCTGGATTTTGTGTTCTGAGGTGAAGCACCCATGAACGCACGCGCCCGCCCCTGCACCTGCGACAGCCTGCGGCTCCGCCCGGTGCCGGGCCGGGCCGGGCGCGCCTGCCTGCCAGCTTTGCTGCTGGCGGCCTCGGCGATGCTGGCGACACCGGCCCTGGCCCAGCCGTCGGTTCAGGCGCCGCTTCAAACGCTGGCTTCGGCGCCCGCCAGATCGGAGGCCGGCAAAGCACTCCGAGTCTCGGCCGTGCAGTCGTGGTCGGCGCCCTATGCCTTTTACCGCGATGGGGCACTGGTGGCAGGCATCAACCACGACATCGTCCAAACCCTGGCCGAGCAACTGGGTCTGACGGTGCAAACCCAGGTACTGCCGCGCACCCGGGTCGATGCGGCGGTGCTGGCCGGTGATGTGGATCTGCGCTGCCACCTGAGCCGCGACTGGGTGCGCAACCCCGAGGCTTACCACTGGGGTCCGCCGCTGTTCGAACTGGCCACGGTGCTGGCCGGTCATGAATCGGCTGTGCCCATCACAGCACTCGATCAGCTGCACCGTGGCCAGACCATCGGTACGGTGCTGGGCTTTGTCTACCCCGGGCTGGAGGAGCGCTTCAATGATGGGCGGCTGCGCCGGGACGACACCTTTGCCGTCGATCGCAATCTGCAAAAGCTCAAGCTGATCCGCTCGCCCTACATCGTGTCCGACACGCGTGAGATCGAATGGCATATGCGCAACACCCCCGGCCACCAGTTCGCCAACTGGCGGCTTCCCATCACGCGCACCGAGTTCCGCTGCGCCGTGCCGCGCAACGGCCGGCTTGATGCCGCCATGCTGCTGGCCGGACTGGAGCGGCTGCAGGCCAGCGGTCGCATCGAGCAGATCATCAGGAACTACAGCCCGCCCCAGCCGGTGCTGGTGATGTCGGCCCAGAATTCGGTCAAGCTGCTGAGCCAGCAGCAGGTGGCGGCCTTGTTCCTGGGTGAAACGCTGGAGCTGCCCGGCGGCGGCCGGCCGGTGCTGGGCAGCCAGAGCGGTGAGCTCAAGCACGAGTTCTACAACCGGGTGCTTGAGAAGGATGCGGCCCAGGTCAAGGCCATCTGGTCACGCATGACCTTCAGCGGCCGTGGCCGCGCGCCGCGCGAGTTCGGGCAGAGCGCAGCGCTGCGCGCCTGGTTGTTGAACACACCCAATGCCCTGGCCTTCATGGACAGCAGCGGCCTGGATCCCTCGCTCAAAATCGTCTACATGCCGCCGGTCAGCCCGCCCTGAACGCTGCGCAGCGCCCTGAAGCGATCCGCCTGAGCCACAATCGCGCCCCACAATTGCGCCCCGCCATCGCTTGCCTGCCGACTGCCCATGCCGCTCGACTACCGCACCGCCTTTGACCTCGCGCCCATGGGCCTGGTGCTGTCTGCGCAGCGCCTGATCCAGGACTGCAACCAGCAGCTGCTGGCCATGTTCCAGGCGCGGCGTGAGGATCTGGTCGGCCAGAGCCTGGAGATCCTCTACCCCAGCGTGGTCGAGTTCGAACGCACCGGCGAGCGCATCATCGCCAGCCTCGATGCCCAGGGCTGCTATGCCGACGACCGCCTGATGCGCCGCCTCGGCAACGGCCAGCTGTTCTGGTGCCATGTCTCGGGCCGCGCGCTCAAGCCCAGCGATCCGCATGCGGAAGGCATCTGGAGCTTTGTCGACCTCTCGCCGCACCGTAGCCTCAAGGCCGAGCTGACCCCGCGCGAGCGCGAAATCGCCGCCCTGCTGATCGAGGGCCTGACCAGCAAGCTGATTGGCCGCCGCCTGGCCATCAGCCCGCGCACGGTGGACGTCTACCGCGCCCGGCTGATGAAGAAATACGGCGCCGCCTCCACGCCCGATCTGATCCACAAACTGCTGGTGGTTTGAGCCGGCTGCTCTTTTCTGCTCTCCTGCGACATGCCTCCCATGAACCACGCCCCTGTGAACAGCATCTTCGACACGGAGTTCACCGAGCGCCTGTGCGAGATGTTCGAGCGCCAGATCTGCTTCAACCAGGTGCTGGGCCTGCAGATCGAATCGCTGGCCGCCGATGCCGCCAGCGCCTGCCTGCAGATGCGGCCCGAGCTGATCGGCCATTTCACGCACCAGCGTCTGCACGGCGGCGTCATCAGTGCCACGCTCGATGCCATGGGTGGCCTGGCGGTGATGGCAGCCATCGGCGCGCGGCATCTGGACGAGAGCGCCGAGGCCCGCCTGCAGCGCTTCGGCAAGCTGGGCACCATCGACCTGCGCATCGACTACCTGCGCCCGGGCAACGGGCCCGCCTTTCGCGCCACCGCCCAGGTGCTGCGCCTGGGCAGCCGCGTGGCCTCCACCCGCATGGAGTTCTTCGACGCGCAGGACCGATTGATCAGCTGCGGCGCCGGCGCCTACATCGTGTCCTGAACCGGCTCAGGCCGGGCTGCTTCGCGCCGCGCCAAACGCAGCAGCAGCAAGGACGCGGCCACGCAGCAGACACCGCCCAGGCCCATGATCCAGCGTGTGGACAGCAGGGCCAGGCCACCGCCGATCACCGCCATCAAGACATTCGACAGGCAGAACACCGTGGACAGCAGGCCCATCACCCGGCCCTGGCCATGGCCGGCAAAACGCTCGGACATCCAGGCCGGCAGCACCGCGTTGTAAAGCGCCAGCGGCAAGCCCAGGCCGACGATGGCCGCCAGGCCCAGCGGCCCGGGCAGCAGCACCAGGCTGCTCAGGCCCAGGGCGGCACACAGCGCCAGCAGGGCCGCCCGCCGCAGCGGTCGCCGGCTGGCGGGCAGGCGGCCCGCCACCACACTGGCCGTGGTCATGGCCGCGCATTGCGCCGCCGTCACCCAGGCGATGCCAGCGCTGCCCAGGCCCATGTTCTCCAGCATCCACAGCGGTGCGAACTCGTACAGCGCGTTGACGCCCAGGCAGTACATCAGCTGCAGCGCAAACAAGGCCGCCAGCACCGGGTCGGCACGCAAGAGCCCCAACACCTGCTGCTCGCGCAGCTGGCGCCAGAAACCCGAGAAACCCGGCTGAGGGGCACTGCCGGGCGCTGGAGTCGGCCGCCAATCGGGCACCCAGAGCGTCAGCACCAGCAGGCAAGGCAGCATGGCCAGGCCGGCCAACAAAAACGGCACGCTCTCGCCCAGCGGCAGGGTCAGGCCGCCGACCAGGGGGCCCAGCAGCCAGCCCATGTAGAGGCAGGCATTGAGCCAGGCAAAAGCCTGGGTGCGGTCGATCTGCTCATGCATATCGGCCAGCAGAGCACGCGCCACCGCCACATTGCCTTCGGTCAGGCCGGTGATGAAGCGCGCCAGCACGAACAGCAGGTACCAGCGCTGACCGAGGGCAAAGGCCGTGAGCCCGTAGCTGAGCAAGGTGGCGGTGATGGTCACGGCCAGCACACGGCGCCGGCCATGGCGATCGGACAGCGGGCCGATGAAGAGATTGCCGATCAGGATGCCCAGCGGATTGGCCGCCAGCGCCAGCCCCATCAAGAGGCGCGGGTCCAGGCCGGCGAAATGGGTGAAATCATCGACCGGCCCGCCGACAAAGATCGGCGCCAGGATGGGATAGGGCAAGGCCATGCCCACCGTGCTCATCAAGGACAGGGCGCAGATGGCCAGCAGCACCCAGCGGGGGTGGCGGATGGCAGGCGCGGCGGAAGCTGGACTCATCGGGGACAGGGCATGAAAAGAATGTGTTCGCCATGCAAAACAAGGCGGCCGCCATCATGGCAGCTTGGCTGCATGAGAAGCCGCTTGCAGGGCACAATCGCCACGCCTTTCGCCCTGCCGTTCAAAGCCTGTCCACCCTCTTCTTCTGAGCTCATGCGCATCAAAGACTGCAACTGGTCCATGGTCGAGCGCTACCTGCGCCAGGACGACCGCGCCGTGCTGCCCCTGGGCAGCGTCGAGCAGCACGCGTTTCTGTCCCTGGCCGTGGATGCCATCCTGGCGGAAGAAGTGGCGGCGGCTGCAGCCGAACCGCTGGGTGTGCCCGTTTTTCCGGCCCAGGCCTACGGCGTCACACCCACTTACATGGCCTACCCTGGCACCATGAGCTTGCGTCTGGAGACCTTGCTGCAGGTCTTGCGTGACCTGATCGGCTCGCTGCACCAGCATGGTTTTCGCCGCATCGTCATCGTCAACGGCCATGGCGGTAACAACGGCGCCTCCGCGCTCTTGCAGGCCTTGGGCGCCGAGCTGCCGGGCATCCAGCTCAAATGGCACAACTGGTGGGCGGCACCGCGCACCATGGCTTTTGTGCGCGAGCAGGACCCGCAGGCCTCGCACGCCAGTTGGACGGAGAATTTCGAGGGCCTGACCCGTCTGCCCGGCGTCGCCCTGCCCGATGCACCCAAGCCCCTGGTCGACTACGCCCGCATGGCCTTGATGGACCCGGTCGCCAAGCGCGCCTACCTCGGCGATGGCTGCTACGGCGGCCACTACCAGCAGCCGCCCGAGGTGATGGAGCGGCTCTGGACCATCGCCGTGCAAGAAACCCGCGATATCCTCGATGGCCCCTGGCTGAGCGCCGAGCCCGCCCGCCTTCCCTGAAGCCCTGACAACATGCCGTTTCGCCCCGTTTCCCTGCCTGCGCTGGATCCACATTCCTCGGGTCGCCTGTGGCTGCAATCCATGCCCGGCCGCCTCGAATCCTGGCCCGCCTTCCTCGACGAAGCGCGATTGCGCCAGCTGCATCTGGTGGTCTGCCTGAACCCGCTCGAAGAGGTGGCCCAGCTCTCGCCCGGCTATCACAAGGCGATCGCCGAGGGCCGGCTGCCCTTCCGCTGGCAGCACCTGCCCATGCGTGACTTCGGCCTCGGTGCCGACCCGCTGGCCTTCCGCCAGGGTGTGGAGCAGATCGCCCACAGCCTGGTGCTGGGCGAGCAGGTGCTGCTGCACTGCGCCGCCGGCATCGGCCGCACCGGCACCGTGGCCGCCTGTGTGCTGAAAAGCCTGGGCCTGCCGCGCGAGGCAGCCCTGGCCGCCGTGCGCGCGGCCGGCTCCAACCCGCAATCGGCCTTGCAGTCGGGCTGGGTGGACCAGTTCTGAAGGTGGAACCCCTGCCCGCCCTGAACCTGCTGGTTGAGCGCGAGGAGATCCTGCTGCTGAACAAGCCCAGCGGCCTGCTGTCCGTGCCCGGCCGCGGCGAGGACAAGCAGGACTGCGCCATCCACCGCGCCCAAGCCCGCTTTCCCGAGGCCCTGATCGTCCACCGCCTGGACATGGCCACCTCCGGCCTGCTGCTGCTGGCACGAGGCCCCGAGTGGCAGCGCAGCCTGAGCCAGGACTTTGCCGAGCGCCGCGTGCACAAGCGCTATATCGCGGTGCTGCGAGGCAGCCTGGCGGCGGGAGCGGACTGGCAGCTGATCGACCTGCCCCTGATCACCGACTGGCCAAATCGGCCGCGCCAGAAGGTCTGCTTCGAACAAGGCAAGCCTTCGCAGACCCGCTACCGCGTGCTCGGCCATGAGCTGCACGAGGGCCAGGCTTGCACCCGCGTCGAGCTGGAGCCCATCACCGGCCGCACCCACCAGTTGCGAATGCACATGCTGGCCCTGGGCCACCCCATCGTGGGCGATGCCTTGTACGCACCCGAGCACCCCGCACCTCGCCTGCTGCTGCACGCCTGCCACCTGAGCCTGCCGGAACACGGCTGGTCCTTCGATTGCCCGCCGGAGTTTTGATGTCCTCAGCCTTGCCCGAATCACCTGGCGCCCGGCACTCGCCGGCCGCCGAGCGCAACAAACAACCCATGCTGGAGGCCTTGCAAGCCCTGCTGCCGCCCCGCGGCCGGGCGCTGGAGATCGCCAGCGGCAGTGGCCAGCACATCGCCCACTTCGCCGCCGGCCTGCCCGGCTGGCATTGGCTGGCCTCCGACCCCTCGCCCGAGGCCCGCGCCTCCATCGCCGCCTGGTGGCCGCAAGGGCCTGCAGCCCTGGCCCTCGATGTCCAAGACGCTGACTGGGGCTTGCCGGCCGGGCATCTGCCGCTGGACCTGATCCACTGCGCGAACATGTTGCACATCGCCCCCAGCTCCAGCGCCAAAGGTCTGTTTCAGGGCGCGTCCCGGCATCTGGCCAAGACCGGTCTGCTGACGGTTTACGGCCCTTTTGTCGTGCCGGGCGAGCCGACGGCGCCCAGCAACCTGGCCTTTGACGCCGAGCTGCGCAGCCGCAATCCAGCCTGGGGCCTGCGTCAGCTGGACCAGGTGCTGGCCTGCGCGCAAGATGCCGGCCTGCGACTGCGCGAGCGCATCGGCATGCCGGCCAACAACCTGCTGCTGGTGTGGGAACGCCAGCCCTGACCCACGATTAGCGCAGGAGAACCCATGAGTGCCACTCACGAACTTTTCATCATCACCGGCGCCTCGCGCGGCATGGGCGAAGCCATCGCTCTGCAACTGCTGGCGCCCGAACATCAGCTGATCGGCATCTCGCGCGGCCGCAGCGAAGCCTTGCAGCGCGAAGCCGACACACGCGGCCTGGCGCTGGAGCAATGGCAGGCCGATCTGGCCGAGCCCCTGGCGGCCGCCGAGCGCCTGGCGGCCTGGCTGGCGCAACAAGACCTGAGCCGATTCCGCCGCGCCACCTTGATCAACAACGCCGGCGTGGTCAGCACGCCCGGCCCGGTAGACGGCGTGCCACTGGCCGAGCTGTCCATGGCCTTGCGTGTGGGCCTGGAGTCCTGTCTGCTGCTGAGCAGCGCCTTCCTGAACGGCACGGCCGAGCTGGGGTCCAAGCGGCGCATCCTCAACATCTCCTCCGGCCTGGGCCGCCGCGCCATGGCCGGCAGTGCGCCCTACTGCGCCGCCAAGGCCGGCATGGACAACCTTTCACGCGCCATGGCCCTGGACGAAGCCGCCAAGCCCGCCGGCCAGGGCGCCGCCATCGTCTCGCTGGCGCCCGGCATCATCGACACCGAGATGCAATTGCAGCTGCGCAGCGCCGACCCGGCCAAGTTTCCAAACCGCCAGGTCTTTGCCGATTTCAAGAGCGGCGGCCAGCTGATGAGCCCGGCCGAGGCGGCGGGCAAGGTGCTGCGCTTCCTGGCCTCCGCAGGTTTCGGCAACACCGTGCTGGCCGACGTTCGTGAGTCTTGAAATCCCCCGCGCCTCCCCCATCTGCCACCCTGGTCACGTCTGACCTTCAAGGAGTTTTTGTGAAACGTGCTGTCTTGTCTGCCCTGATCGCCCTGAGCGCCGTCTCGGTTCTGAGCCTGGCCTCCTTCGACGCCGAGGCCAAGCGCCTCGGTGGCGGTGGATCGGCAGGCATGAAACGGGCCGTGCCCCAGCAAAACCATGATGCGGCCAAGAGCGCCCCCGGCGCGCCGGCCCAAGGCCAGCAGGCCACGCCCTCACCCCAGCAAGCCGCGCCGGCCGCCCCTGCCGCGCAACCGGCTGCTGCTGCCGCGGCGCCCAAGCGCAGCTGGATGGGCCCGATTGCCGGCCTGGCCGCCGGCCTGGGCATCGCCGCCCTGGCCAGCCACTTCGGCATGGGTGGAGCGCTGGCCAACATCATGACCATGGTGCTGATTGGCGGCGCTGCGTTGCTCCTGATCACCTTCCTGATGCGCCGCTTTGCCGGCAACAAGAACGCCCAGGCTGGCGGCCTGCAATATGCCTCGGCCGGCCCGGCTTACCCGGCCGCGCAACCGGCCCAGCCCGCGCCGGCACTGCAGCCGCAGGCCTTCCAGCCGGCACAACCCGCAGCCGCCAGTGCGGCGCCGGTCCCGGCCGGCCCGAGCGCTGAAAACGCCGCCTTCGAGCAAATCGCCAAACGCGTATTCATCCGCCTGCAAGCGGCCAACGATGCCGGTGACCAGGCCGATCTGCGCCGCTTCACCACGCCCGAGATGTACGGCGCCGTGCAGCAAGAGCTGCTGGACCGCAAGGGCGCGACCCAACGCACCGATGTGCTGCAGCTGGACGCCCGCGTGATCGAACGCACCCAGGAAAACGGCCAGCAAATCGTCAGCGTGCGTTTCTGGGGCCTGATCCGCGAGCAAAGCGAGGCCGCTGCCGAGAACTTCGATGAAGTCTGGCATCTGGTGCGCCCGCTGGACGAAAGCCGCGAGTGGGCGATTGCAGGCATTCAAGCTACGGCTTGAATCGGCCGAACTCCGTTGGCCCGGCCGTTGAACGGCAGGGGCCTGCGGCAAGCAAAAGGCCCGCGTCTGCGGGCCTTTTTTATGGCAGCTCCGGGCAAGGTTCAGAGATTGCGTCCGCTGCGGGCCACCGCTTCGTAGGCCCGCAGTTCGGCCAGATTCTGGCGCCGACTGGCTTCCAAACTGCTCTCTGCGGCGCTGGACGCCTTTCCATCCAAGGTCGGGTAGGAAAAATCGTAGATCTTGCGCTCCATCACATCGATGGTGCCGTCCTGGTTGGTATCGGCATCTTCGAACTGAGCGCTGCTCAGACCTTGATCAGTCGGTGCGACACCGCTGCTCTGCACTGCGGCCGCACTGTTGCCCGTGGCCGATGTTGCCAGCTGAGCAGCCGGTGCCGGCGTATCGGGGGGCAGGCTGATTGGGGTTTCGCTGCGATCCGGTGAGGCCTCCACCACGCGCGGCTTCCTGCCGGTTGGGTCGGCACCCGAGTTGCTTGGCGGCAGGGGGCCAGGCAGCGGCTCGGGGCGCACCTGGGCAACCGGTACAGCCGTGGCCTGAATTGGCGCTGCTTGCGCAGGTGCCGCTTGGGCTCGACGGGCGCCCTCGCTAGAGATTTCCACCACGGCCGATTCGGGTTCAGCCGGCAGAGGTGCTTGCTTGGTGGGCAAGGCCTTGCGTGATTGCAGCTCGGCGCTGCTGCTGGTGTTGGCACTGAAACGAGCGGGCGCAACGATGGAAGCGCTGGCGACTTCGTTTTGGCTGGCGACTGAGTTGATCATGGCAAACCTCCGCGAGAGAGACTTTGCAGGGCTGGCCCACTGTCAGCGGAGGCGGCATCACGCCGCAAAGCCACTGGCCGACCAGTACATGGATTGGATTTCGACCAATCCTTCACGCAACTTGAATACTTCCACTTTAATGCGTGAGCGGAGGTCTTGCCCAATCATCTCGCCGTGCCGACAAGGCAATCGCCGAAATCAAGCCCAAAACACCAGCCAAACCCGCGCTAGAACTGCGGCAGGCGCCTGTCAGCCGACCAAATTGGCCAGGGTCAGCAAGGCCAGCAGCAGCATCCACAAGACCACCGAGCGCCAGATCAGGCCGACCACGCTTTGCAGATGGCCCAGCTGGGCCGGCTGCCCGGGCGTGCTGCCCTCGGCGCGGGTGGCGTCGGCATCCACGCCGGCTTCGAAGGTCTTGCTGCGATCGGGCGTCACGCCCGGTGCGGCCACGCCGCCCAGCTGCAAGCCCAGCGCGCCGGCGGCCGAGGCCAGGATGATGCCTTCGTTGGGATGCAGCCAGAGCCCGGCATCGCGGCGCCAGCCATTCACCGCTTCTTCGAAATTGCCGACGATGGTGAAGCCGGTGGCGGTGAAACGTGCCGGCAGGTAATCGATCCAACCGAACAGGCGGCGCGAGAGCAGCATCAGGCGTTCATTGGTCGGCGCATCCAGCGTGCGGCTCTTGAAGGCCCAGTAGCGGCTGGCGAATTCGGCCATGCGGTACAGCACCGCGCCGGCCGGGCCCAGCCCGACCGTGGACAGCACGACGAACCAGAAGAACACGCCAAACACATGGCGATGCGCGGCCAGCAGCGAGTGCTCGATGGCATGGCGGACCAGCTCGGTGCGCGGCAATTCACTGGCGTCCAGATGGCGCCATTCGGACAGCAGGCGCCGGGCCTCGTTGTCATCGCCGCGCTCGAGCGCGTCACGGATGTCGGTGAAGTAATGACTGAACTGGCGGAAGCCCAGGGTCAGGTAGAGCACCACCACATCGAGGGCCAGCGCCAGGATGACGCTGAAATGGTGCACAGCCAGGTAGATCGCCGTGGTCAGCAGGGCCGGCCCCAGGGCGGTGATGGACCAGACCACGGTGGCGTGGTGCTCGTCGCCGGCATCGAAGTTGCGACCGGTCCAGCGCACCCAGGCGATCACGCTTTGATGGATGCCATTGCCGTGGCGGAGAGGTTTGAGCTGTTCACACAGCAATGCCAGGAGGACCGCGAAGAAGTTCATGGGCCGGGATGATAGCGGGCGCCACCGCTCAGGCTGAGAGGAAGCGGTAGAAGTTGCGCAAGATCGCGGCGGTGGCGCCCCAGATGAAGTCATCGCGCTCGCCGGCATGCCCGCCCCAGGGCATGGACAAGAACTGGCGCTGCCCGCCGGCGTAGACGAACACATGCCGGCGATGGTGCGCCGGCGTCATCAGAAACTGCAGCGGCACCTCGAACACCTCGGCCACTTCGCCGGGGTCCAGACGCAGATCAAAACCGGGCTGCACCAGGGCCACCACGGGCGTCACCTGAAAAGAAGTGACCGTGGTGTAGATCGGCAAACTGCCCAGCACCTCGATGTGAGCGCTGAGCAGCCCGATCTCCTCCTCGGCTTCGCGCAGGGCGGTGACCACCGGACCGGCATCGTCGGGTTCGGTCTTGCCGCCCGGCAGGCTGATCTGGCCGGCGTGGTGGCGCAGATGGTCGGTGCGCCGCGTCAACAGCAACTGCAAACCGTCCGGGCGCTCGACCAGAGGCAGAAGCACGGCCGCCGCCGCTGGGCTGCGCTCGGCGAAACCCGGGGCGCCCCCATCTCCGGCATGCTCCGGCTGCCACGTCGGCGATGAGGCAAAGCGCTGGCGCAAGGCTTCGGCCTGAAGGCGCAAGGGATCGACCGGCGGCAGATGGGCATCCACGCCGCTGACTGGCACGGCGCGGGGGTCAAGAATCGGAGGTCGGCTCATGGTGGGCAAGCATAGCTTTGGCAGCACCCCGCCCCGGGGTACAGCTCGCTCGTGGCTGAGCCGATGGGGCATAAAAAAAGCCGCCCGAAGGCGGCTTTCTCGCAGGGAAACCTGGCAAGCGCCAGATCAGCCCAACTTTTCCTTGATACGAGCCGACTTGCCCGAACGATCACGCAGGTAGTACAGCTTGGCACGGCGCACATCACCGCGACGCTTCACTTCGATCGAAGCGATCAGCGGGCTGTACAGCTGGAACGTACGCTCCACGCCCTCACCGTTGGAGATCTTGCGCACGATGAAGCCGGAATTCAGGCCGCGGTTGCGCTTGGCAATCACGACGCCTTCGAATGCCTGCACGCGCTTGCGGGTGCCTTCAACGACGTTGACGCTGACGATCACGGTGTCGCCAGGGGCGAACGACGGAAAGTTCTTGTTCAGGCGAGCAATTTCTTCTTGCTCAAGGGTTTGGATCAAGTCCATGAGGTTCTCCAAATGATCGTGGCGGCGACGATGCTCGGACACGTCACTCGACGCACCAAGACTGCTGAAATAGCGCCGATGAAAACAGGTCTTGCAACCTGGGCTTCACGGCTGTGTGAGAGTGTTGCTGCTGGCCAAGGCAAGCAGCTCTACCCCCGTTCGACCCGCCAGAGGATCGGACAGCCCGCCATTATAGCCCGCTCAGCACCGATTCACCAAGGGCCAGCCCGCTAGAGCCGCTCAAGATGCCTGCCGCCATGGCGCCACTGGGCCACGCCGGCGCCCTCCCAGAAGCCGCGGCTCAGCGTACTTCTGCAGGCAGCTGAGCCAGAAAGCGCTCGTCCGCCTTGCTCAGGCGGCCTGCAGCACGCGCGGCCAGGATCAAATCGGGGCGGCGGCGCTGGGTCAGCTCGAGCGAGCGCTCGCGGCGCCAGCGCGCGATCTGGGCATGGTGGCCGGACATCAGCACCGCCGGCACCGGCAGGTCTTCGGTCTGGCCCGGCAGGCCGGTCAGGACCTCGGGGCGGCTGTAGTGCGGGCAATCGAGCAGGCCGTCGGAAAAACTGTCCTGCACATGCGACTGGGCATCGCCCAGCACACCATCCTGCAGGCGCGCGACGGCGTCGAGCAAGGCCAGGGCGGGCAACTCACCACCCGAAAGCACGAAATCGCCAAGGCTGATTTCCAGCGTGACATGGCGGTCGAGAAAACGCTGATCCATGCCTTCGTAGCGGCCACACAGCAGCACGGCGCCGGGCCCACGCGCCAGCTCCTGCACCAGGGCCTGGTCCATGCGCCGGCCGGTGGGGCTGAAATGAATGATGGCGGGCGGCGTGTCGACCGCACCATCCGCCAGCGCCTCCACCCGCGCCACCTTGGCCGCGGCGAGCGCACGCTCGAGCGGCTCCGCCAGCATCACCATGCCCGGGCCGCCGCCAAAGGGGCGGTCGTCAACACGGCGGTAGTTGTCGCTCGCGAAATCGCGCAGCTGCCAGAGATGGACATCAACCTGGCGGCTCTCGAAAGCGCGCCGCGTCACCCCCTGGCTCATATGCGGGCCAAAGAGCTCGGGGAACAGGGTCAGGATGTCAAAGCGCATGAGGAAGGGTGCGCAAAGAAAGACGGTGGCCGGGAGGAAAACCGAGGCACAAAGCAGGCGGCTGAAGCATCAAAGCGCGCCGCCTGGGCTCAGTAGTCCAGACCCCAGTCCACGGTGATGATGCGCTGCTCCAGATCGACATCGTCCACGTAGGCGGAAACGAAGGGAAGCAGGCGCTCTTGATCGGGCTTGATGGGCGCGCTCAGACCGGGCGGTGCAATGCGCAGCACGCTGTGCGGGCCGGCATCGATCAGACCCAGCACCTCGCCCAGGGTTTCGCCCTGGCGATTGACCACCGACAGGCCGATCAGGTCGACCCAGTAGTACTCATCCGGGTCCGCCGCCGGGAAGGCCGAGCGGGAGATGAAGATGCGGGCGCCGCGCAAGGCTTCGGCCGCATTGCGATCCGCGCAGTCCTGGGCGTTGGCCACCAGGCCCTCGCCATGTTCGCGGATCGAGAGAATCTTGAGCAGGCGGGGCAAAGGCTTGTTGACCTTGACCACCGCCGGCGCGTTGCCCTCGGGCGCACGGAGGAACCAGCGCCGCGAGGAGAACAGAGCCTGGGCATCGCTGGAATAGGCTTGCACCTTGAACCAGCCTTTGACACCCCAGGCGTCCAGAATGCACCCGACTTCCACCGCGTCCTCAGGCCAGGCCAGCTCTTCGGAGCCGGTGCTGGCGGGAGCGCGCGAATCGGAGGCGGGTGTTCTCGACATTTAGACCGCGGCCTTCTTGGCTTCGGTCACCAGACGCTCGACGGTGAGCGACAGCTGGGCGCCCACGCCGGTCCAGTAGCTGACGCGGTCCAGCGCAACGCGCAGGGACTCAGCAGCACCCGAAGCGACCGGGTTGTAGAAGCCGACCTTCTCGATGAAGCGGCCGTCACGACGCTGGCGGCTGTTGGCCACGACGATGTTGTAGAAGGGGCGCTTCTTGGAGCCGCCGCGAGCCAGACGAATAACAACCATGATGTTTCCTATGAATCTATTGCATCCATCGCACCAGGAGACACTCAGGGCGAGTAGATCGGGGTGGCCTCGGGCTACATCAAACACCAGCCTTGCCTCGCACCTTGAGCGCACCCCGGAGGAATGCACTGCACAATGCGCTGCCAGCTTTGCTGCTGAACACCTTCTGCCGTGACTGGCCCTGTAGATACGCCGCACCGACCGCCTTCGCGAACGCCCCGCGGTGATGGACATCACCCAAGCGCACGCTCCAACCAACCAGTTCGACCAAGGCCAAAACCCAGCATTATAAACTCGGCGCCAAGGATCAACAGAGATATGAGCACAGAAAAAAACACGAATCCCGCCAGCGCGACCCTGCTGCGCCCCAGCACCGACGCCGACATCCCCGCCATTCAGGCCATTTACGCCCATGCCGTGGCGCACGGCACCGGCACGTTTGAGACCGAGATCCCCGACACAGCCGAAATGAGCCGCCGCCGCGCCGAGGTGCTGAGCCGCGGCCTGCCCTGGCTGGTGGCCGAGCGCGAAGGCCAGATCCTGGGCTACGCCTACGCCAATTACTTCCGCCCGCGCATGGCCTACCGCTTCTGCCTGGAGGACTCGATCTACCTGCACCAGGACAGCCAGGGCCAAGGCATCGGCAGCCTGCTGCTGGCCGAGCTGATCGCTCGTTGCGAGGCGCTGGGTGCGCGCCAGATGTTGGCCGTGATCGGCGATGCCGAGAACCTGGGCTCCATCGGCCTGCACCGGGCCCTGGGCTTTCAGGACACCGGGGTGCTAAAGAGCGCGGGCTGGAAATTCGGCCGCTGGCTGGACGTCATCCTGATGCAGCGCCAGCTCGGCCTGGGCGACAGCGGGAGCCCGGAATGAGCGAGTTGAAGCCGACTGACGCAAGCCCGAGCGGCGCGCACAAATCCAAGACCCTGGCCACCTGGCTGGCCCTGGTGCTTGGCAGCCTGGGCCTGCACCGCTTCTACCTCTACGGCTTCGGCGACCGCCTGGCCTGGCTGCACCCCTGGCCGACCCTGCTGGGCCTCTACGGCCTGCAGCGCATGGAATTGCTGGGCCAGGACGACCGCCTGAGCTGGGTGCTGATGCCCTTGCTGGGCCTGATGCTGGTCAATGCCATGATTTGCGGCATCGTCTACGGCCTGAGCTCGGACGAGAAATGGGATGCCCAGCACAACGGCGGCCGGGCCAGCCGACCCAGCGGCTGGGGTGCCGTCATCGGGGTGGTGGCTTGCGTGTTCCTTGGCGGCATTTCGCTGATGACCACCATCGCCTTCAGCGCCCAGCGCTACTTCGAAACCCAGGTCGAGGCGGCGCAGGAAATCAGCCAGGACCCAAGCAGCAGCCGCTGAGCGCCCATCAAACCGGCCCGATCAGGGGCCGCGGAAGATGAAATAGACCGCGCCCATCAGGCACAGACCGGCCCAGATGAAATCGGACTTGAAGGGCTGACCCATGTAGATCACCGAAAACGGCACAAAGACCGCCAAGGTGATCACCTCCTGCGTGATCTTGAGCTGGGCCAGGCTGAAGCCGGCGCCGTAGCCGATGCGGTTGGCTGGCACCTGCAGCAGGTACTCGAACAGGGCAATGCCCCAGCTCAGGAGTGCCGCGATCCACCAGGGCTTGGACGCCATGTTCTTGAGGTGGCCGTACCAGGCCACCGTCATGAAGAGATTCGACAGCAGCAGCAGACCCAGGGTCTGCCAACCCGCAAGACTGCTCAGCATGGGACGCCTTTCCGGTCGCTCAGGATCGGACCCAGGCATTCGATGACCTGGCCCTGAACGCCCGCCAGATACGAATCCAAGCGCTGCAGGCCCGGCAGGCGCAGCTCGGGCGCCAGCTCGATCAAGGGCCGCAGGACAAAAGCTCGCTGATGCAGGCGCGGGTGCGGCAAGCGCAGGCGCGGCAGATCCAGGCTCTGGCCGCCATGGCTGAGCAGATCCAGATCCAAGGTGCGCGGCGCATTGACGAAAGGCCGCTCGCGGCCATGACGCAGCTCGATGGCCTGCAGCGCATCCAGCAATTCCAAGGGCGACAGCCCGGTATGCAGTCGAGCGACCGCATTGAGGAAATCCGGCCCACCCGCCTCCACCGGCGCGCTGCGGTAGGCGCTGGACACAGCCTGCAACTGCGTCTGCGGCAAGGCCGCCAACTCGGCCAGTGCGGCGTTCAGCGTGGCCGCCAGATCCCCGAGATTGGCACCCAGGCCGACGAAAACCTCAGCGGCTGAGCCCTGCACACCCGCAGAGGCCAAGGACTCAGGCCTCACCGCCCGAGCCACCCTCACCGCCCTCGCCGCCCGATGCCGTCGCTCCGCCCTCAGCGCCTCCGCGCTGCGAGGCCGGCTTGCGGCGGCGACGTCGCTTTTTGGCCGGCGCCTTGCCTTCGGACAAGGCCTCGGCCACATCATCGGGCGCGCCCACCGGGCCTATGCCCTCCTTGCGCGGCAGCTGATGGGTCTTGGCGGCGCGGCGCTGCTGCTTCTCCAGCTCGCGCACGTCTTCCAGCAAGGCTTCGCGCTCGTCGTCGCTGCCCAGGGCAAAGTCTTCCCACCAATCGGCCAGGGCCGGCTCGATCTCGCCGGCATCGGCACGCAGGCGCAGGAAGTCAAAGCCGGCGCGGTAGCGCGGCTGTTCGATCAAGGTGTAGACCCCGCTGCCGCTGCGGCGCTCGAAGCGCGGCTGCATCATCCAGATCTCGCGCATATCGGTGGCCAGCTTGCCGCGGCCGGAAATATCGCCGATGCGGGCGTCGAAGACCGTGTCGATGGCCTGCTGCAAGGCCGGCACGACCGGTTCGCCGGCTTCGCGCAGGCGATTCCAGCGTTCCAGCACCTCGAACCACAACATGCAGGCCAGCATGAAGCTGGGCGAGACACCACGGCCTTCGCGCACGCGCAGGTCGGTATCCTCAAAAGCCATGCGCACAAAATCGCCGCGCATGCCGGCCGGCAGCTCGCCCGATTCGGTCAGCATGGCATCCAGCACCGGGAACACCCCGCGTGCCAGGCCCAGCTTGCGCAGCGACTCCAGGCTGGCCAGGGAGTGGCCAGTCTGCAGCAGCTTGATCATCTCGTCGAACATGCGCGAAATCGGCACATTGCTGAGCAAAGCCGCGCTGGCCTGGATGGGCGCACGGGTCTTGGGTTCGAGCTCGAAGCCCAGCTTGGCGGCAAAACGCACGGCACGGATGATGCGCACCGGGTCTTCACGATAGCGGGCTTCCGGGTCGCCAATCATGCGCAGCACGCGCTGCTTTGCATCGGCCAGGCCGCCGTGGTAATCAACCACCAGCTGACGCTGCGGGTCGTAGTAGAGGGCGTTGACGGTGAAGTCGCGGCGGGCAGCATCCTCGATCTGCGGACCCCAGACGTTGTCACGCAGCACGCGGCCTTCGGCGTCCACCACATGGCTCTTGCCAGCCAGTTCGGCCTTGGAGGTCTTCTCGTTGCCGCTGACCTGCTCGGCCGATTCCTGGCCCAGCAAGGCGCGGAAGGTCGACACCTCGATCACCTCATGTTCACGACCCCGACCGTAAACCACATGGACGATGCGAAAGCGCCGGCCGATGATGAAGGCACGGCGGAACAAGCCCTTGACCTGCTCGGGCGTGGCATTGGTCGCCACATCGAAATCCTTGGGCCGCATGCCCAGCAGCAGGTCGCGCACCGCGCCGCCGACGATATAGGCCTCGAAGCCCGCATTGGCCAGGGTCTCGACCACGCGCACCGCGCGTTCGTCAAGCAGGCTGGGGTCGATGCCGTGATCCTCAACGCCCACCTCGACCCGCTTGCCGAGCGAGCCATGGCCGGTCTTCGCTTCCTTGGGTGCCTTGGCGGCCTTGCCCGCGGAGGGCTTGCCCAGCAGCTTGTCTATGAATTTTTTGATCATGCGAACAGATTCAGTTGGGGCCAGCCGCGGGTGGACGCGATGTCCGCCAGGGCCGGCGTCGGGTTGGTGGCCACCGGGTGGCTGACCAGCTCCAGAAGCGGCAAATCGTTGATCGAGTCGCTGTAGAAGTTCACGCGCTCGAAGTCCTGCCATTGTCGTCCCAAGCCCGCCAGCCATTGCTGGACGCGCTCGATCTTGCCGGCCTGGAAGGACGGCACGCCGTCGATCCGCCCGGTGCACTGGCCCTGCCCGTCGCGCTCCAGGCGCACGGCGATCAGGTGGGGCACGCCAAAAGCCGCAGCAATCGGCGCCGTGACGAACTCGTTGGTGGCGGTGACGATGGCCAGCAAGTCACCAGCGTCGGCATGCCGCTGCACCAGCGCCCGCGCATTGTCACCGATCAAGGGCGCCATCACCTCGGCCATGAAGCGCTCACGCGCAGCCAGGGCCTCAGCCGCTGGGCGGCGCCGCCAGACCGAGGTGGCGAACTCGATGTAGGCATTCAGATCCAGGCAGCCGGCCTGGTACTGGGCATAGAACTCGTCGTTGCGCGCCTGCCATTCGGCGCCATCGGCCCAACCGATCTGGACCATGAAGCTGCCGAAGGCATGGTCAGAATCGTTCGGGATCAGGGTACCGTCGAGATCAAACAGGGTCAGGGCTTGCGGGGCAGGCGCATTCATCCGGCCATTCCTTCATCGGCCAGCATCTGGCGCAACAGGGGCACCGTGACCGCGCGCTTGGCGGCCAGGGCAAATTCATCGAGACGATCGAGCAAGCGCATCAGGTGCTTGAGATCACGGGCAAAGCGGGTCAACAAATAATCGATCACCTCATCGGCCAGCAAAATGCCGCGCCGGTCGGCCTCGCGGCGCAGGGCGGCGCGCATCTCCTGCTCGCTCAGCGGCTGCAAGGCAAAGGTGGGCCCCCAGCCGAGGCGGGTGCGCAGGTCCTCGCGCAAATCCAGATCGACCGGCGGCGCGCTGCCGCTGGCCACCACGGCCAGGCCATGGGTGGCCGCCTCGACAAACAGGGCAAAAGCGGCATGCTGCTGGCCCGCATCGAAGCGCTCGCAATCGTCCATCAGCAAAAGGCTGGGCTGGCTGGGCAGCTCCCAGGGCAGCGGCGTGTCGGCGTCGTACCAGCCGACCTGGGCGCCCGCCTCTTGCCAGGCGTGGGCCAGGGCACGCAGGACATGGGTCTTGCCGCAGCCGGGCACACCCCAGAGGAAGACCGGCGGCGGCGCCACCGAACCGGTGCGCAGCGACTGCAGATGGGCCAACGCCGCGCTGTTGGCACCGGGCAGGAAATTGTCAAAGGTGAACATCGGCGCGGGGCCGATGGCAAGCGGGATCTGCTTCAAAACCGGTTCATCTCCAAGACCACGTTCACCTCATACCTCATGCACACCCCATGCGAGCTGGCAGCAAACGCCTGTGCCCTGCAAGCCAAAAATCTGTCAGCCCAAGCCAACAGCTCGCTCACGGCGGCCCCGATTCTAAAGGCGTGCGCCGGCATGAAATTCATCGCCAGCCCTCAATGCAGCGCCGGGCCGCCTCGCTCGCGCAGACGCGCCAGCCGCTCCTGCAACACGGGGCCGTCGAGCGCCTTGGGCTCCTGGGCCAGGTAGGCCTCCAGGTCCGCCGCCGCCGCCGGCCAATGGCCGAGTGACTCCAGCACCAGGCCACGATCCCGTCGCTCCAGAGCCGAATGCGGCAGCAGGATCACCAGGCGCTGCTGCACCGCCAGCAAGCGGGTCCAGTCCTGGGCGGCACGGTGAATCTCTTTCAAATTGCGCAGCATGCGGGCCAGGATGTCGCGCGGTGGCGTGGGCTGCAGGAACAAGTCCACCGGCAGATCCACCTCACCCTGCAGGCCGGTGCTGCCGCGAAAAGCCTGCAGCATTTCATCCAGCCGGCTGCGCGACAGCGATTGGCCGGTGAACGGGTCCAGGATGAGCTCGCCATTGCCCATGCTGATGCGCACCAGGAAATGCCCGGGAAAGGCCAGGCCCTGCGCACGCAGCCCCAGCTGTGTGGCCAGCTCCAGAAAAACCACGGCCAGGCTGATGGGGATGCCGCGCCGCGTGGCCAGCACCTGATGGATGAAGCTGTTGTCGCGCTCGTAGTAGTTGTTGACGTTGCCGGCAAAGCCCAGCTCTTCGTAGAAGTAGCGGCACAGGCTGCGCAACTTGCTCTGAGCCGAGGCATCGGCCGGCAGGCGCTGGCGCAGACGCAAGCCCAGCGCATCCACCTCGGACAAGACGGCCTGCACATCCAGATCCGGGTGCTCATCCTGCGCCAGCGAGGCGGCCGCCTCCAGCAGGTTCAGGCCCGCATCCTCGGCCACCAGCGCGGCAAAGTACTCGATCGGCGTGGGCGCCTCCAGGCGCAGGGAATGGCTCATGGCCTCAGTTTAGGCGCGGCGCATGAACTGTCGCAGACGCAAGCCCATGACCGTGAGCAGCAAGAAGTACAGCAAGGCCGACGCGCCCAGGCTGCCCGCCATCCAGAGCGCCCGCAGACCCTCGGTCTTGCCCAGGGCGATCCAGTCCAGGCGCTGCGCCAGCTGCCACTGCAGCACGCCCATGGCTGCGCTGGCCAGCGCCACCTTGAGCGCAAACAGCCACCAGCCCGCCACCGGACGGTAGCTGCCCTGCCGCCGCAGGCCACGCAGCAACCAGAAAGCATTGACCATGGCGCCCAGGCCAATCGACAAGGCCAGCCCCGCCACGCCCACCAGGGGCACAAAGATCAGATTGAACAGCTGCGTCAAAGCCAGCACGCCGATGGCGATGCGCACCGGCGTGCGCGTGTCCTGCTTGGCATAAAAGCCCGGCGCCAGCACCTTGATGGCCAGCAAGCCCATCAAACCCACGCCCCAACCCATGACCGCATGGCCGGTGTTCACGACATCGACCGCCAGAAACGCCTTGCGGTGGTAGAGCACCGCCACCAGCGGCTCGGCAAACACCAGCAGCGCCACGGCGCACGGCAGACCGAAAAGCAGCACCAGGCGCAAGCCCCAATCCAACAGATCGGAATACTGCTGACCATCGTCCTTGGCCTGCGCGGCCGAAAGCTGAGGCGTGAGCACCGAACCCAGGGCCACGCCCAGCAAAGCCATGGGGAATTCCATCAGGCGGTCGGCGTAGTTCAGCCAGGAGGTGGCGCCTTCGGCGATGTGGCTGGAAATTTGCGTGTTGATCAACAAGGACAGCTGGGCCACACCCACGCCCAGCAGGGCCGGCCCCATCTGACGCAAGATCGTGCCCACGCCGGGGTGGGTGCTGGCGCGACGCAGGCCCGAGGGACGAAACGCAATGCGCGGGCGCACGCCAATGCGGCTCAGCGCCGGGAATTGAATCAGCAATTGCAGGACGCCACCGACCATCACCCCGACGGCCATCGAATAAATCGGCGGGCAACCCCAATCCGCCACCACCGGTGTCATCCACCAACCAAAAGCCAGCACACAGAGGTTGAGAATCACCGGCGTCACCGCCGGCACCATGAAACGCTTCCAGGTGTTGAGAATGCCGGCCGCCAAGGCCACCATGGACATGCAGCCGATGTAGGGGAACATCCAGCGCGTCATCACCACGGCCGCATCCTGTCCCTTGTCAGGCATGCCAGAGCCCAGCATCCAGACCAGCACCGGCGCCGCCAGCACGCCGATCACACAGGTGGCCGCCAGAGCCCAGGCCAGCACCGAGGCCACCGCATCGATCAAATCACGGGTCGCCTCGTCACCATGCTTGGCGCGCGTGGCCGCCAGCACCGGCACAAAGGCCTGCGAGAAAGCACCTTCCGCAAACAGGCGGCGCAACATATTCGGAATGCGAAAGGCCACCAGGAATGCATCCGACAGCACGCCCGCACCGAACATGGCCGCCACCATCTGCTCGCGCATGAGCCCGGTGATGCGCGACACCAGGGTGAAGATGGAAATCAGGGACGCAGCGCGCAATAAATTCATGGTCGACACAGACTCAATCAAGAGCAAGACGGCCGCTGCGCCGTGCGCAGCGGGCTCAAACAAAAAGAAAGAACAGGGGCCGAGGCAAACCAAGCCGGCGGCGCAGCGGCATGCGCGAGAACTACCGCCCTCGCCCTCCGCTTCAGCTGCGCGAAACCAAGCCGCAAGCAAGTCGCACAGGTCACACCGAAAGCAGGCCACGGCGCGCTTGATGGCGAGCCGGGCGACGCATTATGATGTGCGCCCTCGTCGCTTTCGAGCGGCCAACGCCGCATGGGCCTTTGTTTCACTGTTATTTCAGTGCTATACTCGCGGTCTTTGCACCAACTGGGTAGATTTACAGCATGGCATCCTCTTCCAAAGTCAAGAAGACTGTCCGTACGGCATCGGGCCTCAAGCGCGCTCGCCAGGACATCAAGCTCAACGCAGCCAACACGGCTCTGCGCTCCCATTTCCGCACGGTCATCAAGAACGTGCAAAAGGCCGTGATCGCTGGCGACAAGCCCAAGGCCGCCGAACTGTTCAAGACCGCTCAATCGGTGATCGACTCGGTCGCTGACAAGGGCATCTTCCACAAGAACAAGGCTGCTCGTCACAAGAGCCGTCTGTCGGCAAAGATCAAGGCGCTGGCCGCCTAACAACCAGTTCTGGTGCAAAGTCGAAAAGCCCGCGCAAGCGGGCTTTTTTGCGTCTGGACCGCGTCAAAGTCGCAAGCACCCTGCTGCGCAGCGCTCAGCCTGCGCCGCATCGCGCCTCCGCCATCAATGCCACTCGCCGTGATCCAGGCCCTGCATGCGACGCATCTTGAGCCAGTCACCCACGGCCTGCGCGACCCAGGGGCCATCATCCAGCGGCAGATCATGCCCGGCATGCTCATGCAGGCGCAAAGGCGCACCCCAGGCCCGGCTGATGGCCTGTGAGCAGCGCCAGTCGACCAGGCGATCGGCCTTGCTGCACAAGAGCAGGATGGGCGCCGCCGGGCGGCGCCGGCTGGCTTCATAGCGCGCGGCCGCCAGCAACTGGCGCACGGTGTTGCGCACACCCACCGGCCGCTCGCGTTGCAAGGCCACCCAGTGATCCAACACCGCCTCGGGCTGCTTGAGCAATCGCGTGGTCATGCGCAGCACCTTGGCCTCGCGCTGGCGATAGCCCAGGCGGCTGAGGCTCAGCATCAGCAAGGTCATGTAGTTCAGCGGCCGCAAGCGGCGGTAAAAAGGGCTGAAAGGACGCAAGCTGGTGTTGATCAAGACTCCGGCGCAGACCTCGCTGGGGTGGCGGGCGATCCAGTCGCTGGCCACCATGGCACCCAGCGACATGGCCAGCACATGGACAGGACCCTGCACACCAAAGCGCGCCAGCTGCGCACGACAAGCCTCCACCATGGCCGGCACCTCGCTCGGGCTGGACTGGCGGTGCAGCATGCCATTGCCCGGCAGATCCAACATGATCAGCTGCGCGCCCGGCTGCTGTTCACGGATCTTGCGCAAGAGCTGCTGCGGGAACTCCCCCCAATGCCCGGACTCGCGGGACAGGCCACGCAACAACACCCAGGTCGCAGCCTCATCAGAAACTGCGGGCTCTGAGGGCAGCAAAGCCTGGGGCACGGTGTCCGCCAATGCCGACGATTTCACCCCGCTCATGCACGTGCTCCCCGCCGGTACCAGCGATTCAAGGCCTGCTCTTCATGCCAGAGCCGCTGCGGCCCCGAAGGCAACCAGCGCGGCATGCCGGCCGCCGCCCGAAGAATGAAATCCAGCCATGCGATATGGCGGCGCAGCACACGCTGCTGACGATGACTGACCAAGGGGTTGAACATGCCGTGACGGGAAAACAATTGCCGAGGATTCTTCCTGATCCACAGCCATGAACCCATCTCCAGGGTCAATGGCAGGTGCAGGCAGGCCGGGCGGCTGCAGGCCTGCAGGTAGAGATGGTCCCACAGGTCGCCATGCGTGAGGTACTGGCGGCTCTGCGGCTCAAAAACATAACGGTGTTGCGCGTGGGTCTGATCGAGGATCTGACTCAGCGCGTGCATCTCGGCCAGGTGAGGGATCGGCCGCGCTGAATGGGCGTAAGGAAACCAGATCCGGTCGACCAGGCCAAAACCCGAATGGCAATCGACCGCCAGCGATTGCCCGTGGCTGAGCAGTTCACGCTCCACCAGACCACACAAGGCCTGGCTTTCAGCCTCCATCGGCCCGGCCTCGATACCGCGGTACCACGGCAGTTTGGCGCTGAGGCGCTGACCACCCACCCAGGGCGAGGCGCCGGCACCGGCATCCACGGGGGCATTGCGCATCAAATCCACGCCCTGAGGATTGGCCCGGGTGCCACGCCAGATGCCGCCCGGATTGACCAGGGGCAGAAACACCACACGCAAAGACTCGAGCATGCGATGCAGGCTGCTGTCCCATTTCAGGCGCGAGATCAGGCTGGCCAAAAATGCCATCACAACCTCGGCGCCGATGCGCTCGAGTCCGTGAACCCCGCCGAAAAACCCGACCGCAGGCACCGCAGGATCGGGGTTACCCAAGGTCAGGGCCAGCACCGGCAGACTGCCGCCCGGCAACACCACATCACCCAGGTGATGACGCTGCAAAAGCGCCCCACCCTGCTGCAGCAAATGCTCCAGCTCCGCCAGCTCGGGCAGCGCCGGTGCGGGCAAAGACAGGCTGCGCTGCGCTGAAGAGGAGTGAAAACCAGGCACCGGACGGAATCCGCTGAGACCAGACGTTTGGACGCCCGCGCAGGCGCGCGGAAGGCGGCAAGCATAGCTGCTGAATGCGGCGGACTCCAGACCTTGCTGCAGCCAGGGTGCATCTGACCAGCCGAAGGGCTCAGGTCAGCCGTCACCAATTCTTCACAATGCCGGTTTAGCCTCCTCCTCATGGACATCCAGGCCCAAACCCCACACACCGACACCTGCGCCGACACCTACACGCCCAGCCTGGGCCAGCGCCTGCGTCAACAGCTCAGCTGGCTGCTCTGCCTGCTCGGTGGCGGGATCGAAATGCTGGCCTTGCTGAGGGCACGCCGCGGCCGCTGAAGCCACGCCCGAAGCGGCAACCACCCCGCCCAGGCACCCGACCTCGCATCGCTTCAGTCCGTGGATTTGGGCGCGGGCGACGAAGCGGCCGCAGAGCCAGCCTCGGGCAGCAAACAGGCCTCGGCGACCTGCAGATTGTTGTCACGCGCGAAGTTCATGACGAAGTCCCAGGCCATGGGCTCCAGGCGACGCAATTCTTCGTTGACGATCACGCATTTGACGCCGTTGATCACCCGCGGCACGCACAGCGGCGAATAGCCGATGTAGGCGCCAATCCCGCCGCGCGCGCCACCCGGGCGGAAGCAGGACATGGCGCCCGCCAGACGCTCGGCCCAGTCGCTGGGCCGGAAGGTCCGGCCCTCCAGGGTGAGGCCCTGGATGAAAACTTCGCGCGATTTGGGGGACTGGCTCATGGGTGGGCGACTTCGACGCCGGGCTGGGTGCCAACCCCGCGGCCGCGAAAATAGACGGTTTTACGACAGGCGCTATTGTGCCCTGGATGTGTTGCGCCGCAGCACAGGCAGTCCAGGAAGACCGGACATTCGCACGCGTCAGGCCGGTGTCAGGCCGTGAAGAAAGACCAGGCCTTTAGAATCCGCCGACGTTTCGGGCCGCCGAAACGTCTTCTTTTTTTGCATGCCCCAACCCATGGAGAGTTGATGAACGCCCCCGTTGTCCCGTCTGCTGTTGTGCCGTCCGAACCTCACGTGATGCAAACCTATGGCCGTCTGCCCATCGCCCTGGCGCGTGGCGAAGGCTGCTGGGTCTGGGACGTGAACGGCCGACGATACCTGGACGGGCTGGGCGGCATTGCCGTCAACACCCTGGGCCATGCGCATCCGCGCCTGGTGCCGGCCCTGCAGGAGCAGGTGGCCACGCTGATGCACAGCAGCAACTACTACCACGTGCCGCTGCAGGAGCAGCTGGCCGCCAAGCTGTGCGAGCTGTCCGGCCTGGACGTGGCCTTCTTCTGCAACAGCGGCCTGGAGGCCAATGAAGCGGCGCTGAAGATCGCCCGCAAGTTCGGCAACGACCGGGGCAACCACAACCCGGAAGTGCTGGTGTTTGAAGGCGCCTTCCACGGGCGGTCGATCGCCACGCTTTCGGCCACGGCCAACCCCAAGATCCATGCCGGCTTCGGCCCGCTGGTGCCCGGTTTCGTGCGCGTGCCTCTGAACAATCTGGCCGCGGTCGAAGCCGCGCTGGACGCCCACCCCAACATCACCGCCGTCTTCCTGGAAACGATTCAGGGCGAAGGCGGCATCAACGAAGCGCGCATCGAGTTCCTGCAAGGCCTGCGCCGCATCTGCGACCAGCGCGATCTGCTGCTGATGCTGGACGAGGTGCAGTGCGGCATCGGCCGCACCGGCAAGTGGTTCGCGCACCAGTGGGCCGGCATCCGGCCCGATGTCATGCCTCTGGCCAAGGGCCTGGGTTCGGGCGTGCCCATCGGCGCCGTGGTCTGCGGCCCGCGCGCCGCCAAGATCATGCAGCCGGGCAACCACGGCACCACCTTCGGCGGCAACCCGCTGGCCATGCGTGCCGGTGTCGAGACGCTGAAGATCATGGAAGAAGACGGCCTGCTGGCGCACGCCGCCTTGGTTGGCAGCGAACTCAAGGCAGCGCTGAAAGCGGGCCTGGACGGCGTGCCTGGCGTGGTGGAAGTGCGTGGCCAGGGCCTGATGCTGGGCGTGGCCCTGGATCGCCCCTGCGGCGCCCTGCTGCAGCGCGCGGCCGATGCCGGCCTGATGATCAGCGTCACCGCCGAGCGCGTGGTGCGCCTGGTGCCGGCCCTGATCCTGAGCCGCGAGGAAGCCGCCCAGATCGCCGCCATCCTGGTGCCCTTGATCAAGACCTTCCTGTCGGAGCCGCAAGCATGAAGCCCGGCAACGCACTGATGCGCCACTACCTGCAGTTCAAGGATTTCCGCGCTGAGGAGTACGCTTATCTGTTCGAGCGCGCCGCCATCATCAAGCGCCGCTTCAAGAACTACGAGCGCTACCAGCCCCTGGCCGACCGCTCGCTGGCCATGATCTTCGAGAAGGCCAGCACGCGCACCCGCGTCAGCTTCGAGGCCGGCATGTACCAGATGGGCGGCTCGGTGGTGCACCTGACCACAGGCGACAGCCAGCTGGGCCGCGCCGAGCCCATCGAGGACAGTGCCCGCGTGATCAGCCGCATGGTGGACCTGGTGATGATCCGCACCTTCGAGCAGACCAAGATCGAGCGCTTTGCGGCGCACTCGCGCGTGCCCGTGATCAACGGCCTGACCAACGAGTACCACCCCTGCCAGATTCTGGCCGATCTGTTCACCTTCATCGAGAACCGCGGCATGAACCAGCGCGGCATCGTCGATGCCGACTGCCTCAAAGGCCGGGTCGTGGCCTGGGTGGGTGATGGCAACAACATGGCCAACACCTGGCTGCAGGCGGCCGAGATCCTGGGCTTCACCGTCCATGTCAGCACGCCCAGCGGCTACGAGGTGGACGCGCAGGTGGCAGGCATCCAGAACACCGACTGCTACAAGGTCTTCAAGAACCCGCTCGATGCCTGCCGCGGCGCCGACCTCGTGACCACCGATGTCTGGACCAGCATGGGCTATGAGGCCGAGAACGACAAGCGCCGCGAAGCCTTTGCCGACTGGTGCGTCGATGCCGAGATGATGGGCGTGGCCAAGCCCGACGCCCTTTTCATGCACTGCCTGCCCGCCCACCGCGGCGAAGAGGTGACCGCCGAGGTGATCGACGGCCCCCAATCCGTCGTCTGGGACGAGGCTGAAAACAGAATGCACGTGCAAAAGGCACTCATGGAGTACCTTTTGCTCGGGCGGATCGGCTGACAGCCGAGACGCGCCCGCCAGGGTGCATTCTGTTTGGGCTTGGCTCACTTTGCGACGCAAAGTGAAGCGCCGCCAGGCGCGGCAAAGACCAGAATCGCATGCATGTGCAGAAGGCACTCATGGAGTACCTACTGCTAGGTCGCATCGGCTGACCAGCCGATGTGAACCCTGCCCGTCAAGGCAGCATGCGATTCGGGGTGCACTCACTTGGCGCCCGCCAAGTGAAGCCGCGTCAGCGGCGGGTGCACACCCAAACAGAATGCACGTGCAGAAGGCTGAGTCAGGGCCGAAGACAGGCCCCACGGCCTGTCTGACGCCTGACGAAGGCCAGCCCTTGTCCGCAAGGGCTGGCACTCATGGAGTACCTTCTGCTGGGTCGCATCGGCTGACCAGCCGCCGCGTGCGAGCCGCTCAGCGCGGACGCACGCTGCCGGTCAAGCTGCCCGGCGGGTAGTGTTTGACGAATTCGCGCCAGATCTGACCCGACTTGGCCGCGCGCTCCAGCAGCGCCAGCAGGCTCTGCCGGTCTGCTTCGGACAAGGCGGTCTTGGAGACGTAGACACCGCTCTCACCCCAGGGCAGTTCGTCCATCGGCTCGTAGCGCAGCTGCTCCAGCAAAGGCCGCACACGGGCATCGCCCAGCATGGCACCGACCAGGATGCTGGGTGCCATCACCGTAGCCTCGGCCATGCCATTGCCCAACATGCGGGCCACCGACACGGCATCCACCGCCAGCAACAGGCGCCCCTGCTGGTCCAGCTCCTTGATCAGCGCCTGGTACGACTCGCCGTAATCAAAGCCCCGCACCAGCACCACGCGGATCTCGCGGCGCGCCTGCAAATCGGCCAGGTTGCGCAGCGGCGCGCGCTCCGCATGCATCATGGAGATCACCATGGCCCGGCTGCTGACCATGGGCACGAACACGCCCGATTCATCGCGCTTGGGCGTGCGTGTGGCGGGCACCAGCAAATCGGCGCGGCCGGTCTCGAACATCAGCTCCTGCCGCGCCCGAGGCACCACCGAGAACTTCAGCGGGCAGCCCTCACGAGCCAGGCTGCTGCGCAAGACCTCGGGGTAAACGCCCGCGACCTCCTCGCCCGTCACCGTGACGCTGAGACCAATCGGCGCCACGGGCACCACCAGCTCGCGCGAACAGCCGGCTTGCGCCGCCGCTGCGCCAGGCAGGGCCGCCAAGGCCAGGGCCATCAGACCCGCGGACCCGGCCGCCCGACAAGTGTTCGCTCCTTCGCACCACGGCCACCGCAACATCAGGCACCTTTTGAGAATTTCGGGGGATTGCAGGCACACGAAAGGCCCGCTTGCGAGTCGCCCGCAGCTTACGCGATCTGGCGTTTTCGCGTGTCGCTGCCGCGCGAATGCAGGGGCGGGTCAATCCTGTTGCCCTTTGTGCCCGCAAACGGCAAGCTGCACCGGAGGCCAGGGCTGCGCAAGACCTGGCACCCCCGATCCAACGCCGCGGCCACCCGCCCCCCTCCTCCAACTCCGGGCTTCACCGCCTTCTGCCTGCCTTCAGCCTGCCGTCAGCCGCTCATGGCAAGCTCAGCATCGCCATGAAAATTGCCCTCATTTCCGACATCCATTCCAATGCGCAGGCTTTCGCTGCGGTGCTTGAGCATGCCCAGGCCCAGGGCGTCAGCGACTACGCCTTGCTCGGCGATTTCGTCGGCTACGGCGGCGACCCGGCCTGGGTGGTGGACAAGGTGGCCGAGCTGGTGGCGCGGGGCGCCGTGGCGGTCATGGGCAACCACGATGCCGCCGTGGTGCAAGGCAGCTCCAGCACCATGCGCGAAGACGCCCGCCTGGCGGTGGAATGGACCCATTCCCGCCTGAACCCAGCCCAGCTCGAGTTCCTGTCCAAGCTGCCGCTGAGCGTCACCCGCGAGGACCGGCTCTATGTCCACGCCAATGCCTTCGACCCGGCTGGCTACGAATACATCCAGGGCCGCCTGGAAGCCATGCGCAGCCTGCATGCCACCGAATGCCGCTACACCTTTTGCGGCCACATGCACGAGCCCATGCTCTACCACCTGAGCCTGACCGGCAAGGCCGGTGAGTTCACCCCGGCCGAGGGCGTCAGCATCCCCTTGCTGCCCAATCGCCAGTGGCTGACCATCCCCGGCTCCTGCGGCCAGCCGCGTGATGGCAACCCTGCCGCCTGCTACGCCATCTTCGACAGCGCGGCGAGCGAGCTGAGCTTTCAGCGCGTGGCCTACGACGCCGAAGCGGCGGCAGCCCAGATTCGCGCTGCCGGCTTGCCCGAGCGCCTGGCCGCGCGCCTGCTGCAAGGCGAGTAGCATCCCGATTCAAGGCAAGACCTGACCCCATACTCGCGGCCAGAGGCCGCACTGGCCCCAGCACAGGATCTTCACCACCATGCCCAGTTCCGCGTCCGGCCCCCACAGCGTCCAGCACCTCCCGCCGCCCCTGGGCCCGCTGGAACCTGGCATGGAGCTGGACGGCTTCCGCCTGGAAGAACGCATGCACCAGGGCGGCATGGCCCATATCTGGCGCGTGACGCGGCTGCAGCCCAAGCCCGGTGAAGACTTTCCGCTGATCATGAAGGTGCCGCGCATCAAGGGCGGCGAGGACCCGGCCACCATCGTCGGCTTCGAGGTCGAGCAGATGCTGATGCCGGCGCTCAAAGGCCCGCATGTGCCGCGTTTCGTGGCCCGCGGCGACTGGACCCGCCAGGCCTATATCGTGATGGAACAGGTGCAGGGTCAGTCCTTGCGGCCGCGTCTGGATGAGGCACCGCTGCCACTTGACGAGGTGGTGGACATCGGCATCCGCGTGGCCACCGCCCTGCAAGACCTGCACCGCCAGCATGTGGTGCACCTGGACATCAAGCCCAGCAACATCATGTTCCGGCCCGACGGCCTGGCCGTGCTGGTGGACTTCGGCCTGTCGCGCCACGACCACCTGCCCGATCTGCTGGAGGAAGAGTTCTCCCTGCCCATGGGCACGGGGCCGTACATGTCGCCCGAGCAGGTGCAATTCGTGCGCAACGACCCGCGCAGCGATCTGTTTGCCCTGGGCGTCATGCTCTACCACCTGGCCACCGGTGAGCGGCCTTTCGGCCAGCCCAGCTCGGTGCGCGGCCTGCGCCGCCGGCTCTACATCGAACCGGTGCCCCCGCGTGCCATCGACCCCGAGCTGCCACGCTGGTTCCAGGAGGTGGTGCTGCACTGCCTCGAGGTCAAGCCCGAGCGCCGCTACCAAAGTGCCGCCCAGCTGGCCCTGGATCTGCAGCAGCCCGAAGGCGTGACGCTGACCCGGCGCGCCGACAAGATGACGGGCAGCAGCAGCCTCAAGACCCTGAAGCGCTGGTTCTTCGCACTGGGCTCGGAGCCAGCGCCGCAGGCCACCGTCACCACCCAGGTCACGCGCAGCCCCATCATCATGGCCGCAGTCGACACGCAGCACGCCACGCCGGCCCTGCTGGAACAGCTGCGCGAGACCGTGCGCCGCATCGTGCAGACCGAGCCGGGCGCCCGACTGGCCTGCGTCAGCGTGATGAAGATTGCCCGCATCGGCATGGACGAGCTGACCGACAAGGATGGCAAGAGTGTGCATGTGAAGCAGCTGATAGCCCTCAAGCACTGGGCGCGGCCGATCAGCAAGGCGCTGAATCTGGAAGACGGCCGCCTGACCTTCCATGTGCTGGAAGCCCCGGACGTGGCCACCGCCATCATCGAGTTCGCCGCCAAGAACGGCGCCGATCACATCATCATGGGCGCGCGCGGCGCCTCGGCCCTGCGCCGCTATCTGGGCAGTGTGTCGGCCCAGGTGGTGACGCAGTCGGAATGCTCGGTCACCGTGGTGCGAGAACCGCTGGGCGCCGAGGCCTGAGCAAGTCCGGCGGGCAGCGCATCGCTCAAGCGCAGCTCACTACACTGGCGTGATGTCCACCACTGCGCCCTCCCTTACCCCCGCTCCAGCGCCCGCTCCAGCGCCGGCTGCCAACCCCTGCATCCAATGCGGCGCGTGCTGCGCCAGCTTCCGCGTCGATTTCGCACGCGAAGAGCTGCAAAGCGAGGGCGGCTGCGTGCCCGATGGCCTGAGCGTGGAGCTCAACGACAGCCTGGCCCGCATGCGCGGCACCGACCATGCCCGCCCGCGTTGCGCCGCCCTGGTGGGCACTGTGGGCCAGGCCGCGCATTGCGGCATCTACGAGTGGCGCCCCGGTCCTTGCCGGGAGTTCGGCTTGCGCGCGCCCATGGGCATAGGGGATGAGGCTTGTGCACGAGCCCGGGCGAGGCACGGCTTACCGCCGCTCGCCTGAGCCCATACAACGCCGCTCAATGGAAGATGTGCTTGCGAGAGCGCAGTGAATCCATTTTGGCGGTGTAAAGCTGCTTCTCGCGCTCGGTGCTGCTGTTCTCCAAGGCCAAGGCCATGTGCTTGTGGGCGGCTTTGACATCGCCCAAGCCATAGTTGGCCAGCGCCGCCCAGAAATGGAACTCATGAAAAAAGGCAGAGCGCGCCAACTCGCGTTCAAACAAGGCCTTGGCCTGCTGATAGTCGCCCCGCTGCATGGCAAGCACACCTTCGTCAAAAAACTTGTAAGGCGGGTAAGGCTGCAAGTCGCGCAAGCGCGCGCTCAGGCTCGCGGCGGCCTGTGACTGCCCGCTTGCTTCAAGCACCAGCACCAGATTGGACATGGCCTGCACATTCTCTGGCTCCAAACTCAAGACCGCCTGAAAGCTGGCCTTGGCCAAATCCAGTTCCCCTCGGCGACGATAGACCACGCCAAGCGTGTTGTAGGCCGACAGCATTCTCGGGTCAGCCTGCAGCGAAGCTCGCACCCACCAATAGGCATCGTCCACGGCACCCTGAGCCAAGCTTTCGGCCGCACGGTTGTTCATGAACATGGCGATCACGGTGTGCTCTTCAATCAAACGACGCCGCTGCCCGCGCAGATCCACACCAGGCAGGAAATCAACCGTCATCATCTCCAGTTCCTGGAGCGACGTGGCGTTGATTTCAGACCGGCGCGCTGCCAGAGCCATATTGACATGGCCGGTCTGGAAGTACATATCGCCGCGCCGACTCCAGAACTCGTCCACAAACACGCTGTGAAAGCGCACCGGCAAGTTCAGATGCTTGGCGAAGGCTGCTGTCATGATCACCAGCGACAGGCAATTGCCCCGCCGCTGCTCAAAGGCCTGGGCCGCCGTGCGGGTGACTTCAGAGTCGTAATCCAGCTGCAACTGGCCCTTGGTGTAGAGCGAATCGAGCAAGGCCTCGCGCGCCCCGCGGCTGCGGATGCGGTAGGCGATCTCATGATCGACATAGTCCCGCATGGCCGGACTCAAGGCGAACACCGCCTCAGCCGAGATCGGGCTGCTGCTGGGCTTGAACAAATCATCGCGCAGCAGCTCCGGCGCGGGTCCGCTGGGCACCGCCACGCTGGCGCAGGCCGACAAAAGGCCGACTGCGGCCCACAGACACAGATACCGCAACCCCGACACGATGCTCATGGCCGCCCCCTTTCCCTGCGCTTCAGCAAGACCGGCCGAATCGCCGGTGATGTTCAAAGTGTAGGCAGCGCCCGCCCAATTGCGACCCCAGAAGAACACCCATGACTTTCGATCCTCAGGACGCAGTGCGCAGCCAGCCCAAGCCTGCCGACGTCCCCGCCGGCACCGTGCCGCGCGCCGGCCGGTATTCGCAGCCCACCCAGCCCACATAGCCCAGCTCATCGATGAGCCGGAACAGGTGGCGGTAGTTGATCTCGCCGACATCCGGCTCATGTCGCTCGGGCACGCCAGCGATCTGCAGGTGGCCGACACGGCCGCTGGGTAGGTACTGGCGCAGCTTGGTGCTCAGGTCGCCCTCGCTGATTTGCGCGTGGTACAGATCCATCTGCACCTGGAGATTGGGCGCGGCGATTTCGTCGAGCAAGGCATGGGCCTGATCCTGGCGCTGCAGAAAATAGCCGGGCATGTCGCGCTGGTTGATGGGCTCGATCATCAAGCTCACGCCTTGGGCCGCTGCCAAGCCGGCAGCCTCGCGAAGGCGCCGAACATACAAGGCCCGCGCAGTTGCAGGCGACTCATCGGCAGGGATCAGGCCGGCCATCACATGTAGCCGCGGGCATTGCAGCGCCCGGGCATAGACCAGGGCCTGCTCGATGCCGGCTAAAAACTCGGCATCGCGCCCGGGCAGACAGGCCAGGCCGCGCTCACCGGCCGCCCAATCGCCCGGCGGGGCGTTGAACAGCACCTGCTGCAGCCGGTGCTCTTGCAGCCGGGCTGCCAGCGCCTCGGGCGCAAAGCCATAGGGAAACAGGAACTCAACCGCCTGGAAACCATCGCGCGCGGCGGCGGCAAAGCGGTCGAGGAAATCCAGCTCGGTGTAAAGCATGGACAGATTGGCAGCGAAGCGGGGCATGGCAGGTCCGGGCAGCAAGCGATTTGGTAACTCGATTGATTGTGTCCCGCCGAGCCGGACTCACTAAGATGCCCGCCATGAAACTCGCACTGATCGCCCACGACGGCAAGAAAAACGAGATGGTCGCGCTGGCGGCCGAGTTCAAGGCCTTTTTGCAGGGTTGTCAGCTGATGGCCACCGGCACCACCGGCGGCCGCCTGGTGGCCGAGCTAGGCCTGAGCGTGGAGCGACTGCTCAGCGGCCCGAATGGTGGCGATTTGCAGATCGGCGCGCGCCTGGCCGTCGGCGAGGTGGATGCCGTGATCTTTCTGCGCGACCCGATGACGCCGCAGCCGCACGAACCGGACATCAACGCCCTGGTGCGCGCCTGCGACGTGCACAACGTGCCCTGCGCCACCAACACGGCCGGCGCCCGGCTGATGCTGGAGCGCTGGGCTCAGCTGCGCTGAAGCCGAGCCAACTCAGCGCTCGACCAGCACCAGGGCCGTGCGCCCCGGCACTTTGATCTGGCCGCTGGCGGCCTCGAAGGCGAACTCCCGCTTCGGCCGCGGGTCCGCCGCCCCGGGCGCCAGATGCACCGGGTGCAGCACATAGCGCCGTCCGGCCAGCTCGGGCAAGTTCAACACCTGAGCCTCAGGGCTGGTGTTGAGGAAATAGGCCAGGCGGGCAAAGCCCGCGTCCTTCAGGCCCTGACCGTCGATTTCAGCGGCCAGCACCATCGGGTTCTGCGCCGGGCCGGTGTTGAGAAAACGCAGGCGCTGGCGGATCTCGACCGCGCTGCTCAGGCGCAGCAGGCGGCTGCTGGCGCGGATCTTCAGCAGGTCCCGAAAGCCATCGCGCATCCAGGCGATCTCGGCCGGCCCGGGGGCGATGCCCGGGTCGGCCAGCAAGGGCGCCAGCCAGGGGTACATGGCCTGGTTGTCGGCAGCCGGCGGCAGGCCGGTGCCGAAGAAGTTGCGCTGGTAACTCCAGTCCAGACGATTGAACCAGTCACCCGAGTCATAGCTGTTGCGGTCCAGCGATTTGGAGCGCAGCACATCGATGCCGGCGTGGAAGTAGGCCACGCCCTGGCTGAAGGCCGTCAGCGCCGCACCCAGCAGCTGGACGCGTGCACGCTCGGCGCGCGGCGTGTCCTGGGGCAGCTTGAGCACGTTGATGTCGAACAGGGTCTGGTTGTCGTGGTTGTCCACGTAATTGACCACCTCACCGGGCTCCGAGACATAGCCGGCCGGCTGGTCGCCGTAGGCGATCTGCTCCGCACGCAGGCGCGGGCCGCGCCAGGTGTCCAGCTCGAAGTCGCGCAGCGAGCCGGCCAGGCCCACGCGCAGCAGGTCGGCACTGGCCATCAGCTGCGTGGCCGCTGCAGGCGCGCCGGCGTGGCGCTTGGGCGCATATCCCAATCCGTTGAGCCAGCCCTGGTTTTTCAGCACATCGAGGCCGTTGTCGCCAGCGCTGCCGCCGCGGGCCGCGTCACGGGCGCGGTCGCTGAAGGTGCCGATGCCGCTGCCGTTGAGCGAGAGCTGGGAGGCTTGAACGAAACGGGCACCATTGGCCACCTCGCCGAAGTTCCAGCCCTCGCCGATCAGCTGCACCGGCTGGCCCGCGGCCGCATTGACGCGCTGCTGCAGCGCCTCCATCACCGCGCGCGGCTGGTGGGCCATGAGGTCAAAGCGGAAGGAATCGATGCGGTACTCGCGCGCCCACATCGCCACCGAGTCGATCATCAGCTTGGCCATCATGCGCTGCTCGGTGGCCGTGTTGTCGCAGCAGGTCGAACGCTCGACCTGGCCCTTGGCATCGAGGCGCTGGTAGTAGCCGGGCACGATGCGGTCGAGCACCGAATGGCGCCCCTGGCCGCTGGCGGCCGTGTGGTTGTAGACCACGTCCATGCCAACGCGCAGGCCCGCACCGTGCAGGGCCTGCACCATCTGGCGGAACTCGCGGATGCGGCGCTCTCCGCGCTGCGCATCGCTGGCGTAGCTGCCCTCGGGCGCGCTGTAGTGCCAGGGGTCATAACCCCAATTGAAGCAATCCTGGCCGGCCACCTTCATCACCGCGGCCTGCTGGGCCGGGCTGTCCGGTGCGGCCGCCTCCGGCACTTGCGGCGTCAGGCAGCCTTGCTCGGGCACGCTGGCCAGGTCGAACACCGGCAGCAGATGCACATCGGTCAGGCCGGCCTGAGCCAAGGCGCGCAGGTGGCGCATGCCTTGCGAGCCGGCCTGGGTGAAGGCCAGGTATTTGCCGCGCTGCGCCGGCGGAACGCTGGCGTCGCCGATGGAGAAATCGCGCACATGGAGCTCGTAAATCACCATATCGGTGGACTGCCGCACCCGGGCCGAGGCCTGGCGGTGCGCGCGGCGGTCTTGCCAGCCGGGCGGCTGCAGGCGCGGATCGGCCCAATCGACCACCATGCTGCGCGCCGAATCGGCGCTGAGGCTCAGCGAGTAGGGATCGGTCACCCGGTTGCGCACCCGACCCAGGCCGGGCACCCAGACCTCGACCAGATAGCGGTAGTAGCTGCCGCTCAAATTCGCGGTCAGGCGCTGCTGCCACAAGCCACTGCGCGGATCGAAGGTCAGCGCTTTCACGTCCTCCGCCGGGCTCTCTGGGCCGGCATAGCGGCACAAGTGCACCTGCTGCGCGGTCGGCGCCCAGAGCTTGAACTCTGTCTGCCGGCCCTTCTTCACCACCGCGCCCAGCTCGTCCGCCGCTTCGGCTGCATCAGCGTAGAGCGCATCGAGGGCACCCGGTGTCTGCAGGCCGGTGACCGCCAGCACCTGGCCGGCCGCGTCTTCCTTGACCAGGAGCAGCTCACCGCGCAAGAGCTGGGGCAAGCGGGCTTGGTCGGCCGCACTCAGGGCCAGGCGCAAGCCGGGGCCGAAGGATTCGAGGTACTTGAAACGCTGAGCCAGCTCAGGGAGCAGCTGGGCCTCGCTGAGCGCCAGTTCGACGCGCTGCTCCACGCCATGAGCTGCCGCACCGAACTTAACCTGCATACCGCCGCGCGCGCTGGCCAGCAGGGCCGCGCGCTCGCCGGGCGCCAGGCTCTGGCCCGGCCACTGCAGCAGCGCCGGGCTCAGGGCAAAGGCGCGGGCCTCGGGCGCGGCCATGGCGGCCTGCTGCAAGACGGTGGCCGCATCAGCGCTGTCACAGGCGGCACGCAGCTCGGCGGCTGAAGCAGCAGTGACTGATCCGGCCCAAGTGGCACTGGACAGCAAGTTCAGCGCAAGGATCAGGCCCAGCCGGGAGGAAGAAAGGGAAGTCATCGACAGCGATCCGATCCGGTGCAAGAGGTGAAGTCGCTGCGCCCACAGGACCCGCAGCCTTAAGCTCAAAATAGTAGCAAAACTACATCAATAGCAACAGCACGGATTCCATGAGCCACCCAAAGCATCTAAGCTTTTCACCATTGAAATCCTGCCAAGGCGCGACCCATGAAAAGTAACTCAATTACAGAATCAGAAAGCCGCCTTGCACCTTGGAGACGCCTGCTCCCCAGCCTGGCACTCAGCGCCGCCCTGATCAGCGGCGTCAGCCTCGCCGCCCCGCCGGTGGACCTGTCTCCCGTGCCCGCCCGCCCCAAGGCCAGCGCCCTGTCCCCGGGCTGGGAGCATGGCGCCTTCATGGAAATTTTCGTGCGCGGCTACCAGGACAGCGATGGCGATGGCGTCGGCGATCTGCGCGGCCTGATCCAGCGCCTGGACTATCTCAAGGATTTGGGCATCAGCGGCATCTGGCTGATGCCCATCACCGCCAGCGCCGACCACGACCACGGCTACGCCACCACCGACTTCCGTCGCATCGAGCCCCAGTACGGAAGCCTGCGCGATTTCGACGAGCTGATCCGCCAGGCCCACCGGCGCGGCATCGGCGTCATCATCGACTATGTGATCAACCACGCCTCGCACGAACACCCGCTGTTCCAGCAGGCGCTGAAAGACCGCCGCAGCCCCTACCGCGACTGGTTTGTCTGGCAGGACCCTGCGCCGGAAGGCTGGGACATCTGGGGCAAAAACCCCTGGACCACCGCCACGAAGGCCAGCGACGGCAGCAACCTTGGCGCCTACTTCGGCACCTTCGGCCCGCACATGCCGGATTTCAATCTGCGCCACCCGGCTGTGCTCGACTACCACCGCAGCAGCCTGCGCTTCTGGCTGAACCGCGGCCTGGACGGCTTCCGGCTCGACGCCGTGCCGCACCTGATCGAGAACAACGCCGTCGACTGGAACGACCAACCCGAGAGCCGCCGCCTGAGCCGCGAGCTGCAAGCCCTGATCAAGCAATACCCGCGCCGCCATGTGGTCTGCGAAGCCACCGCCAACCCGCAGCAGTACGCCAGCCCCGAGGTCTGCGGCAGCGCCTTTGCCTTCGGCCTGGAGGCGCAGATGATCAAGGCCGCGCGGGGCGAGGCCGCTGCCGTGGGCGAGATTGCCCGCATCCTGAGCCAGGCCCCGAGCACCATGGCCAATGTGCTGGCCAACCACGACATCTTTGCCGGCGCGCGCGTCTGGGACCAGCTGGCCGGCGACGAGGCGCGCTACAAGCTGGCGGCCGCCAGCTACCTGCTCGCACCGGGCACGCCCTTCATCTACTACGGCGAAGAGATCGGCATGGCCGGCGTCTCCCAGCTGCCCGGCGACGAGCCCCTGCGGGCACCCATGAGTTGGACGGCTGACATCAGTGGCTTCACTTCCAGCGCCACGCCCTACCGCCCGCTCTCGCCCAATGCCGCCAGCCACAACGCCGGCGCTCAGGCGCGCGATCCCGGCTCGCTGCTGAACTTCTACAAAGCCATGATCACCCTGCGCCGCCAGCTGCCCTCAATCGCGCGCGGCAGCTTCATCCAAGCCCGGGCCGAGGCTCAGGTCTTGAGCTTCCAGCGCCGGCTGGGCGATGAGCTGAGCCTGGTGCTGATCAACTACGGCGAGCAGGCCGCCACGCAGGCGGTCAGCGGCCTGCCTGCGGGCGCCCTGCTGCAGCAGGCCTACCCGAAGACCGCGGCGCAAGCCAGCCTGGGCAGCGACGCGCAAGGCCAGGCCCTGCTGCGGGTGCCGGCACAGTCCGTGCAGGTCTGGCGTTTGGATTTACCCCAGAAAGGCCGGCCATGAAGCGCTTGCAACTCGCCGCACTCCTCCTGGCCGCCGTCCTGCTGCCCGCGAGCAGCAGCCTGGCCCAAACCGTCGAGCAGATCGAGCCGCCCAGCTGGTGGGCCGGAATGAAGGAGCCGCGCCTGCAGCTGATGCTGCAGGGCTCGCAGATCGGCAGCCTGCGCCCGCGGCTCCACACGCCCCATGCCGGCGTGCGCATGCTGCCGCCCGAGCGCGTGGCCAGCCCGGACTACCTCTTCCTGAACCTGCACATCGCCGCCACCGCTCGGCCGGGCACGCTGCAGATCGAGCTGCTCAAGCCCGACGGCCGCGTCGCCCAGCGCCTGAGCTATGCCCTGCAAGCGCGCGCGCCCGGCTCGGCCCAGCGCCACGGCTTTGGCCCGCAGGATGCGATCTACCTGCTGGTGCCCGATCGTTTCGCCAAGGCCGGCGAGAGCGTCTCGAACGCCGAGATGCTCGAGGCCGAAGACCGCAGCCAGCCCGGCGGCCGCCACGGCGGCAACCTCGCCGGCCTGCGTCAGCACCTGGACTACATCGCCGGCCTGGGCTTCACCCAGATCTGGCCCACGCCCCTGGTCGAGAACAACAGCGCCAGCTACAGCTACCACGGCTATGCGGCCACCGACTTCTACCGCATCGACCCGCGCTTCGGCCGCAATGAGGACTACCGCGATCTGGTCGCGGAGGCGCGGAACAAAGGCCTGGGCGTGATCCAGGACATCGTGCTCAACCACATCGGCGCCGGCCACCGCTGGCTGCGACAGCTGCCTGAGCCCGACTGGCTCAATCAGTGGCCCAGCTACACCGAGACCCACCATGCGCGCCTGAGCCTGCTCGACCCGCACGCCGCCGCCAGCGACCGCGAGCGCTTTGTCAGCGGCTGGTTCACGCGCGGCATGCCCGACCTGAACCAGCGCAACCCGCGCGTGGCCCGCTACCTGACGCAGATGAGCATCTGGTGGGTGGAGTACGCCGGGCTCTCGGGCCTGCGCACCGACACCTACTCCTACTCCGACCGCGGCTTTCTCGCCGACTGGTCACGGCGCCTGATGCAGGAGTACCCGCGCCTGAACCTGGTGGGCGAGGAATGGAGCCCGCACCCGGCCGTGGTCGCCTACTGGCAGCGCGGCAAGCGCAAGCACGACGGCTATGTCTCCCACATGCCCAGCATGATGGACTTTCCCCTGCACGGCGCCTTGCTCGCCGGGCTCAAAGAAGACGACGGCCATGACAGCGGCCTGACCAAGCTTTACGAGGCCCTGGCCCACGATTTCCTCTACCCCGACCCACAGCGCCTGGTGCTGTTCGAGGGCAACCACGACACACCCCGCTTGTTCAGCGCGCTAGGGCAAGACCTGGCCCTGTGGAAGATGGCCCTGCTCTACCTGTCCACCGCGCCGCGCATCCCGCAGTTCTTCTACGGCGATGAGCTCTTGCTCACCAGCCCCGCGCAGCGCGACGACGGCCGGGTGCGCGCCGACTTCCCTGGCGGCTGGGCCGGTGATGCGGCCAATGGCTTCACCGGCCAGGGCCTGAGTGCCGAGCAGCAAGAGGCCCAGGCCCTGGTGCGCCGGCTCTTCAACTGGCGCAAGAGCGCCCCGGCCCTGCACGGCGGCCGCAGCCTGCATTACGCCCCCATGCACCAGGTCTACACCCTGTTCCGCCAGGGTGGCGGGCAGACGGTGATGCTGATGCTGAACAAGGCCAAAGAGCCGCGCCGGGTCGATATGACGCGCTTCCGCGAAGCCCTGGGCAGCCACAGCGAGGGCCACGACGTGCTCAGCGGCCAGACGCGGCGCTGGAGCGAGAGCCTGGAGCTACCGGCCCGCTCGGCCCTGCTGCTGGAATTGCGCTGATGCGCTGATGCTCTGAGGCGCAAAGGCCTCAGCTGCTGCGCCCCAGCAGCGCCGCCATGCGCGCCAGCTTGGGCTTGACCACCGGCGTGGTCAGCATGGTGCTGCCCACCGCCATCAGCAGCAAGGCGGTGAAGCTCTCCTGCGTGATGATTTGTTTGTCCAGCAGGATGTTGGCGAAGATGATCATGATCAGCGCCTTGGTCTGCAGCAGCCAGCCGATCAGCGAAGCCTCGCCCGGCTGCCAGCGCAGGATGCGCCCGGCCATGTGCACGCCGATCAGCTTGCCCGCCACCGAGGCGACCAAGAGCCCGGCCGCCGCCAGGAACACCATGCTGCCGCCCACGCCCCAGTTGGTGCGCAGGCCCGTGCTCAGGAAGAACACCGGCATGATGACCAGCAGCACATGGTGGCGCAGGCTGTCGAGCTGCTTCTGATCAAACCAATCGGCATCCATGATGGCGCCGGCCAGGAAGGCGCCCACCATGTAATGCAGGCCCGACCAGTCGGCCCCAAATCCGCACAAGGCCAGCCAGATCAGGCTGACGAACCAGCGGTCGCTGGCATTCAGGCGCGCCATCAGGCGGCGGAACAAGGCGCCCACGACGATGAAGGCCAGCACAAAGGCTAGCTGCTTGCCGACCCGGCTCCAGTCCATCAGGATCAGGGCCAGCACGCCCCAGATCGCCACATCATCCACGCTGGCGTAGCGCAGGATGCGCTGGCCCAGGGGCTGGCGCAGGATGTCCATTTTTTCCATCAGCAGGATCAGGATGGGCAAGGCCGTGACCGCGCAGGCCATGCCCACGCCCAGCACAAACTGCCAGTCCAGGGCCTTGGGGCCGATCCAGCCGCTGCCGGCCAGCATCACCAGGGCCGCGCCGCAGCCGAAGAGCAAAGGCATGCCCAGGGCCAGGCCCGCCGTGATGCCGCTCTCGCGCCGGTGCTGCCAAGCGGCCTTGAGGTCCAACTCGATGCCGGCAATCCACACAAACAGCATCACCGCCCACCAGGCAATGCCGCTGAGCGACTGGATCACCGCCGGGTTGAAAACGAACTGGTAGTACTCAGGAAATGCCGCACCGAGCACACCCGGGCCCAGCAAGATGCCGGCAATGATCTGCACCACCACCAGGGGCGCGAAATGGTCGGTCCTGAACAGCCGCCATACCAGGTAAGGCACGCTCAGAATGATGAGCATGGCGATCAGGAAAATTTCGGTCGTGTTCATGGCTGCAAAAAAAGCGGTGCGGCGGCATCGGCAACTGGACACCACTCGCACCGGAGAACGATGTCGCCATCGTATGTTTGCAGCGTCTCCTCGTATCTCGGTGCCAGCCCTGGCACGCACCGGAAACAGCGAGCGAAGCAGCCGCCAATCGCCCACAAAAAAGGGAGCCTTGCGGCTCCCCTCTCTGCTCCTACCTGTTATCGCGTCTGACGGGTTCAGCTGCTCTGGCGACGACGGCTGAACAGCAGGGCCATCACGCCCAAACCGGCCAGCAACAAGGCATAGGTTTCCGGCTCAGGCACCGGCACCGCCACCAAGCTGACTCGCAGCTCGTTCTGCGGCTGGCCGATGATGGACGAAAACACGCCGCCCGAAGCCTGGAGGGACAGGCTGCCGCCGCTGAAGCTGAAGCTGTTGAACGCGCCCACCGGGGCCGAATAGGAACCCGAGTAGTAGCCGGTCGACAGACCGCTGGTTGAGCTCAGGACGACTTTGTCCAGGGCACCGCCGAAGGGGAAGGCCGGCGAGCCGTCCACCACCACCGAACCGGTCACCGAAGCTGCGGTGCTGCCACCGAGCTCGTTGTAGACCAGATTGCCCAGGAAGCCATTGACGCCGCCGCTCAGAGCCCAGCCGCTGTTGGCCGTGATGGTGAAAGAAGGCAGGTCGAAACTGGCAGTGACCAAAGAACCCAGACTGAGCACCTGTACGTCGGTGGGCACGGTCCAACCGAAGCCGACCACATCACCGGACGAACTGAAGCTCAGCGTCGGCGAACCGAAGACGGTGCTGGCGTCGTAATTGACCTTGAATGAACCGTAGTCGACTTCAGTCGCCTGGGCGGACAGCGCCGCCAACAGACCGAAGACGGCAACAGCCGTTGATTTGAGTTTCATGCAGTACCTCGCATAGATGTTGGGTTTACAACAAACAGCCGGGCACCTGAGGTGCCCGAACATGTTGCAGCGCAGCATGACAGCTCAAAGCCGAACTGCGTACCCCTAACGAGCATGAAATTGGTCACGAAATGTTAGCCATGCAATCCGAAGCAACCCTTGACTTTGCAAAAAAGCTGACTCAAGCCGCCAGCGCCATCTGGTCCATGCTGGCCCGGCCGCCATGATCAGGCCCAGCACACAGCCGGGCTCGCTGCCCACCAACCATGTCCCAGCTGAAGCGCCAGAGCCATTTGCCGCCGAGCACGCCGGGCACGTTCATGCGCTGCTCGCTGGCCAGCCCCAGCGCCTCCTGCTTGAAGAGGACGGCGATATTGGCCACCTAGTTGCAGCAGGCGCGGCTCAAGACCCGGTGCACATCGCTCTCCTTGCCAGGCACAACGGAATGGAAAAGCGTGCGAATGGTCGGCGCTCCCCCGAGCGCTTCTGCCTAGGGCCTGCCTCCCTGCGGGCGCAGAAAGAACTGAGGTGTAACTTGGGATGCAGCTGTGGGAGTGCCAGAGGAGCGCCTGCGCGTCTCAAAAGCGAAGTGGCCGTACCAGCGTCGACATCGCGGCCTCACTGGAGCCGAATGCGCAACAGCATACTGAGCACAGCCGGGCGGAACACTTGGCAGTCAAAGCCCGGGAACTTCTTCACCCGGTCGGTGAAAGGGCTGTGGCGGTTGGCAGACCGCTCCACGAAGGCTTGAACCCGGCTTCAATCAATGAATCAGGGCACGCCGGGGAACGATTCATTCGTTCAATGCAGTTACTCGCTCGCCTCCAGCAACTCCAAAATCTCCTGCAGCAGAAGCTCAAATTGACTGCAAACCGTTTCGGTCAGTTTCACCGCATCATCAAAATCTGGCGCAACCAGCAGCGGCGCTTCAAACACCGAATACGCCGGCATGGCCTCTGGGTTCACCCACTTCGCGCCCCGCAGCTTGTTCCAGTACTGGATCTGCACATCCTTGGTTTGCCCCAGAAGCCACAACTCAAAGTTCGCGTGTTGATGATTGAAAACCAAGGCCAGCTTGAGCTTCTTGCGCTTGAGATACTCATTCTGCAGGTAGAAGTAGGTGAAGTCGATGTACCCATGCAGAATGGCCGCGACCGAGAACTCGGTTTCGTATCTCTTCGAGAATTCGGTTCTTAAATTCTGAACCACACCGACCAAGTCCTGGTAGGTTTTTTGAAGTTCACCGCTGGAAAATGCGTTTTTGTAGGCGGGTATGCGGGCGTTCAGACTTTGACTCGACACCAGAGATTTCCTCCAAAAACAACGAGGGCAACTTAATATTTAAGACTCAACCCAGATTTTCGAAGTCTTTAGTAAATTTCATTTTCATCACCCCCCTTATAGATACCTGAATTATCAATCAAAATACTCGCCACGCATTGCCCCTTAAATTCAATTCCGAGGTTTGCGCGCCGACGATTTGAATTTCCAAACGTGAATTTTTCATTTAATCCACCAGCCCGGGGCGATGCTTCAGCTTCTCGCACGACAATTCTCGACAAACTAAGAAGTGGTAACCCAAGGTAACCTCGAACAGCGTCTATCGATAAGCATGAGTCGGCAATTCGAGCTAGCTTCAGCCCCGCATACCAATGCGTACCGCCGCTCTGTTCATGGCCGCGCACATCCAATTCAGCTCGCCAGTTAGAACTCTCCTCAGCAATATCCAATTGAATGATGAAACTGATATAACCAGCAGTCTTTTTACCTGGATCGCGCCACTCTCTTTTTTCGACTTTTCCGTTCAGCTCACGAATCGCAGATTTTTCTTGAAAGAAATAGTCGTCCACACATACAGACTTAAGTACCACATCCAACAACTTCTTGGTTCCTGGATTGAGGGAAGCCTCCGCACTTGCCCTGCCTCCGGTCGATATTTGAAACCACTCCACCAACACAGGTGAACGAAATATTGTCTTTCCGTCAAGGCATTCTTTTTGAGTGACTTCAGGCAATATGCGGGAATTCACAAGTGATTCAGCCCGAGCTTGTTCATAGCCAACCAAAAAAACAAGCAACAGCCCCACACGGCAAGCAGAGCAAATGACAATGAAGATATTATTAATTCTGCAAGCCCGATGCAAATGAAAGTCAATTGCACTTAAATAGCAAGTTGCCTTATTCATTGTTGACATAACCTCCTGCTCAGTTGAGTTGCTTTGAGTAATTCACCCCAGTGCCAAGGTATCCCATTTTTTCACAAAATCGGAATCCACCCGGTATATGGCTAGTTCCACTATTAACGCCAAAACAGATCTCAACCACACGTCGGTTCTCTGCCCAACGTTCGAAAGCCTTCAACAACCTCACCCCACAGTGCGATTCGGGGTCAAGTCTTAAATATTAAGCCTCCAGCCGCTGGATTCTTCATTCAGCTACTTGGCTTGCTCAGTTTTAGTTGCTAGTTTGCGACCTCACACCAAAATGGATCTGGTCTTTTTAGATGACACCAAACACCATCAGTTTCGCCTGTCGCGGAGTTCCTTAGAAGCAGAAGTAGATGGCCCGCCGAGCAACTTGGCATTTAAGACTTGACCCCAAATTCCGGACACCGCCGGCTTGCTAACAATGGAAATTGGTTCGCAATGGGGACAGACATGACGCCGATTATGCTCGGCATCCAAAATCAGACGCGCGTGATATTCCCGCAAAGTGCCTAGCCGCAATTTGAGGCCTGATGGGCCAATACGCCGTGGTGGCGTATGCATTGGATGCCGCTGGGCAGCACATGTGGCAGTCAGGAAGCGTCGGAGAACTCATGGCCGTTCAGGCGCACTCGCGCCCGGAACCCGGATGTGCCTCGCATTCTTGCGAGCTCGACCGAATGACCTAATGAGTGACAGGACGAACAAGTGAAGCCCCAACAACAAAGGGAGCCTTTCGGCTCCCCTGGTTGCTCCTGCCCTGCTCAATGCCATGACAGCGGAGCCCGGCTCTTGATGGCTTCAGATCTCGTCCAGTCCTTGGAAAGATTGCTCGCTGCAATGGGACGAAGCTTCGCAGCCACGACCATGCCCGTCCATCCCCCAGGAGTGTGGACGGGTTAGTCCTAATCCGACTGTGCCAAGCGACCCAACTCAATCAATCAAGCCGGCAGCTGCATCAAGCCCACATCGGCGCGGCCGCTGGCCGCCGTGATCAGGCCCAGCACGCGGCCGGGCTCTGCGCCGACCATGTCCCAGCTGAAGCGCCAGGCCCAGTTGCCGCCCAGCACGCCGGGCACATTCATGCGGTGCTCGCTGCCCAAGCCCAGCACGTCCTGCATGGGGAAGACGGCGATATTGGCGACCGAGTTGCAGCAGGCGCGGATCATGGCCCAGTGCACATCGTGTTCGTTGCAAGGCAGATAAGCGCCGGCAAACGCACGCTCGCGCGCTGAAGCCGTGCGCCACCAGCCGTGCACCGTGTCGTTGTCGTGCGTGCCGGTGTAGGCCACGCTGGCACGCGGCCAGTTCTGGGGCAGGAACTCATGCGTGCCGTCGCCGCCGAAGCCGAACTGCAGGATCTTCATGCCGGGGAAGCCACAGCCCTCGCGCAGGGCATGGACGTCCTCGGTGATGAAGCCCAAATCCTCGGCCACGATGGGCAGCGGGCCCAGGGCCGCGGCGATGGCATCGAACAAGGCCTGGCCGGGGCCGGTCTTCCACTGGCCACGGCGGGCGTCCGGGCTGTCGCCGGGGATTTCGTAGTAGCCGGCAAAGCCGCGGAAATGGTCGATGCGGAAGACATCGGCCTGGCTCAGCGCGCGACGCACGCGCGCCGTCCACCAGGCGTAGTTTTCGGCGGCCATGCGGTCCCAGCGGTAGAGCGGGTTGCCCCAGCGCTGGCCCTCGGCCGACATGGCGTCGGGCGGCACACCGGCGACCACGGCGGTCTGGAAGTGTTCGTCCAGCTCGTACAGGTCCGGGCGCGACCAGCAGTCGGCGCTGTCGTGCGCCACGAAGATGGGCAGGTCGCCCATCAGATGCACGCCCTTGCTGTTGGCGTAAGCCTTGAGCGCACTGACCTGGCTGTCGAAACACCACTGCACGAACTGCCAGAAGCGGAACTCTTCGGCATGGCTCTCGCGCGCCTGCGCCAGCGCGGCCGGTTCGCGGCGCGCCAGGGCGGGCGCCCAGGTCCACCAGGCCTGGCCGTTCAGCGGCGAGCGGATGGCCATGAAGAGCGCGTAGTCGTCCAGCCAGTCGGCCTGGGCCGGGGCTGCGCACCAGGCGGCAAAAGCGGCGCGGTCCTCGGCGCTGGCGCGGGCGAAGAAGCCCTGGGCTGCCAGGCGCAGCTGCTGCTCGCGCCAGGGCAGGACGCGGCCGTAGTCCACCTTGTGGGCCTCAAAGCCACCCTCGGGCAGCTGCGGCGCGGCCAGCCAACCCTTGGCCACCAGGGGCTCGAACGCCACCATCCAGGGGCAGCCGGCAAAGGCCGACACGCCTTGGTAGGGCGAATCGCCGGGGCCGATGGGTGTGGTCGGCAGCAGCTGCCAGAGGCGCTGGCCGGCGCTGGCCAGCCAGTCGACGTAAGCGTACGCATCGGGGCCGAAATCACCCATGCCATGCGGGCCGGGCAAGGAGGTGATGTGCAGCAGCACACCAGCGCTGCGTTGGGTGAGGTCCATGGGGTGGGTTCTCGTGGGGAAACAAAGAGGGTTAGGAACGCGGGGCTTCCGGCGCCTGGCTCAGCACCAGCAGGCTGCAGGCCGGCGCGGCCAGCGTGCTGCGATGCTCGCCATGCTCGGCCAGCTCGCCGCTGCTGTCCAGAGCCAAGCGCCACGGCCCGGGCGGCAAGGCGAAAGCCTGCAAAGCATCGGCCGGGTTGAAGAGCAGGAGCAGCAAGGGCTCGGATGCTTCACCCTGCAGCAGGCCGGCAAAGGCGAGCTCGCCGCCGTGGTGCCAGTCTTGCACCTGCATGGCATGGCCGTGCGGGCTCAGCCAGCGCAGGCTGGCCGCGCCGGATGTGCCAGAAGTAGCAGCGGCCTCGCCGAACCAATGCGGCTGGCGCAGCAGCGGGTGGGCGCGGCGCAAGGCCGTGAGGCGGCCGACAAAGGCCGCCAGGCTGCGGTCGGCCTGCGGCCAGTCCAGCCAGCCCAGGGCGTTGTCCTGGCAGTAGGCGTTGTTGTTGCCGCCCTGGCTGTTGGCGATCTCGTCGCCGGCATTGAGCATGGGCGTGCCCTGGGCCAGCAGCAAGCTGGCCAGCATGGCGCGGCGGGCGCGCTCGCGGCGGCGCCGGATGCTGGCATCGTCGCTCGGCCCTTCGACGCCGAAGTTGGCGCAGAGTTCGCCGTCGCGGCCATCGCGATTGTTCTCGCAATTGGCCTCGTTGTGCTTGCGCGAGTAGCTGACCAGATCGTTGAGCGTGTAGCCGTCGTGGCAGGCCACAAAGTTGACCGAAGCGAGCGGGCTGCGCTGGCCATGGTGAAAGACATCGCTGGAGGCGGTGAAGCGGCGCGCGAACTCGCCCCGGCCCGTGCCACCGGCTCCGCCGGCGCCCAGCCAGTACCCCCGCACGGCATCGCGGAACTTGTCGTTCCACTCGAGGAAGCGGCCCGGAAAACGGCCCAGCTGGTAGCCGTCATAACCCGCATCCCAGGGCTCGGCGATCAGGTGTACGCCGGCCAGCACCGGGTCCTGGCGCAGGGCCATGAAGAAGGCGGCGTTGCCATCGAAACCATGGCGGGTGCGGCCCAGCACCGGGGCCAGATCGAAGCGTAAGCCATCCACCCCCATCTCCTGCACCCAGAAGCGCAGGGAATCGAGCACCAGCTGCGCCACGCGCGGGTGCGCGGTGTTGAGGGTGTTGCCGCAGGCGCTATGGTTCTCGCAGCGGCTCAGGTCTTCGGCCACCAGGCGGTAGTAGCTCTTGTGATCGAGGCCGCGGAAGGAAATCGTCGGGCCGAACTCATTGCCCTCGGGCGTGTGGTTGTAGACCACGTCCAGCACCACCTCCAGCCCCGCCTCGTGCAAGGCCTGCACCATGGCGCGGAACTCGGCCGCCACGGCGCTGGCGTCCTCGCGGTGGGCCGGCTGGGCCAGGCGCGGGTCGGGTGCGAAAAAGCCCAGGGAGTTGTAGCCCCAGTAGTTGCGCAGGCCGGTGCCGGCCAGATGCGGCTCGTCCAGCGCGTAGTGCACCGGCAGCAAGGACAGAGTCGTCACGCCAAGAGCCTTGAAATGCGCAATCGCCGCCGGATGCGCCAGGGCGGCATAACTGCCACGCAGCGCGGCCGGGATCTCGGCCATCTGCTGCGAGAAGCCTTTGACATGGACCTCGTACAACACCACATCCTGCAAGGCATGGCGCGGCGCTGAGCTGCGCGGGCTGGGCCCGGCCAGCGGCGCGGGCACGCGCGCTTTCAGCGCCTGGGCGGCGTTGTCACGGCGGTCGAAGGAGCGCGCGCCATCGGGGTGGCCCAGCTCATAACCATGGTGTTCGGCATGCCAGCCAAAGTGACCGACGATCTCGCGGGCATAGGGGTCGAGCAGCAGCTTGTGGGCATTGAAGCGGTGGCCGGCCTCGGGCTGGTACGGGCCGTGGGCGCGCAGGCCGTAAACCAGGCCGGCACCGAGGCCGGGGAGAAAGCCCTGGAAGATGCCGTCCTGCGGGCCCTGCAGCCGGTAGCGGCGCAGCTCGCGCTGGCCGGCGGCATCGAAGACGCAAAGCTCGATGGCCTGCGCATGCTCGGAGAACACGGCGAAGTTGACGCCGCCATCGCGCACCTGGGCGCCCAAGGGCTCGTGGCGGCCGGGCTCCAGGGCCTCGGGCAAACGGGAAGCGGTGCTCGTCGTCGTCATCATCTTTATCGTCGTCACGCTCAGGCGCTGGCGCCCAGTAGAAAACTCAGGGGCTGGGCCAAGCGGGCCGACCAGGCCTGTTCATTGTGGCCTTGGCCCTCAAACACCCGCGATTGCAGCTGCGGCGCGCGGTGGCCCAGCTCGGCCATCAGCGCATCGACCTGGGCTTGCGCAGTGTCGTACTGCGCATCCAGATCCACGGTGCCGCGGTCCATGTAGAGGCGCAGCTGGCCCGGGGGCGGCAGCTTGCGGCGCAGATAGGCCAGCGCGGCCGCGGGGATCTCGCGGTTGCGCTCGAAGCTGCCGATCCAGTGCGTGCTCAGCGCGGCCGCGGCGCCAAAGACCTGGGGGTATTCGCACAGGCCGTAGACGCTGATCATGCCGCCCATGCTGGAGCCCATCAGGAACGTGGACTCGCGGCCGGGTGCGGTGGCATAGCGCGCATCCACGGCGGGCATTAGCTCCTCGACGATGAAACGCAAGTAGGCATCCGACATCACCGGATGCTTGATGCGCTCGGCGCGGTAGCGCTGGGCCGTGGGCGAGTCCTGCAAGGCGTGGTCATAGGCCTGCGGGAAGAACTCGGCGTGGCGAAACTCGGGCCGGTTCCAAATGCCGACGACGATGAAGTCACGAAGCTGGCCCGTGGCGATCAGGGGCGCGGCCACCTGGTCCACCTTCCAGGCCTGGCCGTTCCAGGTGCTGCGCGGGTCGAACAGCATCTGGCCGTCGTGCATATAGAGCACCGCATGCGGGCGGCGGCCGTCGTAGCCTGGCGGCAGCCAGACTTCGACCGGGCGCGGCGGCACGGCACGCGAGGGGAACGGCGCCCAGCGCTCCAGCCGACCCAGCAGAACCTGGGCCGGAGGGCTTGCCTGAATCGGCTCGGCCGACGCGGCAGAACCCAAGACCGCGCCGCTCAAGACCGCCCCCGTCTTCATCAGGGCCTCGCGTCGATTCAAACCCAGCGTCATGACTTCTCCTGCCCCAGGAACAGCACCGACAGCGGCGGCAAGGTCAGCCGCAGGCTGCCATCGGCCTCGGCCTGCAAGCCGGCATCGAGATTGCCCAGATTGCTGCCGCCGTAGTGGGCGGAATCGGTGTTGAGCAGCTCGCGCCAGACGCCAGCTGTGGCCAGGGCCGGCGGCAGCTTTAGGCGATAGCCAGGCCGCGGCACCGGCGTGAAATTGCAGACCACCAGCACCGTGCGGCGCTCGCCCTCTTCAATTTCATCATGCCGCGCCCAGGCCAGCACCGACTGCTCGCGGTCCTCGGCCTGCAGCCACTCGAAACCACGGGCCTCGCAATCCAGGCGGTGCAGGGGCGGCTCGCGGCGGTAGAGCAGATTCAGGTCGCGCACCAGGCGCTGCATGCCGGCGTGGTGGCCCTGCGCATCGTCCAGGAGATGCCAGGGCAACTCGGCGTCATGGTTCCACTCGCTAGCTTGAGCGAACTCCTGGCCCATGAAGAGCAGCTTCTTGCCCGGATGGCCCCACATGAAACCATAGAAGGCGCGCAGATTGGCGAACTTCTGCCAGGCGTCGCCGGGCATCTTGCCCAACATCGAGCCCTTGCCATGCACCACCTCGTCGTGCGAGATCGGCAGCACAAAGTTCTCGCTGAAGGCGTAGACCAGGCCGAAGGTCAGCTTGTCGTGGTGCCAGCGGCGGTGGATGGGATCTTCCTGTATATAGCGCAGGCAGTCGTTCATCCAACCCATATTCCATTTGTAGTGAAAGCCCAGGCCGCCGGCATAGGTCGGTGCGCTGACACCGGGAAAGCTGGTCGACTCCTCGGCCACGGTGATGGCGCCGGGCGCCTCCTGGCCGAGCAGCTCGTTGATGCGCTTGAACAGGCTGATGGCCTCCAGGTTCTCGCGCCCGCCGTCCACATTGGGCAGCCACTCGCCCGCCGGGCGGGAGTAGTCGCGGTAAAGCATGGAGGCCACCGCATCGACGCGCAGGCCGTCCACGCCCCAGCGCTCCATCCAGTAGAGCGCATTGCCGGCCAGGAACTGGCGCACCTCGTAGCGGCCGAAGTTGTAGATGGCGGTGTTCCAGTCGCGGTGGAAACCTTCGCGCGGGTCGCTGTACTCAAACAGCGCCGTGCCGTCGAACTGCGCCAGGCCATGCGGGTCCATGGGGAAATGCGCCGGCACCCAGTCGAGCAGCAGGCCCAGGCCCTGCGCATGGCAGGCCTCGACAAAACGGGCAAAGCCCTCGGGCGGGCCGAAGCGCGCGCTGGGTGCGAACAGGCCCAGGGTCTGGTAGCCCCAGCTGCCATCGAAGGGATGCTCGCTGATGGGCATCAGCTCGATGTGGGTGAAACCCAGACCGGCGGCATAGGCCGGCAGCTGCGCGGCCAGCTCGTCCCAGCTCGGGAAGGCCCCATTGCCCCGGCGCCAGGAGGCGGCATGGACCTCGTAGATCGCCACCGGCGCCTGCCGCGCATTGGCCATCGCGCGCTCCGGGCTCAGGCGCGGCCGGGTTTTGAGCAGTGGCAGCGCCGGTGCCACGATGCTGGCCGTGGCCGGGCGCAGCTCGGCCGCACGCGCGAAGGGGTCGGCCTTCAGCGGCAGCAGTTGCCCCGCGCGGTCATGAATCTCGAATTTGTAGAGATCGCCCATGCGCGCGGCGGTGGCAAAGCCCTGCCACACGCCCGAGGCCTCATCCTTGACGAGGGGATCGGCCTCGCCGTCCCAGCGGTTGAAACTGCCGACCACGCTGACCCGGCTGGCATTGGGCGCCCAGACGGCAAAGCGCACGCCGTGCTTGCGCCCCAGGCGCCCGACATGGGCACCCAGCAACTCCTGCGGCCGCGGGTGTTCACCACGGGTCAGCAGGGCCAGGTCTTGCGCGGAGATCAGTGCCATGGCCAAGCGCTGACGGAGGCTCAGCCCAAGCTCTTGACCGACCAGACGCGATCGACGTACTCGGTGATCGTGCGGTCGGCCGAGAACCAGCCCATGCCGGCCACATTGAGCACCGCCTGGCGGGCCCAGGCCTCGGGCTGGGCGAACAAGGCGTCGACACGGGCTTGGGTGGCCACATAGTCCTTGAAGTCGGCCATCAGCATATAGACATCGCGGCCCAGCAGGCTGTCGACCAGAGCGCGGTAGCGCTCGCGGTCACCGCCGCTGAAGGCGCCGCTGGCGATGGCTTCCATCACCTGGGCCAGTTGGCGGTTTTCTTCGACGAAAAGGCGCGGGTCGTAGCCCAGGGCCTTCATCTGCGCCACGGCTTCGGTGCGCAGGCCGAAGCAGAACATGTTCTCGGGGCCGAAGGCCTCGGCCATCTCGATATTGGCGCCGTCCCAGGTGCCGATGGTCAGCGCGCCGTTGAGGGCGAACTTCATATTGCCAGTGCCCGAAGCCTCGGTGCCGGCGGTGGAAATCTGCTCGGACAAATCGGCCGCCGGAATGATGGTCTCGGCCAGCGAAACGCCGTAATTGGGCAGGAACACGAGCTTGAGTTTGTCGCCCACACGCGGGTCGCTGTTGACCACGCGGCCGACATCATGGGCCAGCTGGATGATGGACTTGGCCGCCACATAGGCCGATGCAGCCTTGCCGGCGATCAGCACCGTGCGCGGGGTCCAGTTGGCTTGCGGATTGGCAATGATGGCCTGGTAGCGCGCGATCACATGCAGGATGTTGAGCAGCTGGCGCTTGTACTCGTGGATGCGCTTGATCTGCACATCGAAGAGGCTGTCCGGGTTGATCACCAGGCCCAGCTCGGCGCGCACCCGCTCGGCCAGGCGCTGCTTGTTGGCGCGCTTGACGGCCATGAACTGACGGCCAAATTCAGCGTCATCGGCGGCCGGCTTCAGCTGCGCCAGGCCAGCCAGGTCTTGGCGCCAGGCGCTGCCGATGCGGCCATCGATCAAGGCAGACAGCGCCGGGTTGGCCTGCTGCAACCAGCGGCGCGGCGTGACGCCGTTGGTGACGTTGTGAAAACGCTCGGGGAAGATGGCCGCGTAGTCCGCAAAAATGGTCTGTACCATCAGCTCGGAATGCAGGGCCGCCACCCCGTTGACGCGGTGCGAGGCGACGATGGACAGGGCCGCCATGCGCACGCGGCGCTCACCGCCGAAGGGGCTGCCTTCGTCGATCAGCGAGACCCGGGCCAGCAAGCCCTCGTCGCCGGGGAAGCGCTGGCGCAGCTCGCTCAGGAAGCGGTGGTTGATCTCGTAGATGATCTCGAGGTGACGCGGCAGCAAGGCCTCGAACATACGCACCGGCCAGGTCTCCAGCGCCTCGGGCATCAAGGTGTGGTTGGTGTAGGAGACCGCCTGGCGGGTGATGGCCCAGGCCTCGTCCCAGCCCAGGCCCTGCTCGTCCAGCAGCAAGCGCATCAGCTCGGCAGGCGCCAGCGCGGGGTGGGTGTCGTTCAGATGGATGGCATTGCGGCGGCCCAGCTCATGCAGGGGCGCGCCTTCGGTCAGATGGCGGGCCAGCAAGTCCTGCAGCGAGGCACTGACCAAGAAAGCCTCTTGCTTGAGGCGCAGCTCGCGGCCGGATTCGCTGCTGTCATCCGGGTAGAGCACCCAGTTCAGGGCATCGGCGGCGACACGGTGACGCGCGGCTGCGGCGTAGTCACCCTGGCAGAAGGCCTTGAAGTCGATGGGCGCCACGGCGCTGGCCTGCCACTGGCGCAGGGTGGACACGCGCTCGCTGTGGTGGGCCGGCACGATGAAGTCAAAAGCCTGGGCCTCCAGCAGCTCGGCCGGCAGCCAGCGGCGCTGGCCACCTGCGTCCAGCTCGACCCGGCCACCGAAGCCGACGCGGTAGCGGACCTGCTCGCGGCGCACTTCCCAGGGTGCGCCGAGACGCATCCAATCGTCCGGTGCCTCGACCTGGCGGCCGTCCTGGATGGCCTGGGCAAACATGCCGTACTGGTAGCGCAGGCCGTAGCCGAAGGACGGCAGACCCAGCTCGGCAAAGGAATCGAGGAAGCAGGCGGCCAGGCGACCCAGGCCGCCATTGCCGAGCGCCGCATCGGGCTCGCGCTCCAGCACCTCACCCAGGCTCAGGCCTTCGGCGGCCAACAGCGCTTGCAGATCGCCTTGCAGGCCCAGGGCGGCCAGAGCATTGCTCAGCGCCCGGCCCATCAGGAACTCCATGGACAGGTAGTGCACGCGGCGCACGGCCTCGCCACTGGCTGGGCGTTGCGCATCCTGCGCTTGAGTCTGCGCCCAGCGCTCGGCCAGGACCTGGCGGCAGGCCGTGGCCGCCGCACGCAAGGCCAGCGCAGCCGAGCTTTGGCCCAGGTTCTGGCGCTGCGCCTCCCGGTAGGCGGCGGCAAAGGCGGCGCGCAGCTCGGGGGAGGCCGAGGAAGTCAGGGCGCTGGAGGCAGAGTCGTTCATGGGCACGGCTTTCGCAAGCGAGGTCAGCGGGGATGAAACAAGGGTGGCGGGCTGAGACATGGCGGCGATCGGTTGAAGGGGCGGACTGGCTGCAAGCAGGCGTGAAACGCGCCCGCGACCGCCGGTGTTCATCAAAGGGTGTTCATCAGTGCGCCACAGGGGCGACAGAGCAAGAATGCGAGGCCGCCAGAGGGCCTTCCTCTGGCCACCACACGGCCGGCTGCGGCGGCATCCGGCGTCGCGTTGGCAAAAGTATCGCCGACGCCCGTAGTTTTGTGTAGTTTCACTACATCGGGTTATCCCGATGATCAACGCAAGTCGTTGATTTTACTTGTTTTGAACTTGATTCAATCGGGTTACCGCGGTTGTTCAAGTAGTTTTGACGCTGTATATTGTCTACAAATCAGGCCTGAAACGGCAAGCGCTTGCCGGACAGGAACACACAAGCACATACAAGACACAGCGGCGCCGCCCTGAACAGGGCAGCACCCCGGAGACAGCAAGTGGCGGACGTTCAACTCAGCGGCGTGAGCAAGGCCTACGGCAGCATCAAGATCCTGCACGGCATTGATCTGGAAATCCGCGACGGCGAGTTCATGGTCTTTGTCGGCCCCTCGGGCTGCGGCAAATCGACCCTGCTGCGCACCATCGCCGGCCTGGAAGAGATCACCGGCGGCGAGCTGCGCATCGGCGGCCGCTTGGTCAACGAGGTGCCGCCGGCCGAGCGCGGCATTGCCATGGTGTTCCAGAGTTATGCGCTTTACCCGCATATGAATCTCTACGACAACATGGCCTTCGGCCTCAAGCTGGCCAAGGTGCCGCCGGCCGAGATCGACGCCGCCGTCAAGAACGCCGCGCGCATCCTGCACATCGAGCACCTGCTGGACCGCAAGCCCAAGGACTTGAGCGGTGGCCAACGCCAGCGCGTGGCCATCGGCCGCGCCATCGTGCGCAAGCCCGAGGTCTTCCTGTTCGACGAGCCCCTGTCCAACCTCGACGCCGCCCTGCGCGTGCGCATGCGCTACGAGTTCGCCAAGCTGCACGAGGACCTCAAGACCACCATGGTCTACGTGACCCACGACCAGGTGGAGGCCATGACCCTGGCCGACCGCATCGTCGTGCTTTCGGCCGGCAAGATCGAACAGGTGGGCACACCGCTGGAGCTCTACGAACACCCGCGCAATCTCTTCGTCGCCGGCTTCATCGGCTCGCCCAAGATGAACTTCCTGGAGGCTGAACTGGTCCGGGGGACCAATTCAGAAGCTCTCGTCCGCCTCGCCTCCGGCACCCACATCCGCGCCACCGTCGACGCCTCCCGCGCCAAACCAGGCGACAAGCTGACCCTGGGCCTGCGGCCCGAGCACTTTGTGGTCGGCGGCGAGGACAACGCCATCCAGTCCACGGTCACTTTTGTCGAATCGCTGGGCAGCGCCACCCATGCCTACTGCGCCTACCCCGGTGTCGAGGACGCGCTGACCTGTGAGTTCGACGGACGCACCCGCATCAAATCGGGCCAGGACATCCGCCTGGGCCTGCCGCCCGAGGCCTGCTATCTCTTCGATGCCCAGGGCCAGGCCTTCCAACGCCTGAGCGGATCGCCGACATGAGCAGCACGCGCGCACCGCAACTCTTGCTGCTGGCCGCGGCCTTGCTGGCCACCCAGCCCGCGCTGGCGGCCAAGAACCACAAGCTGCTGGTCTGGATCAATGGCGACAAGGCCTACAACGGCCTGCAAAAAGTCGGCGATGCCTTCGAGAAGGCCTCCGGCGTCAAAGTCGTGGTCGAGCACCCGGTGGACGCCACCGACAAGTTCCAGCAAGCCGCCGGCGCCGGCAAGGGCCCCGATGTGTTCTGCTGGCCGCATGACCGGGTCGGTGAATGGGCCAAATCGGGCCTGCTGACCCCGCTGCGCCCGAGCAAGAAGCTCTACGACGAGGTGGAAGACAGCGCCTGGAAGGCCTTCGCCTACCAGGGCAAGTTCTGGGGCTATCCCATCGCCATCGAAACCACCGGCCTGATCTACAACAAGGCCCTGGTGCCGACACCGCCCAAGACCTTCGACGAGGTGATCGCCCTGGACAAGCGCCTGCAGGCCGAATCCGGCGGCCGCAAGCACGCCATCCTCTGGGACTACAACAAGAGCTTCTTCAGCTGGTCGCTGCTGGCCGGCGCGGGCGGGCAGATCTTTGCCCGCGATGCCCAAGGTGAGTTCGACAGCAGCAAGGTCGGCGTCAACAATGCCGGCGCCCTGGCCGGCGCCGAGATGATCGCGCGCCTGCTGCGCGAAGGCCAGATGCCCAAGGGCGCCCGCTACGCCGAGATGGAAAGCGGCTTCGCCCGCGGCGAGGTGGCCATGATGATCTCCGGCCCCTGGGCCTGGGACAACGCGCGCCGGGCCAAGGTCGACTTCGGCGTGGCGCCGATTCCCGGCGTGAAGGCCGGCCAGTATTCCAAGCCCTTTGTCGGCGTGCTGGGCTGCATGATTGCCGCGCCCTCGCGCCAGAAAGACCTGGCGCGCGAGTTCATCGAAAACCACCTGATGCGGCCCGAGGCGCTCAAGGTGCTCGATTCCGATGTGCCCATCGGCGTGCCGGCCAACAAGGCGTTTTATGCGGAGCTGGCGGTCAACCCGCTGATCCGCGCCAGCATGGAGAACGCCCGCCTGGGCGAAGCCATCCCCAACATCCCCGAAGTCGGCCGCTTCTGGACCGCCATGGACGCCGCACTGGAAGCCATCACCAATGGCCTGCAGTCGCCCAAGGACGCCCTCGACGGCGCCGCGGGCCGCATGTTGCTGAACACCAAGTGAACCCGTCCATGAATCCGCCCGCCAGCCTCTCGCCTTCGGACGCAGCTCCTGCGCACGCCTCCAACCCGGGCCGCGGCGTTTACACCCGCCTGCCGCCCAGCCGCCTGGAGCGCCTGGCCCAGCGCCTGCGCTGGCCGCTGACCGGCGCGGCCGGCCTGGCCTCGCTCTACCTGGTGTTCCTGATGCATGCCGCCGGCCAGACCTGGCTGGCCCTGGGCGCCCTGGGCTTCTTCGTCCTGGTGTTCTACATCTACATCAGCCAGGCGGCGTTCGCCCTGCGCTACCTCTTCCCCGGCATCGCCGGCATGCTGATCTTCATCGCCTTCCCGCTGATTTACACGGCGCAGATCGGCTTCACCAACTACTCCTCGGCGCATTTGCTGAGCCAGGAGCGGGTGCGTGAGTACCTGCTCGATCAGCACGAGGCCGTGCCCGGCCAGACCCAGGCCTTCACCCTGCATGCCGATGGGCCGGAGTTCCGCCTGGTGCTGCGCGCCGAGGATGGCAGCCCGAGCTGGGTTTCCCCGGCCCTGGCCCTGAAGACCACCCGCCAGGAACTGAGCGTGGACATGCTGCCCGCGCAGTCCGCCCAGCAACCCCTGACCGCGCCGCTGCAGCAAGCCCTGCCCCTGCGCGAGCTGATCGAGCACCGCGAGGCCCTGATGCAGCTCAAGCTGCGCCTGCCCGGCGCCGCGCAGGAGCTGCGTTATCTGGGCCTGCGCGAGTTCGGCGCCATCAGCCGCCATTGGCAGGCTAAGGAAGATGGCAGCCTGCTGCGCCTGGCCGACCAGACCCGCTTCAGCCCGAATCTGCAAACCGGCTATTTCGAAAGCGCCAGCGGCGAGGTGCAGCAACCCGGCTTCAAGGTCGTGGTGGGCTGGCGCAACTACACGCGCATGGTGATGGACGCGGAGTTCCGCGGGCCTTTCCTCGCCATCTTCAGCTGGACCGTCTTGTTCTCGGCCCTGACCGTGATCTGCGCCACCGCCATCGGCATGCTGCTGGCCGTGCTCTTGAACTGGGACGACCTCAAGTTCCGCGGCACCTACCGCACCCTGCTCTTCCTGCCCTACGCGGTGCCGGGCTTCATCTCCATCCTGGTGTTCAAGGGCCTGTTCAACCAGAACTTCGGCGAGATCAACGCCATCCTCGATGCATTGCTTGGCATCAAGCCGGCCTGGTTTGCCGACCCGCTGCTGGCCAAGGTCATGCTGCTGATCGTCAACGTCTGGCTGGGCTACCCCTACATCATGATTCTCTGCGCCGGCCTGCTGAAGAGCATTCCGGCCGATTTGTACGAAGCCTCGGCGATTGCCGGCGCCGGCCCGCTGACCAACTTCTTCAAGATCACCGCGCCCCTGGTCATCAAGCCGCTGGCGCCCCTGCTGGTCAGCGCCTTTGCCTTCAACTTCAACAACTTCGTGCTGATCGCGCTGTTGACGGACGGCCGGCCCGATTTCCTCTCGACCAAGATCCCGGCCGGGCAGACCGACATCCTGGTGTCCTACACCTACCGCATCGCCTTCAAGGACTCGGGCTCGGACTTCGGCTTGGCCGCGGCCATCTCCACCCTGATCTTCTTCCTGGTGGCGGCCATGTCCCTGATCAATCTGCGCCTGATGCGCAAAGCCAATTCATGATGATCATGATGATGACAAACACACCCGTCGTCTGGGGGAGCCGCTGATGGCCATCGTTCGAGGCAAAAAGGCGCGCTGGCAGGTCTGGGCCGCGCATGGCTTGATGTGGGTCTTTCTGGCCCTGACCCTGTTCCCGCTGCTGGCCATCGTCAGCATCTCGCTGCGCCCGGGCAATTTCGCGACCGGCCAGCTGATCCCCAGCGAGATCAGCCTGGAGCACTGGAAGCTGGCTCTGGGCATCCCCTACCAGGCGGCCGATGGCAGCCTGGTCCAGCCGCCCTTCCCGGTGCTGACCTGGCTGTGGAATTCGGTCAAGGTGGCGACCATCTCGGCCTTTCTGATCGTGGCGATTTCCACCACCGCGGCCTTTGGCTTTGCCCGCCTGCAGTTCCGTTTCAAAACGCCCATTCTCAACAGCATGCTGCTGCTGCAGATGTTCCCGCCGGTGCTGGCCCTGGTGGCGATCTACGCGATCTTTGAAACCCTGGGCAACTTCGTGCCGGCCCTGGGCCTGGAGACCCACGGCGGCCTGGTGCTGGCCTACCTCGGCGGCGTGGCCACCCACATCTGGACCATCAAGGGCTATTTCGAAACCATCCCGGTCGAGATCGAGGAATGCGCCAAGGTTGATGGCGCCACGCACTGGCAGGCCTTCCGCATGGTGCTGCTACCCATGGCCCTGCCCATCCTGATGGTGGTCTTTGTGCTGGCCTTCATCGGCACCATCATCGAGTACCCGGTCGCCTCGGTGCTGCTGCGCGAAGAGGGCAATCTGACCCTGGCCGTGGGCTCCAAATACTTTTTGCATGACCAGCGTTTCCTCTGGGGCGATTTCGCCGCCGCGGCCGTGCTTTCGGGCCTGCCGATCACCGCAGTCTTCCTGCTGGCCCAGCGCTGGATCGTTTCGGGCCTGACGGCCGGTGGGGTGAAGGGCTGATGCGTGGCGCGCTGATGCTGCTGGCTGCGCTGCTCGCCCTGCCTCTGATCCCCAGCCCGGCCCAAGCCAGCTCAAGCTGCACGCCCAGCCCCCTGGGCACACGCGAGCTCTTCCTGCGCGGCAGCTTCAACAACTGGAGTGCGAGCGACGCCCATCGCTTGGTCTATGTCTGTGACCGTTATGAGCTCTACCTGAAGCTGCAAGGCGAGCAGAGCTTCAAGATCGCCGACGAAGACTGGTCGGCCGACGCCGACTTCGGCGGCCCGGCCGCACAGCTGCAGCTCAAAGGTCCGTCACTGAACCAGCGCTTCAAGGGCGGCATGCACAAACTGGTGCTGCGCCTGACGGACAAGAGCGGCAGCCTGGCCATCCAGCCCTTTGCCGGCAAACCGCCCCAGCTCAGCAGCACGCCCAGCGTCACAGACCCGGTGGCCCTGAGCCTGCGCTTTGATTCGCGCGATCTGCAGCACAAAGCACCGTTTGGCGCCGTCACGCCCGGCACGCCGCTGCGCCTGAGCCTGAGCGCCCTGCCCGGTGTGCAGCGCGCCAGCCTCGTGGTCGCCAAGCGGCGGCTCGAGGGCAATCAGGAGCTGCTCGAGTACAGCGAGGTGCAGCGCCTGCCTCTGCAAAAGGAAAGCGGAACCGAAGCGGGCCGCGAGCGCTGGAGCGGCACGGTGGTGCTGGCCGAGCCGGCCATCTACGGCTACCACTTCGAGGTGGAGATCTCCGGCAAGAACTATGTGTTCCACAACAACCGCGACCCGGTGTTCTGGACCCGCGAAAAAGGCAGCATGGGCGCTGGCAGCGTGGACCCGCTGCCCGAGAACCCGCGTCAGATCCGCCGCTACCGCCAGACCGTCTACGCCGCCGACTTCAAAGTGCCCGACTGGGCGCGCGACATCGTCTACTACTCCATCTTCCCCGAGCGCTTCCGCAACGGCGACCGCAGCAACGACCCGCAGCCGGGCCGCGAGCATTACCAAAACCAAGGCGTGGAGCGGCACAGCCGCTGGCTGAGCAAACCCTACAAACCGGGCAGCGGCGACGGGTCGGACGGCGTCTACAACAACGATTTCTTCGGCGGCGACCTGGCCGGCATCATCGAAAAGCTCGACTACATCCGCGAGCTCGGGGCCAACACGATCTACATGACGCCGGTCTTCCGCGCGGCCAGCAACCACAAGTACGACACCGGCGACTACAAGCAGATCGACCCGGCTTTTGGCAGCAACGAGGACTTCAAGCGCCTGACGCTGGAGGCCGCCAAGCGCGGCATCCGCGTCATCCCGGACACCTCGCTCAACCACGTCGGCAGCGACTCGCCCTACTTCAACCGCTTTGGGAATTTCAAGCCCGGCGGCGCCTTCGACGGCGGCCGGCTCAACCCCGACTCGATCTACGCCAGCTGGTTCAAGCTCGACCCCAGCCAGGCCAAGCCCGAGGACCAGTACCAGGGCTGGACGGGGGTGAAAGACCTGCCCGAGCTGGACAAGAACTCGCCCGCTTTTCGCGAGTTTGCCTACCGTGCGCCCGATTCGGTGACCCGGCAATGGCTGGACTTCGGCGCCGCCGGCTGGCGCATGGATGTGGCGCCCTGGGTGCCCGACGACTTCTGGCGCGAATGGCGCCAGGTGGTGAAGGCGACGCAGCCCGATGCGCTGACCGTGGCCGAGACCTGGTTCGATGCCAGCAAGTATTTCCTCGGCGATATGTTCGACTCGACGATGAACTACATCTTCCGCAATGCCGTGCTCGAGTACGCGGCCGGCGGCGATGCGAGAAAGCTCTACGCCCAGATCGAGCTGATGCGCGAGGCCTACCCGCCGCAGGCCTTCTACGCGCTGATGAACCTGCTCTCCAGCCACGACAAGGCCCGCGCCCTGCACCACTTTGGCTATTCGGATGAGCCCGGCGCCAGCGCCCCGCAGCGCAGCGCCCAAGCCCTGAGCCTGGCCAAGCAGCGCCTGCGCCTGGCGGTGTTCTTCCAGATGGTCTTCCCCGGCGCACCGACGATTTACTACGGCGACGAAGTCGGCCTGGGCGGCGGTGAGGACCCCTACAACCGCGCGCCCTACCCCTGGGCCGACGAAGGCGGCCGGCCGGACCTGGCCCTGCTGGCCGACTTCAAGCGAGTGACCGCCCTGCGCCATGCCGAGCCCGTGCTGCGCCACGGCAGCCTCAGCGCACCGCTGCACCTGGATGCCAATGTCATCGTGCTGGCGCGACAGGACGGCGAAACCTGGGCCCTCACGGCCATGAACAATGCGGCCAGGCCGCGCCGTGTCCAGCTGACGCTGCCGACCGCTCTGCAAGGCCGCGCCTGGCGAGAGGCGCTGAACACCGGAACCGCACGCGTGGCGCCGCGGGCCGAGGGCGCGAGGCTGACGCTGACCCTGCCCGCTCACGGCGGGCGGGTGCTGATCAGCCGCTGAGACCGGGCGCGAGGCGCTCGCGGCGCCGCCAACGGCGGCAGACCGGGCGCCGCCGCGCCGCAAAAAACCGCCTTTGGTCCGCGCAGGGCAGCATTCGTCGCATGCCACAGCAGCGGTCTTGTCCAGCCGCGAGAATGCCAGCCATGTCCATGGCCTTCAACGACACCCGCAGCGCCGGCCCGAAAAGCGGCCGCCAGGTTTTTCTGCAAATCGTCCAGCTGCGGGTGGTGGCCGCCGTCTACTACCTGTGCTTGCTGGTCGCCACCTCGCGCGCCCTGCATTGGTACAAGCCGGAGGATTCACTGGAAAGCTGGGTGCATCTCTGGGTGCGCTTCACCCGACAGAACCTGATCACCGGCTTCACCCTGCTGCTGGCCATTGCCCTGGTGGAAGCCTGGCTGCAGCACCGCAAGCACGCCGGCCCCGCCCTGCGCTGGCGCGGCCTGGCCCTGGGCCTGGCCGCGCCGGTCAGCGTGCTGCTGCGCCATGTCATCGGTCGCCTGGACAACCCGGAGGCCGTCTTCAAATGGAGCTGGGTGTTTTCCACCTCCCTGCTCTGGATCATGATCGGCGGGGCGGCCTATGCCCTGCTGCTCTTCACCCGCAGGCACCAGGCTTTGCACCAACAACTGGCCGCCAATGCCCGCGAACAAGAGCGTCTGAGGGGGCAACAGCTGGAGGCCCAGCTGAGCGCCTTGCAGGCGCAGATCGAACCTCATTTCCTGTTCAACACCCTGGCCCATGTCAAACGCCTGTACGAGACCGCACCGGAACGCGGCCGTGACATGCTGCAAGCACTGATCGCCTATCTGCGTGCCGCCCTGCCCGCCATGCGCCGCAGCGAGTCGACCCTGGGTCAGGAGCTGGATCTGGTCTGCAACTATCTGAGCGTGCTGCAGATGAGAATGGGTGAGCGACTGCGCTTCACGGTCTCGGTCGAGCCTGGGCTGCGCGACGCCAGCCTGCCCACGCTGGTGCTGCCCACCTTGGTGGAGAACGCCATCAAACATGGCCTCGCTCCCCTGCCCGAGGGCGGCAGCATCCACATCAGCGCCGAGGCCGAGGGCGAGCAGCTCTGTGTGCAGGTGCTGGACGACGGCCGAGGCTTCAGCGGCCAAGGCGGCTCCGGCGTCGGCCTGGCCAACACGCGGGCGCGCCTGAGCGCCCTGTTCGGGGATCGCGCCGCCCTGGTGCTGGAAGCCGCCGAACCGCGCGGCGTGCGGGTGCGCTTGCAACTGCCCCTGAACAGGGGCTCAAGCATGGCCTCGAACATGATCCAGCAGGCGCCTCCATCCGCCCACCGGTCACATCCGGTTACGGCGACCCGCCCGGGCCTGCCGGCATGAGCCGCCTGGCCTCCCGGACCTGGGCCGCATGGCGCTCGTTGACGCCACGCGAAGCCCTGTCAGGCCTGTTGCTGGCCCTGCTCTACGGCCTGATCGACCTGCCCGAGCTGGTGCATGTCAGCGATGTGCCGGGCTGGCAGCTGGCGGTGGCACGCGAGCTGCTGAAACCACAGCTGGTGCTGCTGGGCTTGCTGCTGACCTGGCTGCCGGTGCTGCGCAGCCAGCTTGAGGGCGGGCGCCGGATCTGGCTGCTGGTGGCGGCCACCGTGGCCGGCGCTCTGTTGGGACAAGGCCTGGCGCAGGGCGTGATTCATGGGCTGGCCTGGCCCGATTACGAAGCCCTGCTCTGGCAACGCAAGGGGATGACACGGCCACCGCTCGGCTGGCAGCAATGGCTCAGCGGCGCGCTGTACGCCCTGATCCCTTGTGGCCTGCTGGTCGCGCTGACCGAGATGCAGCGGCGCCAGACCCAGGCACAGGCACAGCTGGACCAGCTGCTGCTGCGCCACAGCGCCATGGCCCGCCAGGCCCTGGCCAGCCGTCTGGCCGCCTTGCAAGCCCAGGTAGAACCGGAGCTGCTGTTCGATACCCTGGTTGATGTCGAGCAGGCCTACCAGGACAGCAGCGCCGAAGCTCCCGCGCGGCTGGAGCGTCTGATCCGCCACCTGCGCGTGGCCCTGCCCCGCCTGCGTGAAAGCGGCAGCCGCCTCGAGATCGAGACCGAACTGCTGGACAGTTACCTCGCCGTCATGTCCGACCGCCACCGCAGCCCGGTACAGTTCAGCACCGACTGGCCCGAGGCACTGCGCCAACGGACGCTGCCGCCCATGCTGCTGCTGCCCTTGCTGCAACGCGCCCTGCGCCTGGCGTGGCAGCGCCAACACAGCCTGCCCACGCAGGCCGAGCTGGCGGCGCGCGGCTTCGGCGCAGGCGAGCAAGGCCTGAGCCTGACGCTGAAGCTGTCCTTGCCGGGCCTCTGCGGCGACGACGCCAGCTTGCAAGAACTGGCGGCCCGCTTGCGCGACTGCAGCGCCGGGCTCGCGCGCCTGCGCTGTCACAGCACGGCCGGCCATACCCACTTCACCCTGGAACTGCCCCCATGAGATCCCTGAGCGCACCGACCGCCGTGGTCGCCGAAGATGAGCACACCTTGCGCCAGGAGCTGGTCGAGCGCCTGGCCCAGCTCTGGCCCGAGCTGAGCATCGTGGGCGAGGCCGCCGATGGCATCGAAGCCCTGCGCTTGCTGGATCTGCATGCGCCCGATGTGCTGTTCCTGGACATCCAAATGCCCGGCGCCAATGGTCTCGATGTGGCGCGACAGGTGGGTACGCGCAGCCATGTGGTGTTCATCACCGCCTTTGACGAGCATGCCATCGCCGCCTTCGATCATGGCGCGGTGGACTACTTGCTCAAGCCTCTGGAACCCAGCCGGCTGTTCACCGCCATCGGCCGGCTCAAGGCCCGGCTCGCCAGTCCGGCGACGGGTCAGGAGCGTGCCTGGCAGCCTGCGGCCTCCGCCGAGCCCAGCGCCCCACGCACGCCGCTGCGCTGGATCAACGCCTCGGTGGGTCAAACCCTGCACCTGATCACGGTGGACGAGGTGCTGTACTTCCAGTCCGACAGCAAGTACACGCGCCTGGTCCTACGCGATTCCGAGGCCCTGATCCGCAAGCCGCTGAAGGAGCTGGTCGAAGAACTCGATCCGCAGCAGTTCTGGCAGATCCACCGCTCCACCCTGCTCAATGTGGCGGCCGTGGCCAGCGTCATCCGCGACTTCCGCGGCCGCCTGCAGGTCCGGCTCAAGGACCACGCAGACATTCTGCCCGTGGCCGAGGCCTACAACCATTTGTTCAAGCAGATGTGATCCCTTCCCACGGGCCGCATCTCCGTCCGGCTCACGGGTCCAGACGGATCACTGCCGACAGAACCAGCACTCAAACCCGAGTCATCAGCACACCGTTGCGCCCCTGTCGCTTGACCTCGTACATGGCCGTGTCGGCGCAAGCGAACAAGGACTCCGTCCGCGCAACACGGCCATCGAACAGCACCACACCGATGCTGGCGCTGCCCCGATGACAGGCGCCTCGTGCAAGCAAATTGTCCAAGGACAACTCAAACTCCGCCGACAGGCTGGTCTGGAGCCGCCGCGCGATGTCCATCGCGACGCGGGCGGCATGCTCTGCATCGGCATCGATCTCGTCCAGCAAGACCACGAACTCATCTCCCCCTGCGCGAGACACGGTGTCCACGGCTCGCACCACATTCACCATGCGCCGAGCCGCCTCCACCAACACCTGATCACCGGCTGCATGACCCCAGCGGTCATTGAGAGGTTTGAAATTGTCCAAATCCACAACCATCAAGGCCGCACAGCGCTGACTGCGCTTGAGCTTGGCCATCAAGTGCTCCAGGCGTGTGGCCAGCAAGCGGCGGTTAGGAAGATCGGTCAGCGAGTCGTAAAAGGCCAGATGCTGGACCCGTTCTTGCGCTGCGTTGCGCTCGGTGACATCAATGAAAGTCGCCAAGAAGCCATCGCCCAATGTGATACCCGAGATCTCCATGGTCACCGTCTGCTGGTTTTTGCAACGGACCCGATACTCAATCGGAATGATGTCGCGCTTCTCGGCCTCGGCCAAGGCCAAAGCCTCATTCCAGGTGCGACGTACCCAATCGCGATAGCTGGTGTCGGGGTAGGCCAAGGGCCACCAGCAGTCAAGAATCGGCATGTCCTTCTTGGAATAACCAAACACCGACTCGAAGCGCTTGTTCATCTGCAGGACCACACCATCGGAAGCCACCCAGCACAGCGGAATCGGCAGCTTCATGAACAAGTCTTGGAAATGGGTCGTCATCGGTACTTCTTTCCTGAAAAGAGCCTATGCAGCTCAACAACTCCCATGTCTTGGCGCAGGCAGGCGATGCGCTGTTCCCTGTGTTTGCAAGATTACACAAACAGCACCGACTCCTCAATCTCGATGTATTCAGACGCAGCCCGGTCCGGTGTGGATCCAGCGGGTCCCGAGTCAATCGAAGCTGCAACGATGATCGAACCCGCTCAGAAGACCGGCGGCTCCCAGTCAGCGCAGAGCTCGTCTGCCTCCCCAGCCAGGGCGTGCGCCACGTCCCCACGTGGCTTGGCACGCGCCACCGCCGGCTTCAGCGGCGTGCCGGCCAGCACCCAGGCCAGCAGTTGCTCGCCGGGTTGGCAGAAGGCCGCCTGCAGCGCCGGGTCGCGCAGAGCGGCACCGCTTAAGGTCTTGGCGGCATAACCCATCAAATGCAGGGCATTGAGGAAGTTCATCAAACCCGCCCCGGCACAAAGCAGCTGCTCATGGGCCGGCACCTCGGGCTCGCCTTCGCGCAGGCGCACGATCAAGGCGGCCAGGCCGGGCCCGTTCCAGGCGCGGTCGTGGGCGCGCTGCAGATCTTCGGCCTCGCTCTGGCCCCAGCGCCGAGCGGCATTGACAAAGAGTTCGGCCAGCAACGCACGCTGATCCTCGGACACCAGCACAAAGCGAAACGGCCGCAAGCCACCATGGTCGGGCGCCCGCAAGGCCAGCTCGGCCGCCTGCTGCCACTGCGCCCGGCTCGGCGCCGGCGCAGTCATGTACTTCGGGCCTTGAGAGTAGCGGCCGGCCAGGGCCGCCAGGGCGGAGGAATCGATGCTCATGGCCGGACTGTAGAGCGTTCTGAAAAAGCTTTTGGCGGAAGGCTCAGCTGCGAACCTCCGCCAGGTGGCGATCGAGAAAGTGCGCGGCGCGGTTCCAGAAGTCGATGTCATTGGCGGGCAGGCGCCAGCCATGGCCTTCGTCGGCATAGACCTGCCACTCCAGGCTGTCGGGCGCGCGGCCGGGCGCGGCCTGCAAGGCCTTGCGGAAGGCCTCGCCGTGGATCAGGGGCACGCGCCGGTCTTTCTCACCGTAGGCCAGCAAGAGCGGATGGCGAATCGCGGCCGCATGGCTGAGCGGCGACTGGGCGCGCAGCAGGGCCGCGTCCTTGACCGGATCGCCCAGCAGCACAGGCATGCCATGCTGCTTGATGGCATCCGAGGTGTCGCTCCAGCTGACGCTGTAGAGCAGATTCAGATCGGTCACGCCCACCCAGGCCACGGCGCAGCGGTACAAGCCCGGCTCGCGCACCAGGCCCATCAGGGCCGAATAGCCGCCGTAGCTGGCACCCATCAGGGCGATGCGCGCGGGGTCGGCCACGCCCTGCTCAATCGCCCAGCGGGTGGCATCGCTGATGTCGTCCTGCATGGCCTGGCCCCACTGTTTCCAGCTGGCGCGCTCGTGCTTCTGACCCAGCCCCAAGGTGCCGCGGAACTGAGGCTGCAGCACGGCATAACCACGCGCGGCCAGGAACTGCACATAGGGGTCCCAGGCCCAGGCCGGGCCGCGCACCCAGGGGCCACCGTGGATCAGCATCACCAGGGGCAGGCGCGGCTTGTCGGCCAGGTTCTTGCCCTTGGGCAGAGTCAGCCAGGCCGGCAGCTCCAGGCCGTCACGCGCCTTGGGGCGGTGCAGGTCCATGGCGGCCATCTGCTTGGCCTCGACATCAGGCCGCTCGCTGCCCAGGCGGGTGTACTTGCGGGTCTGACGGTTGTAGAGGAAATAGAGCGTGGGCTGGATGTCGGCCGAGGCTTCGATCAAGACCCAGGGCGCATCACCGCTCCAAGGCACGGACAGGCGGTTGGCGGTGCGCGGCAGCACCTTGTCGACCTGGGCCTGCACGGCTTGCATGTCCGCATCCAGCCACTGCGTGATTTCAGCGTCGATGCTGAAACGCAACCCCAGCACCCGGTCCTGACGCGCAATCACCTCGGCATCGATGTCGAACTGCCCGTGCTGGGCCAGCGGGGCCTCTGACCATTGGCCGCTGGCCGGGTCGAGCAACCAGCAGGCCAGCTTGTCGGCGCCCTGGCGGCGGGCGCTGACGTAGAGCTTGCCGTCGACGCCGAGGTGGCGCACGCGGAAATCACCTTCGCCGGTGATGGGGTTGAACTCGGCGATCGGGCGCCAGGCCTCCTTGTCGGAAGCGCTGCCCAACTCACGCCAGAGGTAGCGCCCGCGCGGGGCCGCGACGCGCTCGCCTGCGGCGGCAGCAGAGGCCTCCAGCGTGCGCTGCAGGCGCAGATGGCCAGCAGCATCGAACCACCAGCTCTGCGCCTGCGGCAAGCTGTCGATCTCCCGGCTGCGACCCGTCACCGTGTTCAGGCGCAGGAGCTTGAAATGCCCCAGCTCCTTGTCGGTGTAAGCCTCGGGGCGCACCACCAGCACCTCATCGCCTCGGCGCTGAGTGTCACCATGGAGCAGAAAGGTGTTCCAGGGCTCCAGGCTGCGGACTTCGTTGCCGCTGCGAACCAGCACCCGCTGGCGCTCGACCAGCTGCCGAAAGCGGCTGCCATCGTGATCGACAGCAAACAGACCGGGCGCCGCATCCTGCCGGCCCTCGGGCGTTTCGCGATCTTGCAAATCAAAGACCAGGCGCTCCTTGTTGACCCAGAGAAAGCGGCCCACATCAGCGCCTTCGCTGCTGTAGACCACGGTGGGCGCCAAGGTGTCCAGCAGCAGGACGCTGAGCATCCAGCGGCCATGCGGGCCGGTCGTACGCAGGGCGAGGCGCTGGCCATCGGGCGAGAGCGCGGCGCCGGTCATCTGCGCCGGCCGGATGAAGCGGCCGGCGTCCGGCAGTTCCGCCGCCCAGGCACTCGACCCGGGCCAGACCGAAGCCGCCGACGCGGCCGCAGCGGCGCCAGCCGCCTGGAGCAGATGGCGTCGGCGCCAAGCGGGAGCAGCGGATGCGGTGCAGTGGTCGTCGTTCATTCAGCGTTTCCTGGTCCTGTGGGCCCGAGGCTTGGGCCTACCCAAAAGTAAAAACCCCTGCGGGCTGGGCGGCCGGCAGGGGTTGCGGTCAAGGCAGGGTTCAGAACTTGTAGCTTGCGCCCACCAACCAGCTGCGGCCCCACTTGATGTACTCAAGCGGGCGATCCTTGCTGCCGGCATAGGTCTGGTAAGCGGCATCACCGAGGTTGTTCACCTGCAGTGTCAAGCCCAGGCCCTTGAAGGCGCCATCGTTGAAGCTGTAGCCGATCTGTGCGTCGGTGATGTTCTCACCCACGACATAACGCAGGGTGCGAGCGCCATTGAAGTTGCCGATTTCACCGATGAAGTCCGAGCGGCGGCGGTTGCTGATGCGGAACTCGAAGCCGTCTTTCTCATAGTAGGCCGTCAGGTTGGTGACGCGCTTGGACAGACCCGGCAGGGTGATGTCGCCGCTGCCCACGCTGGAGGCGCTTTCCGGATCACGGATCTTGATGCCGCTGCTGGTGAAGCTGGCGCTGGCCTGGATGCCGAAGCCGCTCAAAGCCGGCGTCAGCAAGGACAGGGGCAGTGAGGCCGAGAGCTCCACACCCGAGAGGCGGCCGCCCTTGCCGTTCTCCGGCGCGGTGTAGGTGCCCGTGGGCTGGATCGGCAGAGGCTTGCCATCGGGACCCAGGATCGGCTTGACATCGGGCAGGTAGGCCGAGAAGTCGTAGTTCGAGATCTTCTGGGTGTAGATGTAGCTCTTCAGGTCCTTGTAGAAGTAGGCGGCAGCGACGTAAGCCTTGTTGCCGAAGTACTTCTCGTAGGACAGGTCGAAGGCCACGGCGCGCCAGGGGTCGACCTTGGCATTGCCACCGCTGGCGCCGGGCTCGCGGAAGCCTTGCGAGTTCACGGTGTCACCCACGCCAAACTCGATGGCCGAGCGCAGCTGATCCACACGCGGGCGGGCCACTTGCTTGGCCAGGCCGACACGCACGGTCTGGTCATTGCTCAGACCGAAGGCCAGGTTCATGCTGGGCAGAGCGTCGGTGTAGGTCTTGCCGTCGTGAACCGGCTTGGGGTTCTCGCCGCCGGTCAGACGGATGGCGTCCGAGGACTGGTCCACGCGCTGGAGCTGCAAGCCGACATTGCCGCGCACATCCACACCGCCCCACTTGGAGTCAATGAAGCCCTTCAGGAAGCCGGTGGTGATCTTCTCGTTGACATCCCAGGACTTGGCGATCAGGTAGTTCGCGGCCGTCGAGCTGGGCTCGAAAGTCATGTACTTGGCCACCGCACCCGGCACGTTCCAAGCCGGGATGTTGCCAATGCCGGCAAAGCCCAGGTCCACCAGACCGTACTGGAATTCAGAGCCGATGGCGGTCTCGCCCTGCTTGCCCAGATTGATATTGCCTTCCGGCTGGCGCTTCTTCTTGGAGCGATCGGCATAGTTCAGGCCGACCTCGACATCCGAGAAGATGCCGCTCAGCAGGGACGGCGCCGGCATGGTGGCGGCCAGCTTGAAGCTCTTGAGCTCGTCTTCCACGCTGGGCACCTTGCCGTAGCCCGAGCCGTAAATCGTGCCGCGCAGCAGCAGCTTGGTCGGATCGGCATAGCTCAGCGTGGGCGCCAGGGTGGAGAAGCCACCGGTCGCATAGTTGAGCTTCAAGGTATCCAGCCAGGCCGAGGTCGCACCGACCGGCGCCAGCTGGGTGTTGTTCTCTAGGTTCAGCTCATCGCGCTTGGCCTTGGAATAGCTGACATCGGCGATGACCTTCACATCGCCGAAGCTGAACTTGTTGTTCCAGCCAGCGGCGTCGATCTTGTCCTCGCGCTTGTTGTACATGCCGCGCACCAGCGGGAACAGATTGGCCGCCGAGCCACCGATGAAAGTGCCGTTGCCGTTGACCTGTGCGTTGCTGATGTCGATGCGGTAAGCGCCGTTGGTGCCGTTGTAGTCACCCAGGTTCACTTCGAACTGGTTGGCCGTGTCTTCCTGCTTGGCCGTGGTGTGGAACACGTCCAGCACGCTGGTCCAGGCCTTGGAGGCGCGGACTTCCAGGGTCGCCATCAAGGCGTCACGCTTGGTGAAGCCGGTGCGGCGCAGGGCCTTGATCCCGTTCGAATAGAAGGTGCCTGCCGCCACGCCCGGACGCCAGCCATTGCCCACGGCTTCCCAGGGCTCGTACAGGCCCACCTGGTTTTCCTGGATCGGCGTTTCCTGGTGCGAATAGCCCAGCACCAGACCGACCGTGCGATCGGCGTACTGGTCGATGTAGCTGGCGCTGAAGCGGTTGCCGGTGGCCTTGGCATTGCCGGCGGCGCCCAGCGAATTGCGCTGGCCGCGAGCGTTCAGGGCCACGACACGGCTGCCGAAGTTCAGCGGACGCACGGTCTGCATGTCCAGGGTGCCCGACAGACCTTGGCCGATCAGACCGGCGTCCGGGGTCTTGTACACGGTCACGCCGCTGAGCAGCTCCGAGGGGTATTGGTCGAACTCGACGCTGCGGTTGTCACCGGTGCTGACCAGTTCACGGCCGTTGAGCAGGCTGGTGGCGAAATCGGGCGACAGGCCGCGCACGCTGATCACCTGAGCCCGGCCGGCCACGCGCTGGGCCGAGAGACCCGGCAGGCGAGCCAGAGACTCGGCAATGCTGTTGTCAGGCAGCTTGCCGATGTCCTCGGAAGAAATCGACTCGACGATGGAGTCGCTGTTCTTCTTGACCGAGATGGCGTCTTCGATGCCCTTGCGGATGCCGGTCACCTGCACAGTGTCCAGTTTGGCCGGCGATTGTTGGGCAAACGCACCCGTGGCCAACATCAACAGGCTGCAGCCCACGGCCACCGGGTTGATTTTGAAAATCTCGCGCTGCACTGCCAGGGCCTGCTTGCGCTTCTCTGCGGAAGTACTCATCTTTTGTCTCCTGAATCTCGACTGCTTGCTACGTACTCAACAACGACCGAACCAACGAACCCTTCGCCGCCCTGCCCCGCCGCTGGTGCGCCGGATGCCATGACTTTGAACCTGATGTCTGAGCTAGTTTGTATCAAAACTAGATTTTCAGACCAACAAACGTAAACCCTAGTTTTGCGTCCAAGCAACCATTTTTTAGACGCTTGTTTCTGAAAAAACGGCTGATTTAACGCGTTTTCAATACCACTTTCAGTCCAGATTAGGGTCATCACTGAGGCTGAAAGTCATGCAGCTTGTAATTCAACTACATGAAACTACAGGCGCACCGCATCTTGCTGCTCCAAGGCCAGGGCTGCACCACTGAGCGCCGCCAGGGTGTCGGAGATCAAGGCCACCGGAATCTCCTCCAGATAGGCACGGAAGCGCCCCTTGGCTTCAAAGCGCTCACGAAACTGCGAGGCAAAGAAGTAGTCCCCAAGGCGCGGCACGATGCCGCCACCGATATAGACCCCACCACGCGCACCCAGCGCCAGCGCCACATTGCCGGCGAAGCCGCCCAGCAAGGCACAGAAGGTGGCCAGGCTGCGCTCGCAAAAGGCATCCGCGCCGGTCAAGCCGCGCTCGACGATCTGCTCGGTGCTCAGCGCCTCGGCAAGCGGCGCGCCCAAGACCGCCCGCACCGCCTGATGCAACACCGGCAGACCGATGCCCGAGAGCAGGCGCTCGGCAGAGACATGCGCAAACTCGGTGCGCACCTGGGCCAGCAACTCGCTCTCAAAGCCATCGGCCGGCGCCAGCGTCATATGACCGCCCTCACCCGGCAAGGCCATCCAGCCGTGGCGCGAAGGCAGCACACCGGCCACGCCGAGGCCGGTGCCCGGACCAATCACGGCCAAGGCACCTGCCGCCCCCAGATCCTCACCCGGCAGCACCCGCGCACCACCCCACTGGCGCAGCTGCGCCGCCGACAAGCGCGGCAGCGACAAGGCCAGAGCCTCGAAATCATTGAGCACCAGAAGGCTGGACAGCCCCAGCTGCGCCTGCAGCTCACTGCGCGAAAAGCTCCAGTGCGCATTGGTCAGCTCCAGACGATCACCCCCGACCGAGGTGGCCAGAGCAAACGCCAGCCGGCGTGGCGCCTGATAGTCCGCGCCCAGGCGCGCCTGCTGCAGCGCCAGATAGGCCTGCACGGCCGACAAAGGGCTGCGATGCTCACGCACCGGCAGCACCTGCACGTCCGTCACCGCAGCGCCGGCCTGCGCCAGCCAGCCGAAACGGGCATTGGTGCCACCGACATCCGCCACCAGACTCGGGTAGGCCGGCGCCTCAGCAGCCGATGCACGCGGCGCCATCGCACTCATGCGCACGCACCCTGATCCGGCCTCAGCCCCAGAACCACGCCCATCACATCTACTCGCTGCATCCTCGGTCCCCGTTTGCGGCAGACCACCCAGAAGGCGGCTGCGTCTCATGTTCTTGCGCGGCCAGCCCCTTGAGCCCACTCCTCGCACAGGCAAAAGGTAGCAAAACTACATTCACATAGCAAGAGCGACTACCCGAAGCATGGCAAATACTCGCCACCCGCGAGGCGATTCCCAGGCCAGAAGCCCATTGAATACCGAGTAATCCGCACAAAACACGGCCAACAAGCCAGACTGACCGCCTTCTCAAAAAGTAGTGAAGCTACAACTTCAGGTCAGAATCACCCCCATATGTGCTTGCCGCCGCAAGCCTGCGGGCGCCCTGCGCACACCAGAACCGCCGGGCTGCTGGCATGGCAGGGACTGCCCGGCTTACCCCGCCCAGGAGCGGCCCTGATAATGCGCAGTCGCCCTGCCCCTTGCCTGGATGCCCACGCCGATGTCCTCTCTGCCTCCGTTTGACGTCCCCCGCCTGATTGCCGACATTGGCGGCACTTACGCGCGCTTCGCTCTGGAGACGTCGCCGGGCGAGTTCAGCCGGATCGCCTCCCTGCGCTGCGCCGAGCACGCCGATTTCCATGCGGCCGTCAGCGCCTATCTCAAGGGCTTGGCCGACACCCCCCATATCGCCCACGCCGCCATCGCCATCGCCAACCCGGTCGAGGGCGACCAGGTGCGCATGACCAACTACCACTGGCAGTTCTCGATCGAAGAGATGCGCCAGCGCCTGGGTTTCGACACCCTGGTCGTGGTCAATGACTTCACCGCCCTGGCCATGGCCTTGCCGCGGCTCTCACCCGCCGATGTGCGCCAGGTGGGCGGCGGCGAGGCGCGCATGCCCAGCGTGATCGGCCTGCTGGGCTCGGGCTCGGGCCTGGGCGTGTCGGGCCTGATCCCGGCCGGTGACGGCTGGATCGCCCTGGGCACCGAGGGCGGCCACACCAATTTCGCGCCGCGCGACGAGCGCGAGATCGCCATCCTGCGCCACGCCTGGAAGCAGTACGACCATGTGTCTTTTGAGCGCCTGCTCTCCGGCCCCGGCCTGGAACTGATCTATCGCGCCCTGGCCGAGCATGCCGGCCAGGAGGCCGAGGAGCTGGACGCGCCCAAGATCACCCAGCGCGCTCTGGATGCCAGCGACGCCTTGTGCGTCGAGACCCTGGAAGTCTTCTGCGGCCTGCTGGGCACGGCCGCCTCCAATCTGGCCGTCACCCTGGGCGCCCTGGGCGGCGTCTACATCGGCGGCGGCATCGTGCCGCGCCTGGGTGAGGCTTTCGACCGCTCCAGCTTCCGCGCCCGCTTCGAAGACAAGGGCCGCTTCAGCGACTATGTGGCCGGCATCCCGACCTTTGTCATCACCGCCGAGCACGCCACCTTCAAGGGCGCCTCGGCGATTCTGCAAGCCCAGCTGGCCACGCTGGAAGAAGCGCCCGGCGCCGGCCTGCTGGGCCAGATCCGCCGCGCCCGCCCGGGCTTGTCACCGGCCGAGGCCCGCGTGGCCGACCATGTGCTGGCCCACCCGCGCTCGGCCCTGAACGACCCCATTGTCGAGATCGCCCGCGCCGCCAACGTCAGCCAGCCCACCGTCATCCGCTTCTGCCGCACCCTGGGCTGCGAAGGCCTGTCGGACTTCAAGCTGCGCCTGGCCTCGGGCCTGACCGGCACCGTGCCCGTCACCCACACCCAGGTCAAGGGCGACGACTCCATGCTGGAGCTGGGCGCCAAGGTGCTGGGCAACACGGCCTCGGCCATCCTGCAGGTACGCAGCCAGCTCAACCGAGACATGATCGACCGGGCGGTCGCCCTGCTGCTCAAGGCCGGGCGCATCGAGTTCTATGCCGTCGGCCACTACGGCGTGGTGGCGCAGGATGCGGAATTCAAGTTCCTGCGCTTTGGCATGTCCAGCTGCTCCTACACCGACCCGCGCCTGCAGCTGCTGGCCGCCAATGTGCTCAAACCCGGCGATGTGGCCGTGGTCATCAGCAACAGCGGCCGCCTGCCCGAGCTGCTGGAAGTGGTGGAAAAAGCCAAGGCGCGCGGCGCCTATGTGGTGGCCATCACGGCCGGCCAGTCGCCGCTGGCGCGAAAGGCCGATGTCGCCCTGATCATCGACCATGTCGAGGACGTCTCCACCCACCTGCCCATGGTCAGCCGCATCCTGCACCTGCTGGTGATCGACATCCTGGCGGTCGGCGTGGCCATGCAGCGCGACCCGGCCGGCCTGATCGCGGCCAGCCCGCAAGACCGGTTGGAAGAATCCAGCGCAGAAGCCAGCCCGGCGCGCGGCGGCGCACGGCGGGCTGCGCCCGGCGTCAGCTTGGCCTCGCCCTTGGCCCGGCTGACCTCGCACAGCCGCTGATCTGGCGCAAGAAAAGGGCGCACCGGCCGCTGGCGACCCACGGGAAAAGGAGCATGCTCCGGGTTCGGCCCCCTGCTTAGGATGGGGTCGTTCCTTAGACCGGAGAGCGCTGATATGCCCAATCTCATTGCCGACACACTGGAGTTGAACGGCTTGCTGGACCGCACGGCCCTGCAAGGTCATCTGGATCAGGCGGCCGCGGCCGCACGCGCTGCGGGCCAGCCGCTGGCGGTGCTGACCATGGACCTCGACCATTTCAAAGCCTATCTGGAAGACCAGGGCCAGGCCCAGGCGCAAGCCGTGCTGCTGCGTGTGGCCGAACTGCTCAAAGCCCAACAACCGGCGGGCGGCAGCCTGGTGCATCTCGGCGGCGATGAATTCGTGATGCTGTTACCGGCCACCGATCTGGCGGCCGCCCACGAGAAGGCTGAAGCGCTGCGCGCCGCCGTGCAAGCGGCTTGCGCCGATCTGGACGGTCCGGCGCCCTTGACCATTTCGCTCGGCGCCGCGGCCAGCCCGGCCGGTGGCGACTGGAATGCCAACAGCCTGCTGGCCCTGGCCGAAGCCCGGCTGACCTTCGGCAAGAAACGCCTGCAGCCCCACCACAACCGGGTCTGGGCCGGTACCCTGCCGTCCGACTGGTACCACCGCTTCGAAATTCAGGCCGAACAATGGCCCAATCTTGATCTGCAGCCAGCCTGAAGCGGGCGAGCAAAAAAACAGGCCGGATGACCGGCCTGTTTTTCTTGGTTCGGGGCGCCAGCCCCCCCCCTCCCTCCTTGCTGGGTCCGCTCAGGCCAGCTTGCGGCGGCGCAGCCAGGCGCCCATCAAACCCAGACCACCCAGCAACATGGCGTAGCTGCTGGGCTCCGGCACCGGGTTGGCCAGCTGGATCTTCAGAAACTCGGTCGGGTCCGAACCCAGATCACGGCCACCCGTGCCGGGGTAGTTGTTGTCGTTGGCGATCAGCAAGGTGTTCTGATCCAGCACCAACACGCTTTCGATGGTGACAAAGGGGAAGGTGAAGGTGGTCTTGCCGTCTCCGTTGAGATCGTTCGGATCGGCAATGTTCATCAGATCGACCAGTTCGGTCTTGCTGACATAACCCTGGGCATCGACGCGATTGATGTCGATGCGGAACAGCTTCTTGAAGGGGGTGCCGCCAGCGGTGGCGGTGGCGTTGTTGCGTTCGATGACGATGAACTCATGGTCGTTCAGCGCCGTCATGTCGCCGATGGCCACGCCCGCAGCATCGAGCTTGTAGCGGAAGCTGGCGCCGGTGTAGCTCTCGCTGTCGATGCTGAACTCATTGATGCGCAGGGTGCCGGCTGCGTCGCCGGCCACGCTCTTTTCCATCAAGGTGTAGAGCTTGTCGCCGGCCGGGTTGATGGCCATGCCTTCGAAGCCACCCGAGCCCGGCAGATTGGCCACGCCGCCGTTGAGGTGCGGGTTCTGCGGTGCCATCACGCCTGGCAGGCCGACTTCGGTGCGCAGCACCTTGCCCGTGGCATCGGCCTTGACCAGAAAGGGGCCGAACTCGTCGCCGAACCAGAGATTGCCGTTCTTGTCCTTGCGCACCGACTCGATGTCGAAGTCAGCGCCGGTCAGCAATCGGCCCGAGCGGATGCTGGCATCGACCAGGGGGTTGGCAGCGTTGTTGTAATAGTTGGTGTAGTCGGCCTGGATCTTGAAGCCCAGCTTGCGGTCCGGGTCGGCCAGGGTGATGCGACTGTCGGCATTGAAGGCCGGCAGGCTGGCGCCGGTCTGGTAGCTGGCAGCCGAGATCGTGCCGCTGCCGCCCGAGATGGTCTTGAAGTCGGGCGTCACGGCGTACATGCGCAGCAAGGTGTCGGCCGAGTTGCCTTGGGTGCCGAAGCCGTTGTCGGGCATGAAGAGGTAGCTGCCGGCGCTCGGGCCATTCAGCACGGCCGAGAAGCCTTGCACCGGCTGCTTGTTCAGCAAGGGCAGCGGGTTGCCGCCGGCGCCCGAGGCGAACTGGCCCGAGGTCGGGCCGTCCGAGAAGGTGTTGGCGGGCATCTTGGCCCAGCCGATCAGGGTGTTGCTTTGGGCTTGGGCCGAGGTGGCAGCGGCCGCCAGGGTCAGGGCCAGAACCAGCGTATTCAGGGCGCCCGGGGCGCGGGCGAAAGTATTGGTGATCATGAGGAAGAAGGCTCCGTGGGGCGCAGGAGCAGGGGCCTGCGTACGCGGCGCATTCTTCAAGTCAGGGGTGACAAGGCGGTGAAGCAGGCCCGGTGCAAACGGACCATGCGGCCGACACGACCCGCGCAATCGGCGCCCGGTGCTACTTCACCTCGCGCGCCAGCTTGAGCATCTGCGAGCTCAGGCTCAGGCCGCGGCGCTTGGCTTCGCTGTGGTTGATACGAAAGGCCAGGCCATTGGGCTCCACCAGCAAGGCGATCGACACGCCGGCACGAAAAGCCTCGGCGCTGTCGCCCACCACCAGCACCGGCTCGCCCCCCAAGGCCTGCTGCCAACGCAGCAGATCGGCCCGCTCGCTCAAGCCCAGCACCAGCACCTGGCAGCCCAGGGCCTGCTGCGGTTCGCTGACGCTGCGCACCTTGACCGTCGCCACGGCATGGGGCTTCTGCGGCAGGCCGGACATGGCCTCGCGCAGCGCCGGTGCGCTCGCCACGCAGTAGCTGAATTCCTGCGGCGGCGGCCCGGGCCACTGGGTGAACTGGGCGAAGCGGTAAATGAAGGCGGCCTTGAGCTGCGCATCGTCGAGGCCCAGGCCGGCGCGCACCGGGCTCAGGGCCGAGGCGAGCAGCGCCAGCAGGGCCAGCGCCTGGCGGCGTCGGCGCTGCAGGGTCGCGGCAGGCAGGCGCTTCGTCATCACTCGAAGCTCCAGGTCCAGCTCAGCTGAGCGCTCCGCCGCGGCTGGGGCAAGGGGTAGCCTTGCACCACGGGCTGATCGAAATAGCGAGTCTGGGTCAGGTTGTAGAGGCCGAGGCTCAGCTCATGACCGGACGCCGGCCGCCAGAGCAGGTTCAGGTTCTGCACGACATAACCCGGCAAATCCTCGCCGTCGGTATGGCGCCGACTGGTGGCTTGCAGCTGCCACCCGAGCTGCAGCCGGTCGCCCAGCAGCGGCCGGCTGTAGTGCAGCTTGAGCAAGGCGTGGGGCGAGTTGCTCAGGCCCTGACCTTGCGGGTCGCGGGTGCGCTGCAGCGACAGCGAGGCTCGCAGCTGCGCGCCCTGGTCCCAACGTTTTTCCAGGCCGAGCTCCAGCCCCTCGGTGCGCAGGCGCGGGCTGTTGATGAAGTAAGGCTGGGGCGAATCATCGAGACTGATCAGGTTTCGCAAGCGCGACACAAAGGCCGACGCCCGCAGTTGCAGCTGCGGGCTGAGCGCCTGATCCCAGGCGGCCTCCAGGCTGCGCACGCGCTCGGGTTCCGGTGTCGGCAAGGCACGCGGCTCGTTGACCTGGAACTCGAACAGATTGGCGGCCCGGAAGGCGCTGCCGTAAAGCAGCTTGAAGCTGGCATCGGGCCGGGCCCGCCAGATCCAGGCCAGACGCGGATTCCAGCTGCTGCCGCCAATGCGGGCCCGGTCCTGGCGCAGGCCCAGGACCAGCAGATGCGCATCATTGAGCCGCCATTCATCCTGCACAAACAGACCGTTGCGGCGGTTGCCGCCTTCGAAGACAAAGAGATCCCCGTAAGCGTCGGCACCAGCAGAGACGCGCTGAACCAGGTCGCGCTGGTACTCCAAGCCGAACATCAGCTTGTGCCCCGCCCACAGCTGGGTACTCAGGCGCAGATCACCGTTGATCCAGCGCCCCAGACTGCGCTCGTTGTAGAACGACACCGTGTCCGGGCCATCGAGAAAGGGCGAGTGCTTCTGGAAATCCACCCGCTTGCCCGAGAGATGCAAGGACAGATCCCAGTGAGCTCCAAGACTGCGCTCGTAGTCGAGGGCGTAAAAAGTGTTGACCCCGCGGCTGTTGTACTGGCCCAGATCCCAGGTGTCCTCGGTCAAAAAATACGGCAGGCCCTCGCGCACGCTGCTGAAGCCAGCCTGCAGGCTGATGCCGTCCCCCCGCACACCACCCAGCACGCGCTGATCACGCGCCCACTTGAGCGCGCGCAGGGCCGGCTCATGTTCGGGCGGGTACTCGTTCATGAGCGAGCGGCGGCTGTGCTGCATCTGGCTGCTCGAAAGCCAGCCCTCCCAGCCCGACTCGCCACGCCAGCCCCAGCTGGCACGCAGGCGCTTTTGTCCCTCGGAGTCGAGGCTGCTGCGCAGCTGGAAGCCACGCAGCTTGTCCACCCGCTTGGTGATCACATTGACCACGCCCAGGAAGGCATTGTTGCCGTAGACCGCAGAACCCGGCCCAGGCGCGTACTCGACCCGGTCGATCAGGTCAACATCGGCAAAGAAGTCGCCGTCGATCAGGGCCGCGTCGTAGATGTTCTCATTGACCCGCATGCCGTCCAGCAGCACCAGCAAACGGCTGTTGAAATCGGCCGGCCGGCCCAGGCCGCGGGCACCGATGTAGCTGAAGCCGCCATCAAAACTGATGTGGATGCCCGGCATGGCGCGCAGGATGTCGGCCAGGCTGCGCATGCCGTAGCGCTGGATCTCGGCCGCCGTGACCACATAGGTGACGGCTGGGGCCTGCGCGGCGCTCTGGGCGAAGCGGGAAGCAGCCGAAACCTCGACCTCGCGCGGCACTTCGCGCAATTCCTGGCGCAGCAGCTCTTCAAGATCGGGTTCGTCGGAGCCCGGCTGCAGCCGCACGGCCGAGGCAGCCGAAGCCGCAGGCACGGGTGCCGCAGCTGGGGCTTCGTGCTCGGATGCCTGCGCCTGCGCTGGCAGACCGCTGACGGCCAGCCAGAGGACCGCCAGGAAACCGTGGAACAAAACGCGGAATTCGGGCTTCAGGCTCATCCCCACCAGTATCGCAGCGGGCCGGACGCGACGCACGGCGAAGTGTGCCGCGCTGCCAAATCATGCCGAGCGCAAGCGCCTGTGTGCAGCCCGCGCCATGGGCACCCAGGCCAAAGTGTTCCAGCGGCGCCACATCAGGAGGCCGCGAATCCACTCGTCCAGCACATAAGCCAGCCACACCCCAGGCAGGCCCAGGCCGCAAAACGCGCCCAAGAACCAGGCGCCGCCCGCCAGCACCAGCAGCATGGATGCCGCCCCCGCCATCACCGGATAGCGGGCGTCCCCGGCCGCGCGCAGGGCGTTGATCACCACCAGATTGAAGGTGCGCCCCGGCTCCAGCAGCACGGTCAGCCACAGCAGCACGCTGCCGGCTCGAATGATGGCCGCGTCCGTCGTGAACAAACCCAGCAGCCAGGGCCCGGCCAGGGCCGCACTCAAAGCCACCCCCACGCTGACCACCAGGCCGCGCGCCAGCGCCCGCCGCACGATGCGGTTGGCCGCGTGCAGCTGCCCCGCGCCAATCAAATGCCCCACCACGATCTCGACCGCAAAACCGGTGGCCAGGCCGAAAAGCAAGATGCCGTACATCAGCTGCGACACGTACGCATGGGTGGCCAGGGCCCCGGCGCCCCAGAGCGCGGCCACCGCCACGCTGACCATGAAGGCCAGGCGGTAAGCGATGTTCTCGGCCGCGCCGGGCAGGCCGATGTGCAAGACCGCCGACAGCTCCCGGCGCGGCAGCCGCCACCAATCGCTGCGCTGCGGCCGCAGATCCAGGCGCGCCCGCCACAACATCAGATGCAGGCTCAAGCCCACCGCCCGGCTCAGTCCAAGTGCCACGGCAAAGCCAGGCAGGCCCAGCGCAGGCAAGGGCCCCCAGCCCTGCATCAGCGGCCAGGCCAGCATCAGGTGCACCGAATGCATCACCACCACCACGGCCAGCGCTTCGCGGCTGCGCAGGTGCGCGCGCATCACGCTGCTCATCGAGGCATTCCAGGCATCGAGCAGCAGCGCCGGCGCCAGGGCCTGCAAGAACGGCTGGGCCAGAGGCAGCACCTCGGGCGGGGCATTGAGCAGGCGCAGCAGCGGCCCGGCGAACAGCAAGGCCACCGAGGCGCTGAAGGCGCCGATCCAGCTGCTGGCGCCCAGCACCGCGCGCGCCACCGCATCGGCGGCATCGCGCCGGCCGGCCCCCAGGCTTTGGGTCAGGACCACGCTGACCCCGGCACCGATGATGCGAAACAGGATGAACAGCATGGCCGAGACATGGTTGGCCAGGGCGAAGGCCGCGCCGGCCGTGTCCGAGATGGCGGCGGCCAGGGCCGTGCCCAGCAGGCCGATGGCGATGCCCAGGCCCAGCTCGGTGAACAAGGGCCAGGCCAGGCTGAGCAGGCGGGGCTGGGGATGCGGGGTGGAGGCAGACGACAAGGCGAGAGGGCAGCAAGAACGGTGAAACAGGCCGGCTGAGGAAGCAGCGTACGGCCAGGTCGCAAAGCCCCAGCGCCGATTGAACGTAGACTTTGCGCCAGCGCATTGTTGCCACTGCGCCGCGGCCCGGCATCCACCCCCGGAGTGGAACTTGTCGATCCCGGTGCGGCGAGCACACCGCCCGAGGCCTCGCACGCTGGCGGCCCCGGCTTCACTCACACCACCCCAGCCCCCTGCCCGCCCCTTGCTGAGCCCCTCTGTCACCGCCACGGCCCTCCCGCCCAGCCTGGACCTGGCCAGCCGGCGCCTGGCCTTGCAGGCCCTGCTCGGCGGTGAGCCCGGCGCGCAGGACCCGGCCCTGCTGGCTGCCGCGCTGGCCTGTGCTCCGCGCGAGCTGCCGCCCCTGACCGCCGGCGGCGCGGACCAGGTGGCCGAGGGCCTGAGCGCCGTGCAGCGCTGGCGCGAGCGGGAGCCCGCCAGCTTCGACGCCATGCTGAGCCGCGCGGTGGAACTTTTGCTGCGCAGCCCCCAGCCCCTGCTGGCGGCGCGCCTGGCGCTGGAGCACGGCTGGGCCGGCCTGCAGCTGCAGGTGCTGGAGCGCGCCGGCTGGGCCCTGCTGCTGAGCCCGCAGCAGGAGCTGGCGGGCCGCTTGCTGAAACCCAATCTGCTGCAGCCCGCGCTGCAGCGCGGCGAGCTGTTGGGCCTGCGCCTGGCCTGGACCATCGAAGCCTTGGGCGAGCCCCACACGGTGGAACGCCTGCTGCCGGCGGCTGAAGGGCTGAGCGAAGGCTTGCGCGCCACCTTGCAAGCCCGCGTCGCCCTGGCGTTTGACCAGAGCAGCCGGGCCGTGGCCGAGGCCCAAGCGGCCATCGCGGCCTTCCCCAACGACCTGATCCTGCCGGCCCTGATGGCCCGGGCCACCCTGGGCCGCGCCTGGCTGGCGGCCGGGCAGCCGCGCGCCGCCCTGGCGCCGCTGACGGCGGCACTCAAGGGCGCGCGTCGTGACGACTGCAGCCTGCTGCAGATCGAAGCCCTGGAAGCCCTGGCCGAGGTGCATCTGGAGCTGGACGACGAGGCCGGGGCCGAGCCCGGCGAGAGCGCCCGTTTCTTCGCCGCGCAGGCCCAGGCCCTGCGGCAGCAACTGGGCTTGCTGGACGGCCCGCTGCCGGCCGAGGACTATTTCGCCTTCCCGCGCCTGGTGGACCAGGCGCAGGCCGGCTTGAACAGCGGCGAGGTCGAGGCGGCTGCGCGACAGATCGAGGCCCTGAGCCAGCGCGACAGCCACACCTTTTACTGCAAGCGCTGGCGCAACCGCCTGCTGCAGGCGCAGATCCACCTCGCCTCGCTGCAACATCAGATGCCGCGCCTGCTGCACTGGGCGGCACTGGACCCGGGCGAAGACAGCGCCGCCGCCCTCGTGCCCACGGCGGCCTCGCTGTTCGATTTCGAGCGCGCCTGGCTGCAGGGCTGCGCGGCCTTGCTGGCGGCCCGCCCTTGGCCGGATGCGCGCCTCGCGGCCTGGGCCGAGGCCATGCAGGCCCGCGGGCTGCAGCGACTGGCCTGGCAGCAGGCGCTGCTGCGGGCGCTGAGCCAGCCAGCCGGCGGCGCCGGGCTGGACGCCCTGCGAGATTGCCTGCAGGCCCTGCGCAGCGCCCAGCAGCTGAACGAGACGCTGAACCGCGTGCGCCTGCTGGCGCCCAAGCTGGTCGGGCCGCTGGCCGCCTTGCTGGCCCAGCCGGCCATCGTCCACCACCCGCTGGCGCGCCAGAACGCGCGCCACTGGCTGCAGGTCTTGCGCGGCGGGCCGACTCAAGCCTCGCTCATGCCCGAGACCCAGCGCAACACCCCTCGCCCGCACGATCAGCCCGCGAGCCGCGCCGATGAGCACACCAACCCGCCGCCCTTCGGCCTGACCCGGCGCGAGTGGCAGGTGCTGCAGCTGATCGGCAGCGAGCTCAGCAACGAGCAGATCGCCGCCCAGCTTTTCGTCTCGGTCACCACGGTCAAGACCCACATCAACCGGCTTTACGCCAAACTGCACATCAGCTCGCGCGAAGAAGCCATGCAGCGGGCCCGCACCGTGCCGCGCTGAGAGCCGGCCCTCGCCTTGCCTCCACCCCAGATTCCACCCCCGGGGCGGACGCATCAGGGGCCGGGCTCTGCGCAGAATGCCGGCCCGGATCGGCCTGCCCTGGCCGCCCCAAGACCGAGAACCCGAAAGACCTGCCCATGCTGCTTGATTCCCATCCGCTGCTCCTGGTCCATCCGCAGATCAGCCCCTGGGTACAGCGCAGCCCCGAGGGTTGCAAGATCAGCCTGCTCAGCGAACGCGAACAGCTGGACCAGGTCTATCTGCGCAGCCAGCCCGACAACGAAGAGCAGCTGATCCCCATGCACTACGTCGGGCGCCAGGGCCAGCTGCACCGCTGGCAGGCCTGGCTGCCCTGGAACCATGGCGATGCGCTGACGCTCTATGCCTTCAAGGTGCTGGTCGATGGCACGCAGCATTGGCTGGCGGCCGATGGCGCACATGAGCACCTGCCGCCCGAAAGCCTGCATTTCCGCCTGAATCGCCAGCACCAGCCGCCCGACTGGGTGCGCGAACAGGTCTTCTATCAAATCTTTCCCGATCGCTTTCATGCCGCCGAGCACAGCCCGCGGCCACCCAGCCGCCAGGGTCAGGTCTTGCCCGGCCAGGCCGGGCGCGCGGTGGTGGAGCCGGCCTGGCATGAGCCGGTGGACCCGGCCCATGCGGCCAACAACTTTTACGGCGGCGACCTGCCTGGCATCGTCGAAAAGCTCGACTATCTGCAGCAGGAGCTGGGCATCAGCGCCCTCTACCTGAACCCTATCTTCAGCTCGGGCAGCAACCACAAATACGACTGCGACGACTACTTCCAGGTCGACGCACAGCTGGGCGGCAACCGCGCCCTGGTCGAGCTGCGCGAGGCCACCGCCGCGCGCGGCATGAGGCTGGTGCTGGATGCGGTGGTCAACCACACCGGCGTCAACCACCCCTGGTTCAACCAGACCGGTGTGCATGCGGAGCTGGGCGCGGCGCAGTCGATCCATTCGCCCTACCGCAGCTTCTATGCCTTCGACGGCCAGGGCCGGCCGCTGGGCTGGAAGGGTTATGACTCCCTGCCGGTGCTGGATTTCAGCTCGGCCGCGCTGCGCCAGGCCATCTACGCCGGGCCCGACGCCGTGCTGCGCCACTGGCTGCGCCCGCCCTATGCTGTGGACGGCTGGCGCCTCGACGTGATCCACATGCTGGGCGAAGGCCCGGGGGCGCGCAACAACGCCCAGTTTGTGCGCGAGTTCCGCCAGGCCATCAAGCAGGAGAACGGCCAAGCCTATGTGCTGGGCGAGCATTTCGCCGAGGCCACGCGCTGGCTGCAGGGCGAGCAGGAAGACGGGGCCATGAACTACTACGGCTTCGCCCACCCGGTGCGCGCCTGGCTGGCCGGCCTGGACGTGGCCTACCAGCCGATTCGCCTGAGCACCGTGGCCTTCGAGCGCTGGCTGGCGCGCGGCCGCGCCACCATCCCCTATGCCAACCAGCTGGCCCAGCTGAATCTGCTGGACAGCCACGACACCTCGCGCTTCTTCACCCTGCTGGGCGAAGACACGGCCCGCATGGCCCTGGCCGCCACCCTGCTCTTCACCAGCCCGGGCGCGCCCTGTGTCTACTACGGTGACGAGATCGGCCTGCCCGGCGGCCAGGACCCTGACTGCCGCCGGCCTTTCCCCTGGGACCGCGCGCAATGGAACCTGCCCCTGTTCCAGCACTACCGCGCGCTGATCCAGCTGCGCCAGAACCGCGGCGAATGGCGCCACGGCGCGGTGCAGACCCTGGCGGTGAGCGACGAGGCCCTGGTGTTTGCGCGCCACACCGATTGGGAAGCCACGGTCGTGGCCGTGAACCGCGGTGATCAAGCCCTGAGCCTGGAGATCCCCGTCTGGCAGCTGCCCCTGCAGGTGCGCCAGTGGCGCGGCGTGCAGCCGGGGCATGCGGGTCCGGTGGCGCTGGAGCTGCTCGATGGCGGACACCGCGTGCGCCTGCAACTGCCGGCCTGCGCCAGTGTGCTGCTGCTGAGCGAGTAGGCGCCATCTGAGCGCCATCTGGGCGCCAGGTCGGTGCCAGGTCAGCGCAAGGCGAAGAAAGAGCGGCACTAAACTGCCGCATGCTTGTTGAATTGCGCCCTTCCTGCCGGGCAGCGCTGCTGGCGCTGTGCTTGCTGTGGTCCGGCCGCCCTGCGGCGGCACAAGGCGCCGTGGCCGCTGCGCCGGCCCTGCCGCCAGCGCCGCTGCGCGTGCTGATCAACGATGTGGCGCCCTACACCCTGCGCGGCGAGGCCCAACGGCCCGGCATGCACATCGAGATCATGAATGCCCTGGCCCAGCAGGCCGAGCTCGCCGTCAGCATCAACTCCGCCGTCTACGTGCGCCTGGCCCTGGGGCTGAAGGACGGCAGCGCCGATCTGGTGGTGGGCGTCGACGGTCCGGAGCTGGACGCGCTGGCCCAGCGGGTCGTGCCCTTTCACAGCTTCAAGTTCGTGGTGCTGACGCGCAAAGCCGCCGGCATCAGCCAGGTCAGCCAGCTGCGCGGCCGCCTGCTGGGCGTGGCCCGCGGGGCCTTCTACGACGAGAGCATCAACAACGACGAAGCGATCCAGAAGTTCCCCATGGCCGACCCCTTCCAGGGCGTGCGCATGCTGGCCCTGGAGCGGCTCGACGCCGTGATCTCCTCCGACTACCTGCTCAGCTACGCCCTGCGCCAGACCGGCATCGATCGCGCCAGCTTCGCGCCGCCCTTTGTCGTCAACGAAAAGAACTACAGCCTGTACGCCCGCCGCGACCTGCCGGAAGAGACGCTGCGCGCCCTGCGCCGGGCCATGGAGCAGCTGCAGAAATCAGGCCGGCTGAACGCCATTCTGCGCAGCTACCAGTGAATCCCCGGGGGGCTGGGCCCGATGCCGGCGCTAGCATGCCCGGCTTTGCATCCCCGCGGAGACCGGCATGAGCGATTCACCCACCCACCGAGGCCACTGGAGCCGACGCGACTGGCTGGAGCGCAGCCTGGGCGCCGCGGCCGGTTTGGGCCTGGGGGCCGGCTCGGCCTCGGCCCTGGCGGCTGATACCGCCAAGCCGGCCGGCGCCGCGCCCCACATCGTCTTCATCATGGCCGATGACCTGGGCTGGGGTGATCTCGGCTGCTATGGTCAGACCGATTTCAGCACCCCGGTGCTGGACCGCATGGCCGCGCAAGGCCAGCGCCTGACCCAGGCCTATGCCAATTCACCGGTCTGCTCGGCCACGCGCACGGCGCTGATCACCGGCCGCTACCAGTACCGCCTGCGCGTGGGCCTGGAAGAGCCTATTCCCAGCCGCGACTCGCCCCACGGCCTGCCTCCCGATCACCCCACCCTGCCGGGCCAGCTGCGCGCGGCCGGCTACCGCACGACCCTGGTCGGCAAATGGCATCTCGGCCACCCGCCGGCCTTCGGCCCGCTGAAAAGCGGCTACGAAAGTTTCTACGGCAATCTCGGCGGCGGCATCGACTACTTCAACCACAAGGACAGCACCGGGCCCAAAGCGCAGGTCGATTTCTGGGACGGCGAGCGCCTGCTCGACACCCAGGGCTACTACACCGACCTGCTGAGCAGCCGGGCGGTCGAAGTGATCCAGGCCTGCAAGACCGACCCTCGCCCCCTGTTCCTGAGCCTGCACTACACCGCCCCGCACTGGCCCTGGGAAGGCCCGGAGGATGCCGCCCTGGCCGGGCAGCTCAAGAGCCTGCTGCACCACGACGGCGGCAGCCTGGAGACCTACGGCCGCATGGTGCAGGCCATGGACCGAGGCATCGGCCGGGTGCTGCAAGCCTTGCGCGAGCAAGGGCTGGAGGACAACACCCTGGTGGTCTTCACCAGCGACAACGGCGGCGAACGCTTCTCGCGCACCTGGCCCTTCAGCGGCCAGAAAACCGAGCTGCTGGAAGGCGGCATCCGCGTGCCCCTGATCCTGCGCTGGCCGGCGCGGCTGCAGGCTGGCGTCAGTGAACAAACCGCCATCAGCATGGACATGCTGCCCTCCTTGCTGGCCGCCGCCAGCGCGCCAGCGCCCGCTCTGGCCAGCGACGGCATCGACTTGCTGCCTGTGTTGCAAGGCCGAGAGCCGCTCCAGGCGCGCCGCTTGTTCTGGCGTTACAAGGCCCAGGGCCAGCGGGCGCTGCGCGAGGGCACGATGAAGTACCTGCGCATCCGCCAGCATGAATTCCTGTTCGACCTCAGCCGCGATCCGCGCGAGCGCGCCAATCTGGCATCGGCTCAAGCAGATCGCCTGGCGACGATGCGCGCCCTGTGGGAGCAATGGAACGCCGAGATGCTGCCCATCACGCCCGATGTCTACACCCACTGGGTGCGCGGCGATCGCCAGGCCGACCGCTACGGCGTCAACGCGCCGGAAGCGCCGGCCGGCAAGGACTGAGATCCGGGATCAGGCCCCGGGGCCCAGCACCTGCTGCAGCTGCACCCGCTCGCTGGAGCAGGCGGCGTCAAAATCGGCCTCGATCTGTTGCAAGGCCTGGCGGTCGCCGGCCTTGACAGTGACGATGGCGGCGGCCCGGTTGCGGCCGCGTGATTTGGCGGTGTAGAGCGCCATATCGGCCCAGTTGACCGCCTGCTCCCAATGCTGCGGCAGGCCGCTGGGCTGGAGCGGGAAATGCGCGCAGCCGATGGACACGGTGATGCGCAGCGGCCCCTCGCTGCTGGCCACCGGCTCACCGCCAATGCCTTGCAGCACGCGCTGGGCCAGAGGCAGCAAGTCCTCGGGCGCAATACCCGGCGCAAAGACCAGAAACTCCTCGCCGCCCCAGCGCACCACCAGGTCTTCGGCCCGCACGGCCAGGCTCAGGCGCCGGGCCACCTCGCAGATCACCACATCGCCGACCCCATGGCCATGCTGGTCGTTGACATGCTTGAAGTGGTCGATGTCCACCATCAGCAAGGCACCGTGGAACTCGCGCCGCGCATGCTCCTGCATCACGGCCAGGAAATGGCGGCGGTTGGCCAGGTCGGTCAGCGGGTCGCGTTCGCTCTGAGCCTTGAGCAGTTGCTCGTTGGCGCGCAGGCGCTTGTGGGCAGCCCGTACCCGCTGCACCATGGCCGCCACCAGAATGAGCGACAGACCCAAGAGCAGGGCCACGGCCACGCCCACTTGCTGCACCCGCTGGCGGTTGGCGAGCTGATGGTCCACCAGAGCCTGGTCGCGCTGCAACAGCTCCAGATCGCGCTGCTTGCGCTCGCTGTCGTACTTGAGCTGCAGCTGCTGCAAGGCGCTGGCGCGATTCATCTCGACCAACTCGGCACTCAGGCGCCGCTCCAGGTGGTAGGCGGCCAGGCCTTCCTTGAACTGGCCGGCTTCGGTCCAGGCCTCGCCGAGCTCGCGCAGTTCCTGTACACGCAGGCCCTGGTCCACCAGGCCCTGGCTCATGGCCTCGATGCGCGCCACCTCGCGCTTGGCCTGCTCGTAGTCGCCCAGCTGCACATAGGCCACCGCCATATTGTGACGAATGGTGCGCTGGATGCGGATGTCGCCACGCTGCTCGAACAAAGGCAAGGCCTGGCGCGCCACCTCCAGCGCCCGGGCCGGCTGCTTGAGCTGTAGGTAGGCATCTGCCAGATTGCTTTGCGCCTGTGCAAGCCAGCGTGGTGCGTCGGCCTGACGCGCCAGCTCCACGCACTCTTCCAGCGCGCGCAGCTTGGCCGCGTGGTCCTGGCGATGGCTGGCCACGAAGGCCTCGTAGTTCTTGACCTTGAACAGCGCCAGTGCATCGCCCTGGGCCAGCTGCCGGGCCTGGACCAGCCAGCGCTTGGCTTGCTCAGCCTGATCCTGCATCTGCGCCAACATGGCCAGGGTGCCCATGCTGTTGGCCGCCAGATGACGGTCGCCACCGGCCTGTGCCAGAGCCAAGGCCCACTGCACCGTGGCCTCGGCCAAGGGCAAGGTGCCCGAGCGGATCTGGTTGCGCTCGATCAGGCGCAGGGCCGACCAGCTGAGGCGGAAATCGCAGGCGGCCGGCAAGGCCGAGCGCCCACCCGCCCCCGAGGCCTGGACGCTTTGCAGGCTGGCCGAGCTGGGACAGTGCAAGCTCAAACCGGCCAAAGCCTGGCGAGCCAGGGCTGTGGCACGAATGCCCTGGCCTTGGCGATCCGCCCACTCGGCTTGCAAAAGCAGAGCGGCGTCACGCGCCTCGGGGTGCTGCGCCAATCGATCGGCCAAGGCCTGGGCCGGCGTGAACTCACCCGCCAGCACCAGCAGCCGGCCTTCAGCCAGCAACAGAGGCAGGCTGTGGCGGGCCATGGCCCGGTCCTTTTGCATCGCACGCACGCGCTGCAGGGCTTGCTCGGGTCGATCGAAACCCTGGCGCAGCAACAGCTCCAGCGAATCGTCGAAGCTGCGCTCGTAGGGCCAGGCGGTCGGCGTCAAGCGCGCGGCGCTGGCCGCGGGCGCCGCCCCCGACATGGCAGCCTCGGGTGGCCGAGTGTCCTGGGCCGCCAGCGGTGACAGCGACAGCCATGAGGCCAGCAGCACCGCGGCTCGGGCGGCCCTCTGAACCCGGTGCGAGGGCATGGACCGACTCATGACCCACCCTCGCTCGGCACCGCGGACGGGCTGGCGGGCAAACTTGGACCTTGCAGCTGCAAGAGGGCCAGCTCGCCTTGCTGCCAGGCCTCCTCCATGCGCTCGCTCAGCGCCAGGCAGCCAGCAGCATCGAGCGAGGCCTGCCCGGCGCCCAGGCTTTGCAGGCCGAAGGCGCGGTTGCGGCCATGGGCCTTGGCCATGTACATCAAGGTGTCCACCAGGGCGATGGCGCGCTCCCAGTCCACCGTCCAGTCGTGGGGCGCCACCGGGAAGCTGGCAAAGCCCATGGACGCGCTGATGGGCAGCAGCTGGGCCAGGCCCGGGCCGAAGCGCACCGGGGCCTGGGCAATCTGGTTCAAGAGCCGCTGGGCCAGGTGCTCAATCTGCGCCGGCTGGCGCGCATCGATGACGATCAGGAACTCCTCGCCGCCCCAGCGCACCAGCAAGTCCTCGTCGCGCAGGCAGCTGCGCAGGCGCTCGGCCACCTCGATCAACACCGCGTCACCGACCGCGTGACCATGGCTGTCGTTGATGCGTTTGAAATGATCGATGTCGATCAAAAACACCGAGGCGCGCAGCTGGCCATGCTCGGCCAGGCGACGGATGGCCGTCTGAAAATGGCGCCGGTTGGCCAGGCCGGTGAGTGGATCACGCTCACCCTGCACCTTGAGTGCTGCATTGCTGTGCGCCAGCGCGAGATTGGTCTTGCGGATGCGCTGGTAGGCCAGGCCCAGGAGCACGGCCGACAGCACCACGCACGCCCCCACCGCCGCCCAGAGCTGCAGCTGCAGATCGCGGGCGCGTAGCTGCTCCAGCTTGAGGCTGTGGTCGCGGTTGAGCAGGGCCATTTCCTTGGCACGGCGGTCGTCGTCGTACTGGGCTTGCAACTCGAGCACGGCGCTGCGGGTCTCTTCGCGCAGCTGCTGGTCGATCATGCGCCGGTGCTGCTGAAAGGCATGGGCGGCGCCGCCCAGATCCCCCATGCGCTCCAGCGCATCGCCCAGCTCGTGCAGGCTGTCGGCCACCTGGCCATTCAAGCCCTGGGCCTGGCTGACGGTGATGGACTGCATGACATAGCCCTTGCCCTGCTCCACCTGGCGCAGCTGAATCAGGGCGATGCCGAGGTTGTGCAGGGCCAAGGCTTCGTTGCTGCTGTCTTCGTTGCGGCGGGCCAGGGCCAGGCCTTCCTCGGAATACTGGCGGGCCTTGGCGAAATTGCCTTGGCGCAGGTAGAAATCGCCGAAGTTGGCCAGGGCCAGCGACTGCAAGGTCAGCGAGCCGCTGTCGCGTGCGGCGCTCAAGGCCATCTGCATGGAGGCCTGGGCCAGGTCAAAGCGCTTGAGCTGGCTCAGGATGATGGCGCGTGTGTTGTGCACGCGGTAGAGCAACATGGGGTCGGGGTCGCGCCCGGCCTCCTGCAGCGCCTCTTCGATGACCGAGGCAGCCCGCTCAAACTGCTGGGCACGCAGCAAGGCATAGGCCAGGCTGGACAGCCCAGCCGCGCGGCGCCAGGACGCCCGCGAGCGCTCGGCCAGCTGCAAGGCCTGATTGGCATGGGCAATCGCCTGCTCGACCCGCCCAGCTTCGGATTCGGCGATGCAAAGCTGACTCAGAAAACGCACCATCAGGCTCAGAGGGATATCGGGCGTCCATTCGGTGGGCAAGGTCGACATGGCTTTGAGCGCCTGATCCGACTTACCCTCGCGATTGAGTTGCTGCGCACGCACCCAGGCCTCGGCCAGTTGGGCCGCAGCGTGTTGGCGACTGTCGGGCCAGGCTTTCAGGCGATCCAGCAATGGCTGCAGGGCCACCGTGTCCTTGGTTTCCACCAGGGCCGAACCACGCAGGGCCAGCAACTCCAAGAGCTCCAGGCTGCCCGGCGCCGCGCGCCCCTCCAAGGCTGCCAGCACCGGCAGATTGAGGGCGGCTCGGGCCGTGCCGCCGCGCTCGACCCGCTCCAACTGCGTCCAGAGATCGGGCACTTCGCTGTGCGAACTGCGCAGCGCGGAACTGGCTGCTGAACCGGCGCTTCCAGGCGGCGCCACCTGGCTGGCCGACATGTGCCCGGGCTGTGATTGCGCCAAGCCCGGCAGCAACGCAAGGCCCAAGAGCAGCGTCACACCAGGCGGACACAGACCTGCGCCGCGGCGCATGCCCCCTGTCCTCTGTGCCCCGGCCCGCATGGCCCCCAGCCTGTCGTGCGCCATCTGCTGCTGCTCGTCCTGGAGATAGAAAAAGAAGTTGCCGATGATGATGCCTTGATGAACCGGCGCTGCCATCGCCGCGCCGGGCGCCACGGGGAACCCCATACGTCCTCGGCCAAGGCGGCTGGCGCTATTCTGAGTCCAGTATCGACCCAAACCCCGGCACCGAAGCGCCGAATCGAAGGGCAAGCCCGGCGCAAAAGCTCCATGACGACTGGCGGGCGCCTCCAGGGGATAATCGCGCCCTGTTTCGCCATCGCCGTGCGCTCATCGCCCGGGCCGGCACTACTTGCCCAGAAAGCCCACTTGAAAAAAACCTACCCCCTCCACGTCGAAGGCAAGCACCCCGACCGCCTGCTCGAAGCCACCAAGCACGAGATCCGTAAATACATCAAGCGCGAGCAGAACAAGCCCCGCCCCGCTGGCGTGGACTTTTGGGATTTCGACTGCAAGTTCGGCAGCAGCGCCGCCACGGCCGAGTCCATCCACCCAGGCGCGCTGACCGAGCGCATCAATGCCTATGCCGCGGAGAAGGCGGAGAGCTTTTACGTCGAACTGATTGCCAAGCCCGGCGTGCGCAAACCACGCGCAGCCAGCCCCGCAAGCGGTGACGAACATCACGAAGACTGAGCGCCCGCCGCCCCGCCCTCCCATCGCTCACCAGAGCATCCGCGCCCTCAGGCGCTGGGCTGGCCCGGCTCCACTTCCTCCCGGACCGAGCGCTCATACAGCTCCAGAGGCAGCCCGTCCGGGTCCGCAAAGAAGCTGAAACGCCGCTGCGTGTGGGCGTCCAAACGGATCGGTTCGACAGCCACACCTTGCGCCCGCAAGGCTGCGCAGCAGGCATGCACATCCTCAACCTCAAACGCAAGATGGCGCAAACCCTGCGCCTCAGGATATGAGGGCCGCGCGGGCGCGCCTGGAAACGAGAACAGCTCGATCTGCCCCCCATCCGGCAACGCCAGATCGAGTTTGTAAGACTGTCGCTCCGCCCGGTACTGCTCGGCCAGCACCCGCAGCCCCAGCACTTCGGTATAGAAGCGCTTGGACACGGCGTAATCCGAGCAAATGATGGCGACGTGATGGATGCGCAAGAGCATGGGCTTGAAAGGGAAAGAGCAAAAATGACTGGCGATCCGTAGGCGCGGCGAGAGCCCGGTACCGAAAAACAAAAAGCAAAAACTCAAAACGATCGAGGGTGGCCTCCAGACGAACGCGCCGCGCACGTCGCCCCGACGAGCATAAAGCCAGACACGCCGGCTGAAGATGGGCCTCGCAAACAGCCACCCCGGTCTCTCTCATGGGCCGGATGCCGCTCCATCCCCCCGCTCTCAACCCCGGTGAATCGACACGCCCCCGTCCACCAGCAAAGCAGTGCCCGTGGTGAAGCGCGAAGCGTCCGAAGCCAAGTACAGCGCCGAACGGGCCACCTCGTCCGGATGGGCCAGGCGCCGCAGCGCGTGCAGGCCCTGCACCTGGGCCATGGCCTCTGGCGTGTTGGCCACATGTCGGCCCATGGGCGTGTCCGTGCCGCCCGGCAACAAGGCGTTGACCCGAATGCCCTGTGCTCCCCATTCGCTGGCCAGGCACTGCGTCAGCCCGATCAGTCCTGACTTGCTGGCCGCATAGGCCGACATGCCTGGAAAGCCCACGGTGTGGCCGACAAAACTCGATGTGAAGATCAGCGAACCGCCGCCACGCGCCGCCAGCGCCGGCAGTTGGAACTTGGCCGCCAAAAACGCGCTCGTCAGATTGGTCCGTAAAGTGGCTTCCCAAGCGGAAAGAGGCAAATCCGGCGCCGCCGCCATCTCACCCAGAATCCCCGCATTGTTGAAGGCCACATCCAGCCCGCCGAACTGGGCGCACGCACGCGCCACCAGCTCGCGCGCCACGGCTTCGTCACTCACATCCCCTGCCATCGCCACTGCCTGACCGCCTGCGCTCGCAATCTCCTCGACCAGGGCTTGAAGCGGCTCCTCTCGCCGCGCCGCCACCAGCACCCTCGCCCCTTCTCGCGCGAACAACAGCGCCGCCGCGCGCCCAATCCCCGAACTCGCCCCGGTGACGATCGCCACCTTGTTCATCAAAGCCGCCATACTGAATGAAGCCTCCTAGATCCTGTGAAAATTTGCATCCACGCACCAGCCCTGCTCCTGCGCCCACACCAGGCAAGGCGACGAAGGGTGATGCGAAGCAACGCGATTCAGTGCGATGCGATGCAATGCGAGACCTGGACTGTGGAGGACGGTCTGGAAACTTGCGACCCGCTTCTTGCGAAGCGAAGCGAGTCGAAACGCGGCGCCGTAAGCAGATCGGATGGAACATGTGCCCAGCGACGTGCCGGAAGAATTCAGCAGCAAATTACCCGGCCTGATGCTGCTGCCGTTGAAGCAAGCACGAACGCACTGGCTGGCTGAGTTTGGGCTGGTCTTCCTGCAAAGCCCTGATGCCTTGCGTCGTGTACTCAACGATGTGCTGGAAGACGCCAGCAACGATCTGCCCGGCGTGATGCGCTAGGCATTGCAGCGAGCACAGGCGCATTGGCGCGGGCTGCACGATGAAATCGCCTGGTGTAACCAACAGATCAAGCAGCATGTGCGTGCCGATCAGGCCTCCGCTCGTACCGCGCAGTTGCACGGTGTAAGCGATCTCACCGCTTCAGCCTTGGTGACCGCCGTCGGTGACATGCGCCAGTTCAAAAGTGCGCGCCAGTTCAGCGTCTGGGTGGGCTTGGTTCCGAGCCAGAACTCCAGTGGCAGAAAGCTCTGTTGGCGTTGGCCAACAAGAACGCCCGCATTCAGTGGGCGGTGCTGACGCGGGGCATCGACTACGACCCCGCGCATGTGCCGCCTGTTCCTCAGTGCAAGCTGCCTGCGACCCAGGCGCTGCTACCAGCCTGATGCCCATCACGCATTCCGAGCATCTTGCAGGTTGATTCAGCTAGCGAAGAGAAGTCAAACCCGCCCTTCAACTCCAAGAGCGCGTAGCACGCGATACAGACGAACAACACCAAGAGCATGCGCCCCTGAATAGGCAGACGATTGAAACTTTTGCCATTCATGACACCTAACGTTTGATCTAACCAGCCCACGACGGCAGGACGCCACAGGGCCAGAACGAAATGAGCCCCGAAGATGTCATGCCGTCACGGGTTCGGTTGAGAAAGTAGGTAGGCCTCATGAGGTTAGTCGGCGACTGCAACCTTACCGTCTCTAAGCAGTACCTCAACCCAAACCAATGCCTTACGCTCACTAAAGCTTTCACCGTAAGCCTTGACGCAGCGATACATCTTCCCGTCGTGGTTGATAAGGGCTCCACGAGAATTTGCCAAGCCCTTGGCATCCACGCAGAGCGCGCCATCCGCAACGCCCTTTTGAATCTGATCCTTTGTTAGACGCGGTACCGAACCGATGGGTCTTGAGCTTTTCACTAACGGTTCATTTACGATAGCGGCCACCGAGAGTAATGAATCGCCCCGGGTTCCGAGGAGGCCTGTTGGTTTAAGTCAGGCGGTCGCGGCCTGACCAGCGCGGTGACGATGGTAATTGGCTTCGAACTCAGCAGGCGGCACATGGCCCAGCGGCCCCATCAGCCGGTGATGGTTGAACCAGGCGACCCATTCCAGTGTTGCCAGTTCCACCGCCTGCTTGGTCTTCCAAGGCCCGCGCCGGTGAATGACCTCGGCCTTGTACAGCCCGTTGATGGTCTCGGCCAGTGCGTTGTCGTAGCTGTCGCCCTTGGAACCCACTGAGGGCTCGATTCCGGCCTCGGCCAACCGCTCGCTGTAGCGGATAGACACGTATTGCGACCCACGGTCGGAGTGATGCACCAGGCCATCGGACGGCTTGCGGTCGTACAGCGCCTGCTCCAATGCGTCGAGTACGAACTCGGTGTGCATCGAACTGCTCTGACGCCAACCCACGATGCGCCGGCTGAACACGTCGATGACGAACGCTACATACACCCAGCCCTGCCAGGTTGAGACATAGGTGAAGTCCGAGACCCACAGCTGGTTCGGCCGCTCGGCCCGGAACTGCCGATTGACGCGGTCCAACGGGCATGGCGCCTTGGGATCGGGAATGGTGGTGCGCACGGCCTTGCCTCGGCGCACACCCTGCAGCCCGAGCTGGCGCATCAGCCGCTCGACGGTGCAGCGCGCCACGGCGACGCCTTCGCGGTTGAGCTGGCGCCAGACCTTCTCGGCGCCGTAGACCTGATGGTTGGCCTGCCAGACGCGCTGCACCTGCGGTAGCAGTTGCACATCGCGCTGGGCTCGCAAAGAGCGCAAGGCCGGGCTGCGCTGACAAGCGACGTGGCGCCAGTAAGCCGATGGGGCAATCTGCAGGACGCGGCAGATCGGCTCGACCCCAAGCTGCTGGCGGTGCTGGTCGATGAACGCCTTCAGGACTTGATGCGGCGGTCGAGCTCCGCCTGGGCGAAAAACGCGCTGGCCAGCTTCAGAATCTCGTTGGCCTTGCGCAGCTCGCGCACCTCTCGTTCCAGTTCCTTGATGCGCTGAGCCTCCGCAGTCGAGACACCGTCTCGCTGGCCGGCATCGACCTCGTGCTGCTTGACCCAGGTGTGCAAGGTCTGCGGCACGCAGCCGATCTTGTCGGCGATGGATTCGATGGCCGCCCACTGCGACGGATGTTCTGCTCGGTGCTCCAGCACCATGCGCACGGCACGCTCACGCACCTCGGGCGAAAACTTCGGGGACTTCTTCATGGCTCCATTCTCCAGAGTTGGAGCCTCCTCAAAACCCGGGGCGATTCACTATGCCCTATGCCTGTTGTCGTAGATGGCTTGCCCGCACTGCTTGGCAAGATCACTGAGTTCGCCCAAGAACGATTGCCAAGCAAGGAAATCATCACCAAACCCTTCGACAAGCCTGTCGCCCCAAGCCTTTGGGTTACACATGCTGATGACTCTGTCGCAGGCACTTTGAGCCATTGCTGGCGTATTGGCCCGCTCAACGAGTTCCTCGACGAAGGCAGCGATGTCGCGGGTGGAAGTATTCCCGCGAAGGACTATGACCTTCTTCCGCAGCGGTTCGAGTTCAGTGATGTGCATCTGTTGACGCCCAACGTTTGACATGAGGGGCGACCAAAGGCGCTAGCCTTTGGGCGTCCCTCTCGATGGAAGGGTTAGGCCTCGCTAGGCGAATGTTTGAACTGTGCATATTCTCGCTAGGCTTCCAACTCGGAGTTTCTGTTCAGGATGGCTCGTTAGCGTTGGCTCGGAGGATCCCGGAGTTGCCGCTATCAACGCGTCGACGTTGTTTACTTGCAGTGCGTTTCCACGGGCAAAGGCGAGACGGTACTCGTTTTGATAGCTGTATTCGGTTGTCTTCCGCATAACCATTCGCTCTGGCACTGCCCACTCCGCCAACGGGGCTTCACTCGGAGAGTAGTAGTCCACCGGCTGATGCAGCAGGCGAGCATGCTTTACCCATCTGCGAAGCGTTAGAGCAGCTCTTATGCGGGCAATGAGTGCGACGGGATCGTGGATCGAGACGCATGCATCAGCCCCGAATTCCTTGGCCAAGCCCTCCGAGAACTTTGTACTTAGGCAGAAGACAAAGATCTCTCGATCTTTGACGCTGGACTCGAATGCCCAAGGGAGAAGGGACTTTTCGCCCGTATCGACTTTGGTGATCTCCAGGCCTTGCGACGGCTGGTACAACCGTCGTCCTTCATGTCTATCGCCCCGAACCTTGATCTCTTCGTAGTTGCGAAAGTAGGAAAGAGAGCGGAAAAGGATCTCGCCCTGACCTACGAATGCGTCTAGGAATTTGGAAGGCAGGTACTTGAAGAGCGTCGGCACGGCGAGGCCTAACGTTTGAGATGAGAGGCAAACACCGGCTTGCCGGTGTTTGTCATCTCGATTGAAGGGTTAGGCCGCACCGCGCTTGATAGCTTCACTTGAGTGGCTCCTCAACGAAGACAACTATGTCTATGCGGGCTTCCTGAGCTGCCTGTACTGCGCGTCCGACCGCCTGATAGTTACTGTTGGCTCTGGTGTGAATGCGAAGCTCGACGGTGTTTCCGGACTTACCTAGAGAACTAAGCGCGTCTTTCAGGTTTGAGGGCTCGACCTTCGTTCCGTCCAGCGTGTACCTGCCTTCAGAGTCGACGTGAAGAGCGGACGATTTAACCGGCTTACTTTCGCCACAGGAAGCAGAAAGCAGGCTCAGAACGACTGCGAAAGCTGTGACTATGAGTCGTAGCGGATTGAGCCAGCAACGCTCGTGGCGCAAGGATTCTTGGGTCATAGGCAAGGATCGCGTTCTTGTGCGGCCTAACGTTTGAGCTAACCGGCCCGCGACGGCATGGCGCTGCAGGGCCAGAATGAAATGAGGCCCGAAAGCGGCATGCCGTCGCGGATCCGGTTGAGCGATGGGTTAGGTCTCATTGCTCGCCCCAGTAGCCACGCTCAAAGGGTTTAAACGCAAGAGCATCATCGGCACCAACACCAAGCCGAGCCATGAGATCTAGGTATACAGCTTCGACTTGACCCCGCGCGGACTCTTCAACCGGACCGAACGCTCCCGCAGATGTGGCGCCCATGCCAAAAACGAAGTCAATCTCGCCGCCCCAAGTGTCGTACTGCATGAACAGCCAGGGGGCGCCGTTTGCAATTCCAAGATAGCGGGCAAAGTCTGCGATTTGGTCGGCCTTGAGGATCTCGCCGATCGTATGCGGAAGCAGAACGCCAATGCCGCGGAACGGGAGCGAAATCTCTCGCCACACTGCACCCGCCGGCAATTCAACCGGGCGGCGTAGTGGCATCGCAACGAGGAACCCAGAGAACTGGTAGGACATGGTGACGGTGAGACCTAACGTTGAAGCTGAGCCGCGAGCGGCGGCCCGCCGACGCGAGTCGGCTCGAGCGAATGGTTAGAGTTCACTTTCGCACCCCGCGCTCATAGGTGTGATTGAGACAAAAGGCCGACTTAAGAAGCACCGGGGCCGAGCAACCAGCACAGATACATTCTTCGGCCCCGACGCCGCCACGGCGCTCCAGTAGAAGCTCCTTTTCGAGCGCGGAAGAGTCGAATGAATCCCAGCTGCCAGTGTCATCAATTTGGACGAGGTAGCGCTGCTGAAACTTGTCTTCAGTGTCAAGCCGCCAGTGTGTTCCATCTTCGATCCGGCGATAGAGTTCGTACCAGTTCTTGCGATCGAGCAGCTCAAGCTCGCCCATCACCTCTCTGGCCGCGGCAGTGCCTGAGTTGAAGTAGCTGACGGTTGGCCAAGTGCGCGGCATGTGATCTCTAACGTTCGAGCTGAGGGGCCGCAGCCAGCTGGCCGCGCGGAGCTGAAAATATGCAGGCAGCGCAGCGCGGCCAGCTGGCGGAGGTCCACTCGAGCGGAATGCGAAGGGACTTCCCACCTTCAGGCAACGGCGTCAAGGCGCCAAGATTGGTGGTGTTGGTCATCAATCTGCAGCCATTTCGAAAGGGGAAGTCCATGGACAAGAATACCCAAGTTCCAGCGGTGCGCGTAGGCGTGGATCTCTCTAAGCGAGTCATCCAAGTGCACGCCGTTGACGGCGGTGGCCGCGTGCTGACGAACCGGGCGCTGGCCCGCGACAAGTTCCTGGCTTGGTGTGCGCTGTTGCAGGTCGGCTGCATGGTGGTGATGGAGGTCAGCTCCAGCGCACATCACTGGGCCCGGGCCCTGCGCGCGATGGGGCTGGATGCTCGCATCATCTCGGCTCACCTGGCCGCCCCCTATCGCGCCGAGGGCCACTGCGGCAAGAACGACGCCAACGACGCTGCGGCCATCTGCGAGGCGGCGAGCCGCCCTCACATGCGCTTTGTTCCGGTCAAGAGCGTCGAGCAGCAGAGCTTGCTGTGCGTGCATCGCTTGCGCGAAGGCCTCAAGGCGGACCGCACGGCCTGCATCAATCGCATTCGCGGCCTGCTGCTGGAGTTCGGTGTCGCCGTGCCCAATGGATCCAGAGCCCTGCGCCTGGTGCTGGACGAGCTGCTGGAGGACGGCGCCAACGAGATGAATGGCTTGGCCCGCATGACGCTTCGCCGGGCGCAGGCGCAGTGGCGTGAGCTGGACGAGCACCTAGCCTGGTGCGACGAGCGACTGGCCGCGCATGAGCAGGAGAACCCGGAGGTGCGTCGCGCCGGGCAGCTCATGGGCATCGGCCCCGTTGGCGCATCAGCGGCCGTCGCCACAGTCGGGGACTTCAGACAATTCAAGAGTGGAGCCCAGTTCAGCGCCTGGCTGGGTCTAGTGCCCAAGCAGCACTCCAGCGGTGGCAAGCCTCACCTGGGCACCATCACCAAGCGCGGCGATGCCTATCTGAGGACCTTGCTGATCCAGGGCGCCAAATCCGTGGTCAACACCGCCCACACGCGTAGCGATCCGATCTCGCGTTGGGTCTTGGCCCTCAAGGAGCGCTCGGGCTGGCAGAAGGCGGTCGTCGCCCTGGCCAACAAGAACGCCCGCATCCTCTGGGCCGTCATGACCCGCGGCGAGCGCTTCGATCCCCATCACATCAGCCTCAAGCCCGGCGCCACCATGCCGAGCTGAGTCTCCAACTTCCATGCACGACGACACACAGAAGATGCACTGACAGGTCAGACCGGCAGCAGGCAAGCTCGACTAACCAGTGGTGGCGCGCGGTCTTCGGACCCAGTCCACGCGAATGGAATGGAGCCCTGCTGAGCGGTTCGTATCTGGGTCCGCAGCGCCAGGGCACCTGCCAGCGACTGCAACAAGGCCGTCTGTAGAGTGGCAGTCTGTTCTCTGTTCAGCCCTTCGTCCGAGTCGGCGTGTGCAATCCAGATCAATCGGGGTCAGGTCTTGCGGGGGGATTCAATGAGACGGTGTTGACGCGGTGGGAAGTCCCTGTAACCGGTTAGGCCTCACCTGCATGGTCCGTACTCCATTGCCTGCAAGAAAAACTCACCGAACTCAGCAATCGAAGCAGGCGGACCAGGATAGAAGGTCGATACGGCCGACTCAAAGACGGCATAGGCTACTGGCATAGCGGCAGCAAAGCCCAGTTTCCTCTTCCACGAGGACAGCAGCGTACTTGGAACTAGGACGGCGAGCAGCCACATCGCGATGCTCACGACACGAAAAAGCTCCTTGTGCCAGACATATCCTCCACACGAGGCTATTCCAAAGAAGAAAGCACCCAACAGAAGGAGCATGCAGCACAGCAGAACAACGCCATTCCCCGCGATCCTGATCGTCGTCGATTGAACCGGAGGCAGCGTGGGCGTGACTGGTGAGGGTGCGGAATGCATGAATCAAACGTGTCGTGTGAGGCCTAACGTAAAGGTCAGCGGACGCCGCAGGCGGTCCGCTGCAACGACCGGCTATGCAGAGCCACCTTCGGAGGCACTGCGATGGAAGTGGCCGAAAGCATACCGAAGCTGTACCCACGCGGCAGTCGGCTGAGGCGACAGGCTGCGTCGGTGCCATGCGGCAGGCGGCGATCCGGGGAAAGCGAACGACTAGCTTGGTTTGAACCGGCAAGATCACGGCGACCAAAAGCTGGGGCTGCTTGCGCCCAGCCCGAACACGAGAAAGCCTCGGCCCGTTTCGCCGCGTGATCGCCGCGAACGCGCAACCCAGAACGGATCGTCGAAGATATCTTAGCCTGCTGCATAGCGTTTGAATTCAGCCGACTAGCCAGCGGAGCTGGCGCAGGTCGGCTGCAATGAAGGGTTGGGCAGCTACTTAGTCTCGAACAGACAACGATTGAAGAAATCGGGTCTTCGCATGCTTGCCGCCGAATGCACTGACAAAGTTTGCGAAGAGCTCGAAACCAAAGTGCGAGGACTCTCCAGTAATGTGGAGCACGCGATGTTGTGCATCGGGCCAGACCAATTCATCGACTTGACGAATGTTAACGACGACAGGCTTTGCCAACTGGAAGCTGTGCATCGAATCATCGAGTTCGGAATCGAGCTCGGGCTGCCCAGAAATCTTGATCAACCGCTTTAGGGAGACATCAAGCGCCAGATTGAATTTCTCCACGCTCGCACTTGCATTCCCGTACCCGATGCCAGATGGGAGACCCGTGACGGATCCGTAGAGCCACAAGTGCGCGGGAGTTAGGTGCATGTATGCGATACGGAAAGCACCGAGGTCCGGTATGTGCCCTCTCGATGGGCCGAGCACAGCAGTAGCAGAACCCACTAGGTCCAGCCATGAATCTGCAGAATTCGCCACGTGCATGTTCATGCTGCCCAACGTTTGAATTCAGCCGACTAGCCAGCGGAGCTGGCGCAGGTCGGCTGCAATGAAGGGTTGGGCAGCTACTTAGTCTCGAACAGACAACGATTGAAGAAATCGGGTCTTCGCATGCTTGCCGCCGAATGCACTGACAAAGTTTGCGAAGAGCTCGAAACCAAAGTGCGAGGACTCTCCAGTAATGTGGAGCACGCGATGTTGTGCATCGGGCCAGACCAATTCATCGACTTGGCGAATGTTAACGGCGACAGGCTTTGCCAACTGGAAGCTGTGCATCGAATCATCGAGTTCGGAATCGAGCTCGGGCTGCCCAGAAATCTTGATCAACCGCTTTAGGGAGACATCAAGCGCCAGATTGAATTTCTCCACGCTCGCACTTGCATTCCCGTACCCGATGCCCGATGGGAGACCCGTGACGGATCCGTAGAGCCACAAGTGCGCGGGAGTTAGGTGCATGTATGCGATACGGAAAGCACCGAGGTCCGGTATGTGCCCTCTCGATGGGCCGAGCACAGCAGTAGCAGAACCCACTAGGTCCAGCCATGAATCTGCAGAATTCGCCACGTGCATGTTCATGCTGCCCAACGTTCGAGCTAACCGGCCCGCGACGGCAGGGCGCCGCAGGGCCAGAATGAAATGAGGCCCGAAGGCGGCGTGCCGTTGCGGGTCTGGTTGAGCGACAGGTTAAACATGGACTGCTCCAAAGGCTCCAAGCGTCAAACCAGCCAGGAACGCCACGGCTCCATAGAAGCACACTAGTGCTCCCATGTCCTTGATGTGCGCTGCCGGCCGATCAGTTCCGATCACGAGCCACAGGAGGAGCCTGGCTGCAGGGCCGGTATTCGACTCAGCCACCTCCCGAGCGCTTGCCGCAGCCAAAGACCCGAAAACCAGGACCGCCAGCGCTGTACCCCAGAAGCAGTACTGCAGCCAACCCTCAGGGACCGCATTAGCCGTTCCAGCCCCGACTGCCGTCGTCAATGCCAGCGCAAATGCAATGCGGCGGTTGTTCATGTTTAACGTTCGACATGAGCGGCGTCGCGTAGCGACGTCCGATGCTTGCTGAAAGCAAGCATGAACTCGATGGAGTTGTTAGGCAATGTTTTCACTACGAAACCCAACGCATTTTTTGACTTATAACCAACCCAGATTGATCAAATTGAACTTCAAAGCCATAACCGCATCTAGGCGCCCAGTGAACTTGGATGTTTAGCGTATTTGCGTCTTCATCAATGGAAAATGCGATGAACGGAATTCTTGTGATTCTAATTTCGGTAGACGAAGACAAAAGTTTGCCAGAATCAAGCATCCAAGTTTGGGATGGTTTGTTCTTAATGGGGAACGCGAGATCGTCAACCGCAAGCTTGGCATAACGAGCGGCTGGGATTTTCTCTTTGCAGAATTGCTGCCCCATTTCCCTCCATGAAGTCTCTATCCAGTTTTCGGAAAACGCAAAAGTGCTCATGTTTTGCCTAACGTTTGAATTCAGCGGACCAGCCAGCGTAGCTGGCGCAGGTCCGCTGCAATGAGAGGTTAAGCATCAGCATTGATCTCGCGCAGTACTTTCAGGGCAAGAGCGCCGGCACCTACTCCCGTGCCGCGATTGTGCAAGCCGAAATCCTGTTCATCCGTCGAGTCCATCCAAACCGCTACGTCCTCGACTTGAGAGTGGCTCTCGTCGGTTTCTATTTCGAAATCCACGAACTTTCCTTCCGCAGTAACCAAGGTCCCAAACAACCTCGGCATACCCGGAAAGTCAATCTCGAGTTTTAGCATGATGGCGGACTTGCAGTCGACGCCTCGCGCCGACGCCACTTCAACGAGAGCCCGAGGCAGCGGGTGAGTGCGCCAATAGGTCACCTCCCGCCGAATACCTTCCTCGGTCGCAAGATTTTGCTGCTGGACGCTCAACTGCCGCATCTGATGCTTAACGTGTTGTATATCGCACCCACCCGCCGCTTATCACGGCTGGTGTCGCAATAACCGTAGGGCAGAACGGCCGCGCAAGGGCTTGTCGGCGCTGACTTTTTTCATCGATTGACTGTTTTTTCATACAGTATTAAATTTCATGACAAAAGCCGCGCTGCTTACAAAGTGCCTGACCGGTTCGCGCGGTGCCGTCAGGAGTGAGGCAGGTCAGCATGTTGCCATCAAATCGCGGGTTGTTGCGTCCGCCTCCATGGTCAGACGCCGAGCATTCAGACGCCCTCGCAGGACCTGGTTTGCCGTTGCCGTCCCAGGCGCCCGAACTGAGGCCGCAGCCACAACAACCCGCAGCGGCGGAGCATCCGGCTACGCCAATGCCTCGCCCCATCAAACTGCTCGATCAGTTGCGCGAACGGGTGCGTTTGCTCCATTACAGCCGCAGCACCGAACAGGCATATGTGTACTGGTCGCGCGCCTTCATCCGCTTCCATGGGATGCGGCATCCCCGCGAGATGGGTGGGGCGGAGGTGGAGGCCTACCTGACGCATCTGGCTTCAGATCGCGGTTTGGCACCCTCCAGCCACCGACAGGCACTGTCCGCCCTGCTCTTTCTCTACGGGCAGGTCTTGGGCCTGCAACTGCCCTGGATGAAAGACATTGGCCGGCCTGTGCCCAAACGACGCTTGCCGGTGGTGCTGAGCATGGGTGAAGTCTCCTCGGTGCTGCAGGCCATGGAGGGCGAACATCAACTCCTGGCCCAGCTTTTGTATGGCACGGGCATGCGCATTTCCGAGGCGCTGGGCCTGCGGGTCAAGGATCTGGATTTCGCCCAAGGCGCGATCTACGTGCGTCAGGGCAAAGGTGCCAAGGACCGGGTGGTCATGCTGCCGACCTCACTGGCTGCGGCGCTGCGCGATCAACTGGCCCGCATTCGGCCCATCTGGTGGGGCGATGTGGAAGCCGGGCAGGCCGGCGTGGATTTGCCCTACGCCCTGGAGCGCAAGTACCCGCGCGCCGGCAGCAGCTGGGCCTGGTTCTGGGTCTTTCCGCAAGCGCAACTGTCCACCGATCCCCGCAGCGGCGTGATCCGGCGCCACCACCTGTATGCCGAGACCTTTCAGCGCGCCTTCAAGCGAGCAATCAAAGCCGCCCGCATCAGCAAGCCCGCCACACCGCACACCCTGCGCCATTGCTTCGCAACGCATTTGCTGCAAACCGGCTACGACATCCGCACGGTGCAAGAGTTGCTGGGGCACGCGGACGTGGCCACCACCATGATCTACACCCATGTGCTCAAGCTGGGAGGGGGCGCCGTGCGCAGCCCGATGGACTGCCTGCCACGCCAGCTGCGGGAGCCGCAGCCACTCTACAGAGTGGTACTGCGGTCCAACCTACACAGGGGCATCGGACACGACCAGTTTGCCCTGCTGCACTGAAACAGCCGCGAACCGCAGCGGGCGCAGCTCGACAAGCTGTGTGATCGCGCAGCCCAGCCAGATCGCAAGCCACGCAGGCGCAGGCTTCAGAACGCCGCAATCCCCGTCTGCGCCCGGCCCAGGATCAGCGCATGGATGTCGTGGGTGCCTTCATAGGTGTTGACCACCTCCAGGTTCACCAGATGGCGGGCGATGCCGAATTCATCGCTGATGCCGTTGCCGCCCAGCATGTCACGGGCCATGCGGGCGATGTCCAGGCTCTTGCCGCAGCTGTTGCGCTTCATGATGGAGGTGATCTCCACCGCCGCCGTGCCTTCGTCCTTCATGCGGCCCAGGCGCAAGCAGCCTTGCAGGCCCAGGGTGATCTCGGTCTGCATATCGGCCAGCTTCTTCTGGATCAGCTGGTTGGCGGCCAGGGGCTTGCCGAATTGCTGGCGGTCCAGCACGTACTGGCGGGCGGTGTGCCAGCAGTCTTCGGCCGCGCCCAGCGCGCCCCAGGCGATGCCGTAGCGGGCGCTGTTCAGGCAGGTAAACGGGCCTTTCAGGCCGCGCACTTCGGGGAATGCGTTTTCTTCCGGGCAGAACACGCCGTCCATGACGATTTCGCCGGTGATGGACGCACGCAGGCCCACCTTGCCGTGGATGGCCGGGGCGCTCAGGCCCTTCCAGCCCTTCTCCAGCACGAAGCCGCGGATGGCACCCTCATCGTCCTTGGCCCAGACCACGAAGACATCGGCCACCGGGCTGTTGGTGATCCACATCTTGGAGCCGGTGAGGCTGTAGCCGCCGTCCACCTTCTTGGCACGGGTGACCATGGAGCCGGGGTCGGAGCCGTGGTTGGGTTCGGTCAGGCCGAAACAGCCGATCCATTCGCCGGTGGCCAGCTTGGGCAGGTATTTCTGCTTGGTGGCTTCGTTGCCGAAGTCGTTGATCGGCACCATGACCAGCGAGCTCTGCACGCTCATCATCGAGCGGTAGCCCGAATCCACGCGCTCCACCTCGCGGGCGATCAGGCCGTAGGCCACGTAGTTGAGGCCCGGGCCGCCGTACTCGGGCGCGATGGTAGGGCCCAAGAGGCCGATTTCGCCCATCTCGCGGAAGATGGCCAGATCGGTGCGCTCATGGCGGAAGGCCTCGAGCACGCGCGGCGCCAGCCGCTCCTGGCAGTAGGCCGCCGCGGCGTCGCGCACCATGCGCTCGTCGTCACTGAGCTGCTCGTTCAGCAGCAGGGGGTCGTCCCAGTGGAATGAAGGAGAAGGTGCCTTGTTGCTTTTGCTCATGGTGTGTCTCTCGATCTGTTTTCTTCGTTCGTGGTCTCTGAAAGTGCGGCTGCTTGGCACCAGCCGCGCTTGTGGATCTCATCGCGGCCTGGGGTCCAGGCTCTCGGACCAATCGCCACTTCGTAACGCCACTGTAACCAGCAGGCAGCTCAGCCCGGCTGAGGCAGCGCAAAGTCCGGGTTGGCGTTCAAGGTATGACGGCGGTGACCTCGATCTCGACCTTGGCCCGGTCTTCCATCAGACCCGCCACCTGCACCGCCGACATGGCGATCTGGTACTCATGCCCCAGCACCTCGCGGTAGGCCTGGCCCACCTCGCGGCCACGGGCCAGGTATTCGCGCTTGTCCAGCAGGTACCAGGTCATGCGGGTGATGTGGGCAGGGGTGGCGCCGGCTTCGGCCAGCACGGCCTTGATGTTGATCAGCGACTGGCGCACCTGGGCGATGAAGTCATCGCTCTCGAACTGGCACTGCGCGTTCCAGCCGATCTGGCCGGCCACAAAGACCTGGCGACCCGTGGCCGCCACGCCATTGGCATAGCCGCGTGGCGCGGCCCAGCCGGCCGGTTGCAGGATTTGTTTGTGATCGGCAATCGAGCCTTGGGGGGTACTGCTCATGGGGAACTCACTCCTCGGGCCTGCGGGGCAGGCCGGTCAAGCGCTGCTTGCAAGGCTGCGCGCAAATCGTCGGGAAAGGCTTGGGGGCGGTGGCTGTCCAGCGAGGTGCAGACCAGCACCTGCTGAAACACCACGCGAGGGCCAGGATGGGGCTCACTCGACTCAGGCGCCCTGCCCTCATCGCCCTCCCCCTCAAAATGCACCGTCAGCCCCAGCGAGCTGCGGCCCAGCCGGGCGATGGCGATGCGCTGGATCAGAGTGTCGCCCATGCGGCTGATGCGCCGGAAATCGGTCTCCAGGTGCACGGTCGGCAGGCCCACGCGGCGAGGGCCCAGCAGCTGCGAAAAATCGACGCCCAGGCCCTCGCTGACCCAGTCTTCGATCAAGGCGTTGAGCATCTCGAAATAGCGCGGGTAGAAGACGATGCCGGCCGGGTCGCAATGGCCGAAACGCACCCGCTCGCGGCGCTCGAACACCCAGCGGGGCGCGGGCTCGCTGAGATTCATGTTTGCGTTCATATTCGTGCTCACCAATCACACCCCCAGATAACGCTGCCAGAGCTCGGGCTGCGCGGCCAGCTCGGCCGAGTCGCCCGACCAGACCATGCGGCCGCGCTCCAGGATGTGGTGCCGGTCGGCCAAGCGGATCAGGCGCCGCACGTATTTGTCCACCACCAGAATCGTCTGACCCGCCGCACGCAAATGGTCGAGGCAGCGCCAGATCTCCTCGCGCACCAGGGGCGCCAGGCCCTCGCTGGCCTCGTCCAGCACCAAGAGGCGCGGGTTGCCCATCAGGGCGCGGGCAATCGCCAGCATCTGCTGCTCGCCGCCCGAGAGCTGGTTGCCCATATTGGCGGCGCGCTCTTGCAGGCGCGGGAACAGCTGGAACACCCGCTCCTCGGTCCAGGGTTCGCGCGCGGCGCAGCGGTTGGCGGCAAAGGCCGTCAGGTTCTCGCGCACGCTGAGGTTGGGGAAGATCTGCCGCCCTTCCGGCACCAGGCCCAGGCCCAGGCGGGCGATGCGGTCGGCCGACCAGCCGGACACGTCTTCGCCACAGAAGCGAATGCGCCCGGCCGTGGGCGCCATCCAGCCGCACAAGCAGCGCAGTGTGGTGCTCTTGCCCATGCCATTGCGGCCCAGCAGGGTCAGCACCTCGCCGGCCTGCAAACGCAGATCCAGGCCGAACAGCACCTGGCTGCTGCCGTAAGCGGCCTGCAGACCACTCACTTCCAAGAGCGCTTCGCCGCCCGAGCTTTGCACGCCAGTTCCTGTGCTCACAGCGCGGCCTCCATTTCGTCACTGGCCTCGTCGCCCAGATAGGCGCGGCGCACCTCGGGGTGCTCGCGAATCTCCTGCGGCGTGCCGCTGGCGATGATGCGGCCGAACACCAGGGTAGAGATGCGGTCGGCCAGGCGGAACACCGCGTCCATGTCATGCTCCACCAGCAGCAAGGTCAGGCCTTGCTCGGCGCGCAGGCGCTGCAGCAGCAGCACCATGCGCTCGGATTCATCGGGGCCCATGCCGGCCATGGGCTCGTCCAGCAACAGCAGGCGCGGCTGCGCCGCCAGGGCCAGGCCCACCTCCAGCTGCCGCTGCTCGCCATGGGCCAGGCTGCCCGCCAGTTCGTCGGCCCGAGCCGCCAGGCCGCACAGCTCCAGCAAAGCTTCAGCCTGCTCCTGCAAGGCCCGCTCGGCCGAGGCCCGGCGCCAGAGATTGGGCAAGCCGGGCCGACGCGCCTGCAAGCCCAGGGCGATGTTGTCGCGCACGCTCAGGCGTTTGAAGATGCTGGTGATCTGGAAGGAGCGCACCAGGCCGGCGGCAACGCGGCCGGCCATGCCCAGCGGGGTCAGGTCTTGCCCATCGAGCAGCACCCGGCCGCTGTCCGGCCGCAGCGCGCCCGAGAGCTGGTGGATCAGCGTGGTCTTGCCGGCGCCATTGGGGCCGATCAAGGCATGGATCTCGCCGCGGTGCAGGGCAAAGCTGGCCTCGTCCGTGGCGGCCAGGGCGCCGAAGCGCTTGCACAGGCGCTCAACCTGCAGCATGGGCCCGGTGTTCTGAAGTGCCGCGCTCATGCCCGTGCCCTCCAGCGCGCGGCCAAGCCGGCCAGGCCTTGCGGCGCCAGCATCACCACGGCCAGCAGCAACAGGCCCAGGACCATCTGCCAATGCAAGGTGTAGCCGCTGAGCAGTTCCTCCAGCAGCAAGAGCACCACGGCACCCAGGGCCCCGCCCCAGAGCGAGCCGGCGCCGCCGATGATGACCATGATCATCAGCTGGCCCGACTGCGACCAGTGCAAGGTGTGCGGCGTGACCAGGCCGCTCAGGTTCGCCAGCAGCGCACCGGCCAGGCCGGCGATCGCCCCCGCCAGCACAAAGGCCTGCCACTGCAGGGCGAACACCCGCGCGCCCAGGGCATGCATGCGCGCCTCGTTCTCCTTGATGCCCTGCAGCAGGTGGCCAAAGGGCGAGTTGATCAGGCGCTGCAAGCCCCACATCACCGCCGCCGCCAAGGCCAGCAGCAGCCAGTACATCTGCGCATCGTTCTGCAAATTGACCAGGCCGCTGAGCTGCGAGCGCTGCAGCAGCGGCAAGCCGTCCTCGCCGCCGTAGGCCTTCAAGGACACGGCCAGGTAATAGAACATCTGCGCAAAGGCCAGCGTGATCATGATGAAGTAGACCCCGCGTGTGCGCAGGCTGATGGCGCCAATCAAGCCCGCCGCCAGGCCGCTGACCAACATGGCCACCGGCCAGGCGATCCAGGCCGAGCTGATGCCCGCGTCCATCAAGATGCCCACGGTGTACGCACCCAGGCCCACAAAGGCCGCATGGCCAAAGCTGACCATGCCGCCGAAACCGAGGATCAGGTTCAGGCTGGACGCTGCGATCACAAAGATCAGCGCGCGGCTGGCCACGCCGGTGTAGAACTCCAGGCCCAGGGCTGTGAGCAAGGGCGGCAAGGCGGCCAGGGCCGCCAGCAACGGCCAGGCCCAGAGCCCGAAGCCACGATGGTCCAGCCGGCTGAGCGCGGGCGCTGCGGTGTCGGTGCTGTTGTGCTTCATGGATGTGTGTTCGTGGGTCCGCATCGCATCTCAACCACGCGCAGGGAACAGGCCCTGCGGTTTCCAGAACAGCACGGCCGCCATCAAGACGTAAATCAGGATGGAGGCCAGCGCCGGGCCCAGATTGGCGGCCAGTTCGGGCGAGGCCAGTTGGCGCAAGGCGGCAGGCAGCAGGCTGCGGCTGCAGGTGTCCACCACGCCCACCAAGAGCGCGCCGACCAGGGCGCCGCGGATGGAGCCGATGCCGCCGATCACCACCACCACAAAGGCCAGGATCAGGATGCTCTCGCCCATGCCCACCTGCACCGCCAGCAACGGGCCCAGCAGCGAGCCGGCCAGCGCGCACAGCGCCGCGCCGAAGCCGAACACCGCCGTGAACAACCAGCGGATGTTCACGCCCAAGGCCGTGGCCATGGGCCGGTTCGAGGCCCCGGCCCGCACCCACATGCCGATGCGGCTGCGCGTCACCAGCACGTAGAGCAACAGCGCGACCGCCAAGCCGACGCCGATGATGAGCAGGCGGTAAGCCGGGTAGTAGAGGCCCGGCAGCAGCTCCACCGGCCCGGACAGAGCAGCCGGCGTGTTCAGCATCACCGGCTGCTCGCCCCAGATCATGCGCACGCCCTCGTTGCAGATCAGGATCAGGGCAAAGGTCGCCAGCACCTGGGACAGATGGTCGCGCGCATAGAGCCGGCGCAGCACGCTCATCTCAAGCAGCATGCCGAACACCGCCGTGCCCAAGAGCGAACCCAGCACCGCCAGGCCGAAGGAACCCGTGGCCTGCGCCACGGCAGCCGCCAGATAGGCGCCCACCATGTACAGCGAGCCATGGGCCAGATTGATCATGTCCATGATGCCGAACACCAGGGTCAGCCCGGCGGCCAGCAAAAACAGCATGAGTCCGAACTGCAGGCCGTTGAGGGCTTGTTCTGCGAGGAGGATGGGGGACATGGGTGGGGAGGTACTGGTGAACAGGTGAACAGGTGAACAGGTGAACGGGTGAATGGGGCTCAGGTTTCGGGTGGGTTCAGCTTGGCGCGGATGGACGATAAGAGCGCAGTCAAGAGTTTGTGAACACGGTCGAGTTGAGCGCGGGTTGTGGCGACATCCAAGTCAAACAATCGCTCGGCAAGATCAAGCTGCGTATCGAGTTCTGCTAGAGATCCGCTGGCGATGTTCAAAGACCGGAACAACTCGCGTGTGCTGCCCTTGGCGGCACCTTCAGCAATATTGGAAGGAATCGAAACAGCAGCGCGGCGCATTTGCCCGACCAAACCGTAGCGTTCTTCTTTCGGCAAGCACTCGGTCGAGGCGTACACGGCGGCGACCAAATTCATGGCCTCCTGCCACGCCGCCAAGTCCCGATGCGCCCGCTTCACCTGTTCACCTGTTCACCTGTTCACCTGTTCACTTGCATCTCACTTCATCTTGCACGACGCCGCGTAGGCATCCGCATGGTTGCTGAAGATCTTGCCCAGGGTCTTGTTGGTGACGCGGCCCTGGGCGTCCTTGCCGATCACGCGCAGGTAGTAGTCCTGGATCGGGTATTGGTTGTTGTTGAACTTGAAAGCGCCGCGCACGGACTCGAACTTGGCGGCCTTGATGGCCTTGAGCAGCGCGTCCTTGTCTTCGATCTTGCCCTTCACATCGCGCACCGCGGCGTTCATCAGCAAGGCCGCGTCATAGCCCTGGCTGGCGTAGAGCGAAGGCAGGCGGCCGTAGTCTTTCTGGAAGTCCGCCACGAACTTCTTGTTGGCGGCGTTGTCCATGTCATGCGCCCAGTGCGAGCTGTTGAACATGCCCAGCATGGGCTCGCCCACGGCCTTGATCACATCCTCGTCGGCCGAGAAGCCGGGGCCGAACAGGGTCACGTCCTTGGACAGGCCGGCGCCGACAAACTGCTTGATGAAGTTGATGCCCATGCCGCCGGGCAGGAAGATGTACATGGCATCGGGCTTGGCGGCGCGCGCCTGCGCCAGCTCGGCGGCGTAGTCCAGCTGGCCGAGCTTGGTGTAGATCTCCTCGACCACCGCGCCCTTGTAGAAGCGCTTGAAGCCGGTCAGCGCATCCTTGCCGGCCGGGTAGTTCGGCGCCAGCAGCACCAGCTTCTTGAAGCCCTTGTCCATCACCGTCTTGCCCACGGCCTCGTGCAGGTTGTCGTTCTGCCAGGCCACGTTGAAGAAATAGGGGTTGCACTGCTCACCGGCGTATTGCGAGGGGCCGGCATTGGCGCTGATGTAAGGCGTCTTGCTTTCGAACACGCTGGGGCCCACGGCGAGCATCAGATTGGAAAACACGATGCCGGTCATGAAGTCGACCTTGTCACGCTTGATCAGGCGGTCCGAGGTCTGCTTGGCGACCTCGGGGTTCTGCTGGTCGTCCGCCGTGATCAGCTCGACCGGCAGGCCGCCGAACTTGCCACCCGCATGCTTGAGCCCCAGCTGAAAGCCATCGCGGATGTCCACGCCCAGGCCAGCGCCGGGGCCGGACAAGGTGCTGAGCAGGCCGACCTTGACCTTGTCGGCCGCCAAAGCGGAGCCGCTGGCGCCGAGCAACACGCAAGCCATCGCAGCTGAGTTCAAGGCGGCGGGCACGAGCTTCTTCATCATTGAGCGCTTGGTCTTCATGGCAAGGGTCTCCAGGGCGGGGGTGAATGGGGCAATCAACAAATCACAACACGAGGAATGGAACTGTTAGCTTGGGAATTTTCGTAGCGAGCGGCTGTCAGGCTAGGCGGACGGAGCGCAGGACCCGGAACGTACTTCCTGTACGTGAGGATTCCGAGCACCGGACCAACGACGCATGGCAGTCGCGCAGTAGAAAATTCACAAGCTCTAGGCGGGCTGGCGCAGGCGGAAGCGTTGCAGCTTGCCGGTCTCAGTACGCGGCAGGCGCTCGCGGAACTCGATGGCGCGCGGGTATTTGTAGGGGGCGATGGTGGCCTTGACGAAATCCTGCAAGGTCTTGCTCAGCTCGGGCCCGGCCTCGAAGCCGGGCCGCAGCACCACCACGGCCTTGACGATCTGGCCGCGTTCTTCATCGGCCTGCCCCACCACCCCGCACTCGGCCACGGCCGGATGCAGCAACAGGGCCGCTTCCACCTCGGGGCCGGCGATGTTGTAGCCGCCGGAGATGATCATGTCGTCGGTGCGCGCCTGGTAGACGAAGAAACCCTTCTCATCGACGAGGTAGGCGTCGCCGGTCAGGTTCCAGCCGTTCAGCACATAGTTCTTCTGGCGCTCGTCGGCCAGGTAGCGGCAGCCGGTCGGGCCCTTGACGGCCAGACGACCCACCTGACCGGGAGGCAAGACCTGACCCTCCTCGCCCAGCACACAGGCGCGGTAACCCGGCACCGGCCGACCGGTGGCACCGGGCCGGGCCGTGGCCTCGTCGTGCGAAATGAAAATATGCAGCAGCTCGGTGGCACCGATGCCGTCGATCAGCTCGATGCCGCCCTCGCCCGCTGCCGTGCGGCCGCGGGTCGCTTCTTTCCAGAGCTGGCGCGTGGCAGCGGGCAAGGCCTCGCCGGCGCTGACGCATTTGCGCAGGCTGCTCAGATCATGCTGATCCAGCAGCGGGGCCATCACCCGGTAGGAGGTGGGCGCGGTGAACATGACGCTGGCGCCGTAGCGGGCCACGGCCGGCAGCAAGGCCTCGGGCGAGGCTTTTTCCAGCAGCACGGTCGAGGCGCCCACCGTCATCGGGAACAGCAGCAGGCCGCCCAGGCCAAAGGTGAAGGCCAGCGGCGGGCTGCCGATGAAGACATCGTCGGCCTGCGGGCGCAGCAGATGCGGCGGCCAGCAGCGACAGATGGCCATCACATCGCGGTGGAAATGCATGGTGCCTTTGGGCTGCCCGGTGGTGCCCGAAGTGAAGGCGATGATGCAGCAGTCCTCAGCGGCGGTGTCCACGGTGCTGAACTGCGCCGGCTTGGCCGCGGCGCGCGCCTCCAAGCCTTCAGGCGCCGCGCTGTGGAAGAGCAGGGCCTGTGTCAGACCCGGGCAGCGCTCGCGCGCCAGGCTCAGCTCCTCGGCCAGGCGCTCGTCGCACAGGGCGTGGCGGATCTCGGCTTTCTGGATGATCTGTTCCAGCTCCACCGCGCGCAGCAGGGGCATGGTGGCCACGGCGATGGCCCCCACCTTCATCACCGCGAACCAGCAGGCCGCCATGGCCGGCGTGTTGGCACCACGCAGCAGCACGCGGTTGCCCGGCACCACACCCAGCTCATCGACCAGCACATGGGCGATGCGGTTGGCCTCGGCCTGCAGCTGCGCATAGCTCCAGCGCAGCGGCTGGCCGTCAACGCCAAAGCCTTGCACACAGAGGCGATCGCCCTGGCCGCGCTCGACCCAGGCGTCCAGCAGCTCATGCGCGCAGTTCAGGCGTTCGGGGAACTGCAGCTCGGGCAGCTCGAAGATCAGCTCGGGCCACTGCTCGCGCGGCGGCAGGTGCTCAAACGCAAAGCGGTCCTGATGCGAGGTGTAGGCCATGGCAGTGCTGGAGGCAGAAGCGTTCATTTCAACAAGTCCCGTCCGATGATCAGCTGCTGCACCTCGCTCGCGCCCTCGTAAATGCGCAGGGCACGGATTTCCCGGTACAGCGATTCCACGATTTCGCCGCTGCGCACGCCGCGGCCGCCATGCAGTTGCAGCGCGGCGTCGATCACCTGCTGCGCGCCCTCGGTGGCCATGAGCTTGGCCATGGCGGCCTCGCGCGTGACCGTCTGGCCCTGGTCGCGCTGCCAGGCGGCGCGGTAGACCAGCAGGGCCGAGCTGTCCACGGTGCAGGCCATCTCGGCCAGCTTGGCCTGGGCCAGGGGCAGATCGGCCAGATGGGCGCCGAACATGGCCCGGCTCCTGGCCTGGGCCAGGCCCTCTTGCAGGCCGCGTCGCGCAAAGCCCAGGGCGGCAGCGGCCACCGAGGTGCGGAAGACGTCGAGCGTTCGCATGGCGATCTTGAAGCCTTCGGCCGGCGCGCCGATGCGTTGAATGGCCGGGATGCGGCAGTCTGTGAACTTCAGCCGCGCCAGCGGATGAGGCGCGATCACCTCGATGCGCTCGGCAATCTCGAAGCCCGGCGTGCCGGCATCGACGATGAAGGCGCTGATGCCGCGCGAACCGGCCGCTTCGCCGGTGCGAGCAAACACCACATAGAAGTCGGCGATGCCCCCGTTGGAAATCCAGGTCTTTTCGCCGTTCAAGACATAGCTGTCACCCTCCAGCCGCGCACTGCACTGCAGGGCCGCCACATCGGAGCCGGCCTGCGGCTCGGACAGGGCAAAAGCCGCCAGCTTCTCGCCGCGCGCCACGGCCGGCAGATAACGCTCTCTTTGCTCGGGCGTGCCCGCCAGCGAGATCGCACCCGAGCCCAGGCCTTGCATGGCAAAGGCGAAATCGGCCAGGCCGTTGTAGCGAGCCAGGGTCTCGCGCAGCAGGCAGATGGCACGGGTGTCGATCACCTCGGCCGCACCACCGAGCGCCGTGCCGGCCACCGCATGGCGCAGCCAGCCACCCTGCCCCAGTGCGCGCACCAGGCTGATGCACTCGGCATCCACATCGGCACCGTGGCCGCTGTGCAGAAACTCGGCGCACCAGGCGTCCAGCTGTGCCGCCAGCTCGCGGTGGCGCGGCTCGAAGAACGGCCACTCCAGGTGCTTGAGCACGGGGTTCGCCATCGATTCACTCATCGCTCAATCCCCCTGAAACTCAGGCCGTTGCTTGGCCACGAAGGCGTGATACGCGCGATGAAAATCCTGCGTCATCATGCAGATGGCCTGGGCCTGGGCTTCGGACTCGATGGCCTCGTCCACGCCCATGGCCCATTCCTGATGCAGCATCTTCTTGGTCATGGCGTGGGCAAAGGCCGGGCCGCCGGCAATCTGCTGCGCCCATTCCAGGGCCTCGGGCAGCAGGCGCTCGGGCGCGACCAGGCGGTTCATGAAGCCCCAGCTCAAGCCCTCCTCGCCGCCCAAGCTGCGGCCGCTGTAGAGCAGGTCCGAGGCGCGGCCCTGGCCGACGATGCGCGGCAGGATGGAGCAGGCGCCCATATCGCAGCCGGCCAGGCCGACGCGGGTGAACAGGAAGGCCGTCTTGCTGCGCGCCGTGCCGACGCGCAGGTCCGAGGCCATGGCCATGATGGCACCGGCACCGGCACAGACGCCGTCGATGGCGGCGATCACCGGCTGCGGGCAGGCGCGCATGGCCTTGACCAGATCGCCCGTCATGCGTGTGAAGGCCAGCAGGTCGGGCATGCTCATGGTGGTCAGCGGGCCGATGATCTCGTGCACATCGCCGCCGCTGCAGAAGTTGTCGCCGGCGCCCTGCACGACGATGGCGCGCACCTCATCGACATAGCTCAGGCGGCGGAACAGATCGCGCAGCTCGGCATAGCTCTCGAAGGTCAGCGGGTTCTTGCGTTCGGGCCGGTTCAGGGTGATCAGGCCCACATCGCCGTGCTGGGCCCAGCCAAAGTGCTGGGGCGTGTAGCCCTGCAGGCTTTGGCGGTTGCCCTCGCGCAGGTGTTCGCTCATGGCGCGTTCCGTCATTTCTTTTTCTCCTTGCTCGCGGGGCTGGTGGCCCCGGTGGTCGCCGCTGAGGCAGCATCCAGCGCACCCAGATGATTTTTCAAGACGGCCATCAAGCCGTAGAGCTCCGTCTTCTGCTCGGCCGACCAACCGCCCAGCAGCTCCACCACCCATTGCTCATGCGTGGCCGCCATGCGCTTGAACTGGCGCCGGCCTTGCGGCGTGAGCTTGACGGTGAAGGAGCGCCGGTCGCTGGGGTGGGCCTCGCGCACCACCAGGCCTTCGGATTCGAGCTGGTCGGTGATGCCGGTGATGTTGCCGCCGGTCACCATCAGGCGCTGGGAGAGCTCGCGCATGGCCAGGCCTTCGGGGTGGCGCTCCAGCTGGGCCAGCAGGTCGAAGCGCGGCAAGGTGGTGGCGAAATCCTGGCTCAGGCGCTTGCGGATCACCCCCTCCACCCGGTTGGTGCAGGCCAGCAGGCGCAGCCAGAGCTTGAGCGCCTGGTGGTGGTCGTCGATCACCCGCGATTCCAGGTCCGGCCCCAGATCCAGGCCCGGGTCCAGCTCGGCGGGACCGAGGGCGCATGTCATGCTTGTCATGGCAGCTCGCCCCCGCAGACCGAGATCGCCTGGCCGTTGATGGCCGCGCTGTCGCGCCGCGCCAGCCAAAGCACGGTGGCCGCCACTTCCTGCGGCTGGATCAGGCGACCTAGCGGGTTGCCTGCCGCCAGCTCGGCGCGGGCTTCATCGGCGCTGCGGCCGGTCTTTTGCATGATGGTCTGCACCGCGCGGTCGACGATGTCGGTCTCGGTGTAGCCGGGGCAGACGGCGTTGACGGTGACGCCTTTCTTGGCCGTCTCCTGGGCCATGGCGCGGGTCAGGCCCAGCACGCCATGCTTGGCGGCGCAGTAGGCCGCCACATAGGCATAACCGGTCAGCGCGGCGGTGCTGGCCACATTGATGATGCGGCCGAAGCCGCGCGCCGTCATCACCGGCAGGACCTCACGGCTGCACAAAAAGGTGCCGGTCAGATTGACCTGCAGCATGCGCTGCCAGAGCTCCAGCGAGGTGCGCGAGATCGGCGCGGTTTCCACTTGGCCGGCGTTGTTGACCAGGATGTCCACCGGCGCCAGCGCCGTGGCGGCGGCGAAGCCGCGCTGCACACTGACCTCATCCCCGACATCAACGATCTGAAACCCCACCTCACCCAGAGCCGCCAGGGCCAGCTGCTGCACCTGCAGGCGCTCGTGGTTGCGGCCCATCAAGGTGACGCGGGCGCCGGCCTGCAGCAGGCTTTGCGCAATGGCCGCGCCAATGCCGCTGCCACCGCCGGTGACCACGGCATGCAGGCCTTGCAAAGGTTGCTGAACCAGAGGCGGAAAGTTGCCGGCCATGGCTCAGACCCCCAAGGCCTTGTTGGCCTGCTCTTGCGCGCTCAAGCCCGCGCTGGCCGAGGCCTGCGCGCGCTGGCGCTCGAACTCTTTTTCCAGCTGCGGCTTGGCCGAGAGATAGGCGCGCGGCCAGTCGAGGCCCGGCCCGGCTTGGTAGCCGATGCGCGCCGCTTCGCTGAGCGTCCAGGCCGGGTTGGCCAGATGCGGGCGGGCGATGGCGCAGAGGTCAGCCCGGCCGGCCGCGATGATGCTGTTGACATGGTCGGCCTCGGAGATGGCACCCACGGCCATGGTGGCGATGCCGACGCGGTTGCGGATGCTTTCCGAGAACGGGGTTTGCCACATGCGGCCGTAGGTGGGCTTTTCCTGCTTGCTGACCTGGCCCGAGGACACATCAATCAGGTCGGCGCCGGCCGCCTTGAAGGCTGCCGCGATCAGCACCGCGTCTTCCGGCGTGTTGCCGCCGGGCACCCAGTCATGAGCCGAGATGCGCACCGACATGGGCCGATCCTCCGGCCAGACCGCACGCAGGGCGCGGAAGACCTCGAGCGGGTAGCGCAGGCGGTTCTCCAGCGAACCGCCGTACTCGTCCTCGCGGTGGTTGGTCAGCGGCGAGAGGAAGCTGGAGAGCAGATAGCCGTGGGCGCAGTGCAGCTCCAGCCAGTCGAATCCGGCCGCGGCCGCGCGGCGGGCGGCGGCGACAAAGTCACCACGCACCCGGTCCATATCGGCGCGGTCCATGGCGCGCGAGGTCTGGCTCACGCCGGCCAGGTACTGCTGGGGCGAGGCCGAGATCAGGGGCCAGTTGCCGGTTTCCAGCGGCTGGTCGATGCCCTCCCAGCCGCGCCGGGTCGAGCCCTTGGCGCCGGCGTGGCCCAGCTGCATGGCGATCTTGGCGCTGCTGTGCGTATGCACGAAGTCAACGATGCGCTGCCAGGCCAGGCCCTGCAGATCGGTGTAGAGGCCGGGGCAGCCCGGCGTGATGCGGCCATCGGCCGAGGGGCAAGTCATCTCGGCAAAGACCAGGCCGGCGCCGCCGGTGGCACGGGCGCCCAGGTGCATCAGGTGGTAGTCGCCGACGACGCCGTCGACACAGGAGTACTGCGCCATGGGCGAGACCACGACGCGGTTCTTCAGCGTCAGCCCGCGCAGGCGGAAGGGCGTGAACATGGGCGGCACGGCCTGCTCGGGCAGGCCACTCTGCGCCGCCAGCCAGGCCTCGAAGCGACCCACATAGCCGGCATCGCGCTGGCGCAGGTTCTCATGCGAGATGCGCTGCGAGCGGGTCAACAGGGAATAGGCAAACTGCTCGGGCGCCAGATGGGCGTGGCGCTCCACGTTCTCAAACCATTCGGTGGAGTTGCGCGCGGCGTTCTGGATGCGCAGCACCTCGATGCTGCGGCTGGCCTGGTAGACCTCCAGGGCGCGGGTCAGATCACCGCCGGCGTCGCCGATATCGCGAGCCAGGGCGATCGCATCTTCCAGCGCGAGTTTGGTGCCGGAGCCGATGGAGAAGTGCGCGGTGTGGGCGGCATCGCCCATCAGCACCACCGGCGCACGGCCGTTGTGGTGCACCCAGTTCTTGCAGACGACGCGTGGGAACCGGATCCACTGCGCCGAGCCGCGCAGATGCGAGGCATTGCTGATGAGCGAGTGGCCGTCCAGCACCTTGGCGAACAGGCGCTCGCAGAAGGCAATGCCCTCTTCCTTGCTCATGGCCTCCAGGCCGGCGGCCTGCCAGACCGACTCGGGCGTCTCGACAATGAAGGTCGAGTGCGTCTCGTCAAACTTGTAGGCATGGGCCTGGAACCAGCCATGTTCGGTCTTCTGAAAATCGAAGGTGAAGGCGTCAAAGAGCTTGGTCGTGCCCAGCCAGACAAAGCGGCATTGGCGCAGATCGATATCGGGCTGGTAGGTGGCGCTGTACTTCTGGCGGATGCGGCTGTTCAGGCCGTCACAGGCGATGATGAGGTCGGCATCCACGCCTTCATCGTCTTGCACCTCGTGTTCGTAGACCAGCTTCACACCCAGCTCGGCACAGCGCGACTGCAGGATGTTCAGCAGCTTCATGCGGCCGATGCCGCAAAAACCATGGCCGCCCGAGCGCATGCTGCGGCCGGCGATGTGCACATCGATATCGTCCCAGTGGTTGAAGGCGGTCAGGATGGCCTCGGCCGTGGGCGCATCGGCTTCGCGCATGGCGCCCAGGGTCTGGTCGGAGAAGACCACGCCCCAGCCGAAGGTGTCACCGGGGCGGTTGCGCTCCAGCACGGTGATCTCATGGCTGGGGTCTTGCTGCTTCATCAGCAGAGCGAAATACAGGCCGGCTGGGCCGCCGCCGATACAGGTGATGCGCATGCTGGGCTCTCGCTGAAACCGTGGTGTTGCGACGCACTTTAGGCCTTGATAGTTTAGGCGTCAACAATTATTCTGAGCTTGCCGAATCGGGACATACCCTGTTCAATTTGGCTTCCGATTTCGTTTCAAACCGGGCGCCTTATGCGCGTGCGAAGCTGTTGGAATTAACCGACACCACGCGCTTTCAGGCCTTGTTAAGGTCTCGCCCGCTGTGAGCTTGGCCCCCTCCCCCGGGGACTGGCCGCAGTGTTTGAGCTGTTGATGATTCACTGAGAGCACCCCACACATGCCGCCCAAGACACTCTGGGACATCTCGCCCACGGTCTCACCCGAGGCCCCGATCTTTCCCGGCGACGAGCCCTACCGCCTGAACTGGACGGCACGGCTCTCGCCCGAATGCCCGGTCAATCTGAGCGCGCTGACCATGTCGCCCCATGTCGGCGCCCATGCCGATGCCCCCCTGCACTACGCCAACAATGCCGCCGACGCGGCCAGCGTGGCGCTCGACGCCTATCTAGGCCCCTGCCGCGTGATCCATGCGATCGGCTGCGGGCCGCTGATCCGCATCGAGCACTTGCAGCATGCGGCCGATGGCCTGCCGCCGCGCGTGCTGGTGCGATGCTGCGAGCGCGCCGACACGGTCTGGAACCCCGAGTTCAGCGCCTTCGCGCCCGAGACCGTGGCCTGGCTGGCCGCGCGCGGCGTGCGCCTGATCGGCCTGGACACACCCTCGGTGGACCCGGCCAGCAGCAAGAGCCTGGACAGCCACCAGCAGCTGCTGCGCCTGGACCTGCGCGTGCTGGAGAACCTGGTGCTGGACGAGGTGCCCGAAGGCGACTACGAGCTGATCGCCCTGCCCCTGAAGCTGGCCGGCGCCTGCGCCTCGCCGGTGCGCGCCGTGCTGCGCGCGCTCTGAACGAATCCACTGATTTCGACTTTCCCCTGGAGACACGACCATGACCACCTTGCAAGACTGCGACGTCCTCGATCAAGAGGACCCCTTGCGCGAGCTGCGCCAGCAGTTCGACCTGCCGCCCGGCGTCATCTACCTGGACGGCAATTCCCTGGGCGTGCTGCCGCGCGCCACCCTGGGCCGCGTGCAGGAGGTGATCCAGCGCGAATGGGGCCAGGACCTGATCAAGAGCTGGAACACGGCCGGCTGGATGGAGCTGCCCGGCAAGATCGGCGACAAGATCGCGCGCCTGGTGGGCGCCGGCCCGGGCGAGCTGGTGGTGGCCGACTCGACCTCGCTGAACCTCTACAAGGTGCTGTCCGCTGCCTTGCGCATTGCTCAGGCGGACGCCCCGGCGCGCAAGGTGATCGTGTCCGAACGCAGCAACTTCCCGACCGATCTCTACATCGCCGAAAGCCTGGCCCGCCAGCATGGCGCGCGCCTGCACCTGGTGGACAGCGTGGACGAGATCGCGGGCACGCTGAACGCCGATCTGGCCGTGCTGATGATCACCGAGGTCAACTACCGCACCGGCTACAAGCACGATATGAAGGCCTTGACCGCCGCCGCCCACGCGGCCGGCGCCCTGGTGATCTGGGACCTGGCCCACTCGGCCGGCGCCGTGCCGGTGGACTTGAAAGGCGCGGATGCCGACTTCGCCGTCGGCTGCGGCTACAAATACCTGAACGGCGGCCCCGGCGCACCGGCTTTTGTCTGGGCCCACCCGCGCCATGCCGACCGCTTCTGGCAGCCGCTCTCGGGCTGGCTGGGCCATGCCGCACCCTTCCAGTTCACGCCGGACTACCAGCCCGCCCCCGGCATCAAGCGCTATATCTGCGGCACGCCGGCCATGCTGTCCACCGCAGCGCTGGAATGCGGGGTCGACACGGTGCTGGCGGCCGAGGGCCTGGGCGGCATGGCCGCGCTGCGCAAGAAGAGCATCGCGCTGACGGAGCTCTTCATCGAGCTGGCCGAGGAACGCTGCGGCGCCCTGGGCGTGCGCCTGGCCTCGCCCCGCAATCCTGAGCGGCGCGGCAGCCAGGTCTGCCTGAGCCTGGCCGCGCCGCTGCAGCATGCCGGCTATGCGGTGATCCAGGCCCTGATCGCCCGCGGCGTGATCGGCGACTTCCGCGCCGGTGACCCGGCCCGACTCGACGAAGTGCCCCACATCCTGCGCTTCGGCTTCACGCCGCTCTACATCGGCTTTGCCGACGTCTATGCCGCCGTGGAACACCTCTACCAGGTGCTCAAGACCGAAGAGTGGCAGCGCCCCGAGTTCGCACGCCAGGGAGCGGTGACATGAGCTGCCCGCACCATCACGAAGGCCAGGCGGGTCGGACCGAGCAGATTGTGAAAGCCGCTGACGCCGGGCCGCCCCAAGGCAGCGGGCGCCCCCTCGGGGGGCAGGAGCGCAGCGACGTGGGGGCTTCATTCCACGGGGCGCAGCTCGACTTCTCGAAAGACATGAGCTACGGCGACTACCTGCATCTCGACCAGATCCTCAGCGCCCAGCATCCGCTCTCGCCCGAGCACAACGAGATGCTCTTCATCGTCCAGCACCAGACCTCGGAGCTGTGGATGAAGCTGATGCTGCATGAGATGCAGGCCGCCGTGGCCTGTGTGGCGGCCGACCGCTTGCCCGAGGCCTTCAAGATGCTGGCCCGGGTGTCCAAGATCATGGAGCAGCTGGTCCATGCCTGGGATGTGCTGGCCACCATGACGCCGCCCGAGTACACGGCCATCCGGCCTTACCTCTCGAACAGCAGCGGTTTCCAGAGCGCGCAGTACCGCCGCATCGAGTTCATGTTGGGCAACAAGAACGCGGCCATGCTCAAGCCGCACGCCCACCGGCCCGATCTGCTGGCCGAGGTGGAAGCCGCCTGGCGTGCGCCCTCGCTCTACGACGAGGCGATCCGCCTGATGCAGCGCCGCGGCATTGCCGTGCCGGCCGAGGCGCTGGCACGCGACTGGACCCAGCCCTATGCGGCCAGCGAAGGCGTCAAGGCCGCCTGGCTGGAGGTCTACCGCAGCCCCGAGCAGCACTGGGACCTCTACCAGATGGGCGAGGAACTGGTCGACCTGGAGGATGCCTTCCGGCTCTGGCGCTTCCGCCATGTCACCACGGTCGAGCGGGTGATCGGCTTCAAGCGCGGCACGGGCGGCACCTCGGGCGTGTCCTACCTGCGCAAGATGCTGGACACGGTGCTCTTCCCCGAGCTGTGGGCGCTGCGCACCGAGCTCTGAGCCCGCCCCAGCCTCAAACTGCAGGACAAGGCGGTACAAACGGCCAATTCCTGCGGTTTGAGTCCCGTGGCTTTGCTATACAGTCGGCTGCGACGGCCGCCCATGGGAGCACCGGGTCCAGATCGGACCCCTGATCGTGCCAGGAAGCGTGCCGCACACAGGGGTCCTTGTCATGCGCAGTTTGATGTGGATTCCGGGCCGGTCGACGCTTGCCGCGACCCGTCTGGGATGTGTTGCCCTTTTCACCTTGTTGGCGGCCGGCATGGCCCCGGCCCAGGCCGGCGACGTGCTCAAGCGCGTGCAGCGCGAGCAGCAGCTCAAGGTCTGCATCTGGCCCGGCTACTACGGCGTCACCTTCCGCAGCCCGCGCACCGGCGAACTGCAGGGCATCGACATCGATCTGTCCGCGGCCCTGGCCCAGGATCTGGGCGTCAAACTGCAGCATGTCGAATCGTCTTTTCCCAAGCTGATCGAAGACCTGAGCCATGATCGCTGCGATGTGGCCATGTTCGCCATCGGCGTGACGGCGGAGCGCCAGCAGCAGCTGCGTTTCAGCAGCCCCTACCTGCAGAGCGACATTTACGGCATCACCACGCGCAGCAGCCGCAGCATCCGCGCCTGGTCAGACATCGACAAGCCCGGCATCAAGGTCGCCGTGCAGGCCGGCACCTTCATGGAGCCGGTGGTCAGCGCCTGGCTCAAACAGGCCCAGGTGGTGGTGATCCGCCCACCGCAGACCCGCGAGCAGGAGCTGGAAGCCGGCCGAGTGGACATCTTCATGACCGACTACCCCTACAGCCGCCGCCTGCTGGACAACGCCGACTGGGCACGTCTGGTGTCCTCACCGACGCCGTTTTCCGTTCTGCCCTATGCCTACGCCGTCAAACCCGGCGATGAGGAGTGGCTGGGCCGGCTCAACACCTTTGTGGCCGCCATCAAGAAAGACGGCCGCCTGGTGGCGGCGGCCAAGAAGCACGGCCTGAGTGAAATTCTGCTGCCGCGCTGACCGGCCCGCGAGCCGATCGATCGACCCATGAGCGATCAAGCCCCAGGCTTCCAGCCGCCCCCTGCCCAGTTGCCGGCCTGGGTCAACGGCGGCATGGCGATTTGGGGCACGGCCCTGCTGAGCCTGGCCCTGCTTGCACTGGCCGGCGGTTTCTTGTGGCTGGAGTACCGCCAGAACCGGCATACCGAAATCGAACACTGCGCCCTCTACGCCCGCACGCTGGAGGCCCAGACCAACCAGACCCTGGGAACTGCCAACTTGGCCCTGCAAGGCCTGGCCCGCAGCCTCGGCGCCAGTGATTCGCCCAGCCCCGAGGGCGCGGCCAGCAGCCGCTTGCTGAGCCAGACCTTGCCTGGCCTGCCCTTTGTGCGTAGCTTCTCGCTGCTGGACGAGAACGGCCGCGTGATTGCCAGCAGCAATCCGGCCAATCTGGACCTGCAACTGGATCTGCTGCGCCTGAGTCACAAGCCCGAGATCATCAGTGGCAGCGCCAGGCTCGGCGATGTGCAGCAAGGCCGCGATCTGAACGAGCTGCCCGCTCATCCGACTGCCGGCCAGGCCGATGGCAAGCCCGGAATCACGGCAGCCACGAGAGCTTCAAGCTACTTTGTGCCCATGACTCTGAGTCTGGTCGGCAATCGGGCGCCCCTGCATCTGGTGGCAGCGCTGAACCCGGACTATTTCGCCAATCTATTTGAACGCCAGTTGGGCAGCGGCCAGCACCAGGCCGCGCTGTTGAGCCTGAGCGGCCAGCTGATCGCCAGTCGTGTCCAGCCTGTGCGCGAGCCCGGCAGCATGCTGGCCGGCCACACCGTGTTCCGCGATCACCTGCCCGGGCGTGAACGCGCCAGCTACGAGAGCGAGCAAGGGCTGGACCCGTCGCCTGCCCTGGGTGCATTCGAACTGGCCCGCGACCACCCCTGGGTGGTGGTGGTGGAGCTGCCCAGCAGCCTGTTAATGAACCAGCTGTTTCAGAGCGCCCGGGTCGTCGGCCTGAGCCTGGCGGCCGGCCTGGCCGTGATGGCGGCTCTGGGCGCCATGGCCTGGCGCGCCCTGGGCGCTTACGACCTCGCTCGGCGTGAGCTGCAGACCGCCCACCGCCACCTGGCGACCAAGGAACGCGAGCAAAGCCTGCTCATTCACAACGTTCAGGAGCTGATGTTCCGCACCGACCCGGAGGGCCTGCTGCAGTTCGTCAACCATGCCGATTTCCTCAGCAGCAAGGACCAAGCCCCGATGCTGGGACGCCGCTTCTCCGAGTTGATCGACCCGCGTGACCAAGCCCGGGCGCGCAGCCTCTTTCACACCGGCAGCGGCTTTCTCAACCTGCCCATCGCCCTGCGCCTGCTGCCCCAGCAGGGGCGGCAGCGGGTGCTCGAGGTGACCGTCACGCCGGTGCGTCAGGACAACGGCCAGATTCACGGCTTCGTCGGTTTTGCCATCGACGTGACCGAACGCGAGGACGCCCGCCAACGCCTGCAGGCCCAGCTCGACTTCACGGCCCGCCTGATCGACGTCTGCCCCATCCCCATCTTTGCCAAGGACCAGCAACTGCGCTTCGTCATGGTCAACCAGGCCTGGAGCGAGATGTCGGGCGTGGACAAGAACCTGGCCCTGGGCCGCAAGCTCAGCGAGCTGCGCCCAGCCGGCGTCGCACGAAAGCCCGAGGAGCTGGACGCGCGCCTGCTTCGCGAGGGCGGCAGCGAACAGCTGGAGATCCACGAGCGCGGCCGTGACTACCTGACCCACCGTACCGTGTTCACCGATGCCCAGGGCCGCACGGCCGGTGTGCTGGGCAGCGCGATTGATGTGAGCCGCTTTGTCGAGGCCGAGCGCCAGATCCGCGAGGCGCGCGACGCGGCCGAGCGCACCAACAAGATGAAGAGCGAATTCGTCGCCAATATGAGCCACGAACTGCGCACGCCGCTGCAAAGCATCATCGGCTTCTCCGAGCTGGGCCTGAATCGCAGCGGCGAGCACCCCAAGCTGCAGGACATGTTTGCCCGCATCCACACCGCCGGCCAGCGCATGCAGGATCTGGTGGATCCGCTGCTGGATCTGTCCCATGTCGAAAGCACACAGGGCCAGCTCAAGCTTGAAATCCAGGACCTGCGGCCCCTGCTGCTGGAGCTGCACAAGGAGATGCAGGGCCGGGCCCAGCCGCGCGAAGTCCTGCTGGCTTTGCAACTGCCGCCCGAGCAGCCGCTGATGGCTGCCATCAATCCGCCACGCCTGCAACAGGCGCTGCGCAATGTGCTGGACAACGCCCTGCGCTTCGCCCCCAGCGGCAGCACGGTGGACGTGCAGGTGCGACGAGAGCCTGCCGGTCTATGCATCTCTGTCCATGACCAAGGCCCGGGCATTCCGGAGGCCGAACTGGAATCGGTGTTCCAGCCTTTTGTACAGGGCAGCAATCACAAGCCCGGCAGCAGAGGCACAGGCCTGGGCCTGACCATCGCGCGCAAGATCATGCATGCCCATGGCGGCACGCTGAACGCCCACAACCACGCCCAGGGCGGCTGCCTGTTCGAGTTCTGGCTGCCGCCGGCTTGAAGCTCACCTCTCGCGCCAAATTCGGGCGCAAAGCGCCAGCTTCGAGCGCAGCGCGCCGACCTGCCAGGCCACAGCCACCTACAATTCCGCCCGGTTTCAGACGATTCAGGCGCACACCCGCGCCCCACGCGCGACCCGCGCAGACGCACCACAGACCCGGAGACCCCGCCATGGACGCTCGCACATCCACCCTGACCCTGCGCATCGAGAAAATGCGCGATGCCCTGAAGCGCAACGACGTCCACGCCGTGCTGGTGCCCTCGGCCGACCCGCATCTGTCCGAATACCTGCCCGAGCGCTGGCAGGCGCGCCAGTGGCTGTCGGGCTTCACCGGCTCGGTCGGCACCCTGGTGGTGACGCGCGAGCGCGCCGCCATCTTTGCCGACAGCCGCTACTGGACCCAGGCCGAGACCGAGCTGGCCGGCACCGGCATCGAGCTGGTCAAGGTCATGAGCGGAGCGGCCACCGACTACATCGCCTGGATCGCCGCCCAGCTGCAAGCCGGCCAGACCCTGGCCGTAGACGGCCAGGTGCTGGGCCTGGCCCTGGCCCGCCTGCTGAGCACGGCCATGGCCGAAGCTCGCATCACCCTGCGCACCGACATCGACCTGGTCGACGAAGTCTGGGCCGAGCGCCCGGGTCTGCCCGACAGCGCCGTCTGGGAACACACCGCTCCGCAGGCCACGGTCAGCCGCGCCGACAAGCTGGCCGCCATCCGCGCCGCCGTGGCCACCCAGGGCTGCAGCCACCATTTCATCAGCAGCGTCGACGATGTGGCCTGGCTGCTGAACCTGCGCGGCTCGGACGTGGACTACAACCCGGTCTTCATGGCCCATGTGCTGCTGGACGCGCAAGCGGCCACCCTGTTTGTGGCCGAAGGCAAGATCGACGCGGCCCTGCAGGCCCGCCTGGCCGCCGACGGCGTGAGCCTGCGCCCCTACGCTGAGGCCGCCACCGCCCTGGCCGCCCTGCCGGCCGATGCGCGCGTTCTGATGGACCCCAAGCGCGTCACCTTCGGCCTGCGCCAGGCCGTGCCGGCCAGCGCCAGCATCCGTGAAGCGATCAACCCCAGCACCCTGGCCAAGAGCCGCAAGACCGCCGCCGAAGCCGCCTTCGTGCGCGAGGCCATGGAGCAGGACGGCGCCGCCATGTGCGAGTTCTACGCCTGGCTGGAGAGCGCCCTGGGCCAGCAGCGCATCACCGAGCTGACCATCGACGAGGAGCTGACGGCCGCACGCGCGCGCCGCCCCGGCTTCAAGGGCCTGAGCTTCCCCACGATCGCCGGCTTCAATGCCAACGGCGCCATGCCGCACTACCGCGCCACGCCGGCTTCGCACAGCGTGATCGAGGGCAACGGCCTGCTGCTGATCGACTCGGGCGGCCAGTACCTGGGCGGCACCACCGACATCACCCGCGTCTGGGGCATCGGCGAGGTCAGCGCCGCGCAAAAGCGCGACTACACCCTGGTGCTCAAGGGCACGATCAACCTCTCACGCGCCTGCTTCCCGCGCGGCACGCTCAGCCCCATGCTCGACGCCCTGGCACGCAGCCCGCTGTGGGAGCATGGCCTGGACTACAGCCACGGCACCGGCCACGGCGTCGGCTACTTCATGAACGTCCATGAAGGCCCGCAAAGCATCTCCAAGGCTGTGCCCGACGCGACCATGGCCATGGAGCACGGCATGATCACCTCGATCGAACCGGGTCTCTACCGCCCGGGCCAATGGGGCGTGCGCATCGAGAACCTGGTGCTCAACACCGGCCTGGACACGCCCGAGCGCGGCCAGTTCGGCGAGATGCTGCGCTTCGAGACCCTGACCCTGTGCCCGATCGAAACCCGCTGCATCGACCTGAGCCTGATGCGCGCGGACGAGATCGCCTGGCTGAACCAGTACCACGCCGAGGTGCGCCGCCGCCTGGCCCCTCTGCTCAGCGGCGCCGGCCTGGCCTGGCTGATGGCCCGTACCGAGGCCATCTGAGCAAATATTTGAGCGATGATTTGAGTGAACGCCTGAGCAGTCTCAGGACCACCCAGAACAAGGCGGCTTCGGCCGCCTTTTTTCATGCTTGTCACTGGCTCGCGGCACTGGAACTCACACGAACGGCGGCCTAGAGTTGTTCGGACCGCCCCGCTGTTTTCATGAGCCAGGAAGGAGTCCATCATGGCCCGCAAAAGCATCCATGTGTTTTCGGAAAGTGGCTTGCATGGCGCCCTGCTCGCGGCCTTGCTGCTGCTGATCGTCGTTGGCCTGGTCGACAGCTGGTTCTTCACGCCCGAGGGCAAGACGCCGGTGCTGTGGCGCCTGGACCCGGTGGTGGTCAGCGGGCCGGCGCCAAGCCGCTGAGCCGATGAGCCGCTGAGCCCGCCCCGGGGCTTGGCCTACATCTGCCGGAACAGGTGCAGGTAGCTGCGGCTGACCGGCAGCACCTCGGGCCGCTCCTTCAGGTGCACATCGGCGGTCTCGTTCGGACCCCGGGTGACATGGCTGATGGCATGCAGATTGACCACCACCGAGCGGTGAACCTGGGCAAAGCGCTGCGGGTCGATCTGCTCCATCAGCTCGCGGATGGGCGTGCGGATCAAGGCCTCGCCCTCGGGCCAGACGACCAGGGTGTACTTCTCGTCCGAACGCAGATAGATGATCTCGTCCACCGGAATCAGCTTCAAGCTGGCGCCCACCGAGGCACGGATCCACTGCAGATAGGCCGGCTGAGCGGCGCTGGCGGCTGATCCCGCCGGCAAAGTCGAAGCGCCCGGCGCGGCGGTCACCACCGTGGGCTCGGCGCGGGGCGCTTGCTGCAGGCGCGTCAACAGCTGCTGAATCACGGCCTCCAGCGCGGCTGGCGGCAGCACAGGCGAGGCATCCCTCGCCGCATGCTCTGCAGGATCAAGCGCCGGTGCGTGCCCCTGCACGGAGCGCTGCTCCACCAGGCGCTGCTTCAGCCTCGCAACCGTGTCTGCCAATCGGGCCTCATCGACGGGCTTGACCAGGTAATCCAAGGCGCCCTGCTCAAAGGCCTGGACGGCGTACTGCTCGTAGGCGGTGACGAAGACGATGTGCGCTCGACGCGCCAGCTGCCGCGCCGCCTCGACCCCGTTCAGGCCCGGCATGTGCACATCGAGAAACACGATGTCCGGGCGCAGCTGCTCAAACTTCTCGACCGCCTCACGGCCATTGCGCGCCTGGCCCAGCACCTGCAGCTCCGGCCAGGCCTGCGCGAGCGCGCGCACCAGGCTGTCGCGCAACAGAGGTTCGTCATCGGCGACCAGGGCCGTGGGCGCGGCTGTAGGCACGGCGGCGGAGGCGACGATTTGGGGCAGGTCTGAACTCATGGCTGGAACTGGATCTCGGCGCGCAGGCCGTGCGGCTGATTCTCACTCAGGGCCAGGCTGGCCCCGCCGGGGTAGAAGACCTTGAGCCGCTCGCGCAGATTGCGCAGGCCGGTGCCCGAGCCCGCGCTCTGGCTCAGGCCCATGCCGCTGTCGCTGACCCAGAGGCGAACCCCACCCTCGGCTGTGCTGCGCTCGGCACCGAGCTCGATGTGGCCACCCTCCTCGCTGGGATCGATGCCATGGCGCACCGCGTTCTCCACCAGGGTCAGCAAGGCCATGGGCGGAAAGCGCAGGTTCTCCAGCTCGGCCGGAATGTGGATGCTAAAGCTGAGCCGGTCCGGCATGCGCAGGTGCATCAGCTCGAGATAGGCGCGCACAAGGGTCAGCTCGTCGCCCAGGGTTGCCACCTCGCTCTGCAGGCGCGGCATGGCGGCGCGCAGATAGGCAATCAGGCTGCGCAGCACCGGTGCCGCTTGCGGGCTGCCGGTTTCCACCAGGGCGCGCACATTGGCCAGGGTGTTGAAGAGGAAATGGGGCTCGACCTGGGCTTGCAGCAGGCGCAGGCGCACATCGAGGGCTTGGCGCTCCAGCTCGCTGCGCTCCAGTTCGAAGCGCAAGGCCTGGCTGCGTGCCTCGGCATCGCGCTGCCGGTACAGCGCGCCCATGGCCAGCAGCGGCGCCACCAGCAGGCCCGAGCCGGCGATCCAGAGAAAGCCGAACATGCGCCCTTCGCTGTTGAGCAGGCGGTAGAGATCGCCGCCCACCGCCACCAGGTACACAACCAGGGTGGCCGTCGGCACCATCACCACCACGGCCAGCACCTGCAGCAACCAGCGCGCCAGCCAACGCGGCAAGCGCCGGGGCCAGTGGCCGGCCACGGCAAAGCCCAGCAGGCCCAGCAGGCCGACAAACAAGGTGCGCCCCAGCAGAACCGGAAAGCTGACAGCGAAGATGGGCGAGAGCAGAACGGCGGCGAAAGCCGCCAGGCCCAGGGTGGACAGCACCCGGCTGGGATTCAGGTAGACCAGAAAGGCCCTCCAGGCTTCCGCCTGGCTCAACACGGTTGCAGCCTCTTGCCGCGCAAACGGCATGCGGCCGGTGCTGGCGGCAGGACCGTCCAGCAATGGGGGAACTTTCGACATGCCGGCAGCGTAGCCGCAGGCAAGCCCGACTCCAAGGCTTTGAAGCAAGCCGCGCGACGAACAGCGGTTTATCGACCTCGGGCGGCTGCCCCAACAGGCCCGCAGCGGCGTTTTTCAGCCACAAAGCCCCATACGGTAGGGCTGCCTCAGGCCGGGGCGCCGATGCGGCACATGACGAAATCGCGCCCGGCATTGATGGCAAAGCGCAGGGCCTCGGCCGGCGAGGACCAGCCAAAACCGCCGGCCAGGGCTTCATCCCGGTAGGCTTCCTGGCGCGGCAGTTCGCCTCGCACCCGCATCACCACGACGGCGGCCACATAGCCATAGCTGTGCAAGCGATTCATGGCGCCGGCGTAGATACGGTAGTCCCCGGCGTCAACTTCTTCGAAATGCATGTGGATCTCCTGCTGTGGCGGCGGAAAAGCCCGCGAGCTGCTGCGCACTGTGCGCGCCCAGACAGGAAATCGCTCTAACCCGAAAGAGGGCCCTCTTTGGAGGGGGTGGCGCTCAGGCGAGGCCCGGTTGTTGCAATCCGCGCTGCACCGCCGGGCGGTCGAGAAAGGCCTGCAGCACCCGCGCCACTTCGGGGAACTCGGCGATGCCGACCAACTCGCCGGCGCCGTAGAAGTTCAGGAGGTTGTTGATCCAGGGGAAGACGGCGATGTCTGCGATCGTGTACGCGTCGCCCATCAGCCAGCGGCGGCCGCTCAGTCGCTGGTTCAACACGCCCAGCAGGCGGCGTGTCTCGGCGGCGTAGCGGTCGCGCGGGCGTTTGTCCTCGTAGTCCTTGCCCGCAAACTTGTGGAAGAAACCCAGCTGACCCATCATCGGCCCGACGCCGCCCATCTGGAACATCAGCCACTGCAGGGTCTCGTAACGCAGAGCCGCATCGGCAGGCAGCAACTGAAGCGCTTGCGCCTGCGGCTTCTCGGCCAGGTAGACCAGGATGGCGCCCGATTCCCACAGCGCCAAAGGCACGCCGCCCGGGCCCTGCGGGTCGAGGATGGCCGGAATCTTGTTGTTGGGGTTCAGGGACAGGAACTCGGGCGAGAACTGGTCCTGGCTGTCAAAGCTGACGCGATGCGCCTCGTAAGGCAGGCCCAGCTCCTCCAGCGCGATCGACACCTTGACGCCATTGGGCGTGGGCAGGGAGTAGAGCTGCAGACGCTCGGGGTGGCGGGCCGGCCATTTGCGGGTGATGGCGAAGGAGCTCAGATCGGACATGGGCAATGTGGGCAAGAAGGCGTTCAAGATTCAAGAGCACGCATCATCGCCGCCGCGGATTGCCCTTGCCGGCCCGGGCTCTTGCCCGGGGCACGGCGGGCCTCCAACCCTCAAGCCAGCTTGGCCTTGAAGAAATCCACGGTGCGCTGCCAGGCCAGCTTGGCCGCCTCGGCATCGAATCGCGGCGTGGTGTCGTTGTTGAAACCATGCTGGGTGCCGGCGTAGATGTGCGCCTCGAAGGGCACGCCGGCGGCCTTGAGCGCGGCCTCGTACTTGGGCCAGCCGGCGTTGATGCGTTCATCCTGGGCGGCATAGTGGATCAGGAGCGGGGCCTTGATCTTGGCCACCTCTTCAACCGGCGGCTGGCCGCCGTAGAAAGGCACGGCGGCAGCCAGGTCGGGCAGTTGGGTGGCCAGGTAGTTGGCGATGCCACCACCGAAGCAGAAACCCACCACGCCGACACGGCCGTTGCCCTCGGGCAAGGCCTGCAGCGCACGGGCTGCGGCCACGAAATCGGCACGGGTCTTGCCCGCATCGAGCTTACCGAAGAGCTCGCGCGCCTTGTCTTCGTCGCCGGGGTAGCCGCCCAGGTTGAAGAGCGCATCGGGCGCGTAGGCGAGAAAGCCGTCCAGCGCCAGGCGCCGGGTGATGTCCTCGATGTGCGGGTTCAGGCCGCGGTTTTCATGCACCACCAGGACCGAGGGCAAGCGGCCCTTGGCGCCGGCAGGCCGAGCCAGGTAGCCGCGCACGCGGCCATTGCCCTGGGGCGAATCGATCTCCAGCCAGCGGGTGCTGATGCGCGCATCGTCCGGCTTGACCTGCTGCGCCGCGGCAAAGCGGGGCGACAGGGCCGCCAGCGTGGCCGTGGCCGCCGCGGCGCTGCCCAGGGCACGCTGCGCCTGGTCGAGAAAGCCGCGACGGCTGAGGCCTCCGTGGACATAGTGGTCAAAGAGCCGGAGGATCTCGGGCGAGAAATCCTGGGCGGTCAAACGTGTCATGAGGCGGCTCCAATAGAGGTGGATGACAAGGTGACGAGGCACACAGCCTGTAGTCCGTGCAGAAAACAGCGCCACGACGCCGGGCGCAGCGGCACATTCAAGCCGGCAGGCAGTCTCCTTGGCTACGAAGCTTTTCGCAAGACGATAGACGCAATGGCAATGGCAAAGCTGCGACCATTGCGCCGAGCGCAGGCGCCGCGGACGCCGCTTGCGTACACTGCCGCCCTTTTCTGGCTGGCGACGGGCTCACGCTGCGCCCGTCCCGGCCGCCCCGCTTTGTTGTACGGAGTCTGCCTCATGAAATCGCCCCTGCTGGCCTGCCTGTTGGGCGCCGCCCTGACCTGGACATTGCCCTCCGCCCAGGCCCAAACCCTGCGCTGGGCCAGCGCCGGTGATCCGCTGACGCTGGACCCCTATGCACAGAATGAAACCCTGACCAACACCGTCAACGGCCAGATCTATGAGTTCCTGGTCACCCGTGACCCGCAGCTCAAGCTGGTGCCTCAGCTGGCCACCGAGTGGAAGCAGCTGGGCCCGCAGAGCTGGCGCCTGAAGCTGCGCCCGGGGGTGAAGTTCCACGACGGCCGGCCCTTCACGGCCGATGACGTCGTCTTTTCCATCCAGCGCGCCAAGCAGCCCAGCTCGCAGATCGCCATGTACGCCAATGCGGTGGGTGAGCCGCGCAAGGTGGACGATTTGACGGTGGAGTTCAGCCTGCCCCAGGTGAACCCGATCTTTCTGCAGCACCTGACCACGATCTACATCATGAGCCGCGGCTGGGCCGAGGCCCACAAGGCCACGCGCACCCAGGACTTCTCGGCCAAGGAGGAGTCCTACGCCGCCTTCAACGCCAATGGCACCGGCCCCTTCATGCTGGTCAGCCGCGCGCCCGACAGCAAGACGGTGTTCAAGCGCAACCCCAAGTACTGGGGCCAGATCGAGGGCAATGTGCAGGAGGTGATCTACACCCCGATCAAGAGCGATGCCACCCGCACCGCGGCCCTGGTCTCGGGCGAGGTGGATTTCGTGCTCGACCCGTCGCCGCGCGACCTGGAGAACTTGGCCCGCACGCCCGGCGTCAAGATCGTCAACGGCCCCGAGAACCGCATCATCTTCATCGGCCTGGACCAAGGCCGCGACGAGCTGCTCTACAGCAATGTCAAGGGCAAGAACCCCTTCAAGGATGTGCGGGTGCGGCGCGCGCTCTACCAGGCGATCGACATCGAATCGATCAAGACCAAGCTGATGAACGGCCAATCTGCGCCCACCGGTGCCTTGGTGCCCTCGCCCCTGGGCAGCTTCAACGACCCGGCCCTGGAAGCCCGCCTGCCCTACGACCTGGCCGCCGCCAAGAAGCTGCTGGCCGAGGCCGGCTATGCCAATGGCTTCGAGTTCACGCTGGACTGCCCCAACAACCGCTACGTCAACGACGAGCGCATCTGCATGACCCTGGCCTCGCAATGGGCCAAGCTGGGCATCAAGACCCGCGTGAACGCCCAGCCCAAAGGCCTGATCTTCAGCAAGCTGGAGCAGCTGGACACCTCGGCCTATCTCTTCGGCTGGGGCGGCTCCATCACCGACCCCGAGAGCATCTTCACCTCGCATTTCCGCAACCGCGGCGAGAAGGGCGTGGGCGAGTACAACCGCGGCAATTTCAAGGATGATGAGCTCGATGCCCTGGTCGCCGCCTCCAGCAAGGAGCCCGATGAAGCCAAGCGCCAACAACTGATCAAGCAGGCCTTCAAGCGCCAGGCCGAGCAGGTGCACTACATCCCCCTGCACCGCCAGTTCATCCCCTGGGCGGCCCGAAGCCATATCCAGGTGGTGCACCGCCCGGACAACTGGCTGGAATGGCGCTGGATCACGGTCGGGCCCAAATGAGCCTGCCCGGCATCTCGAAGCCGGGGCGCGCCATGCTGCCTGACTTATTCGTTATGCAGACATATTCCTGCGCAAAACTTCTTGGGCGCGGCGCAGGCGGCCACCTAGACTGGGCTTCGCCAAGGACGGCAAACAAACCGTCGGCGGCGAACACCAAGAAACATCGTCACGAGGAAAAGGCCGCGACAAAGACGCGGCCCGAGGGACGAAGAGGAAGAAGCAGGAAAGACCGGTGACCTGTGCCACTGGGTCGCGCGTGGGGGCTGCCAGCCAGCTCGCCGCGTCGACGGCGTGCACAGGGGATAGGCCGGGCCGTGTGCGCACTTGCTGATGGGGTGCATGGGGAAAGCGAAAGTGAGCAAGCGCCCGCACGGCCCGGACCGATTCTTCAGCGAGCGCGCCCCTGGCATTGGTTGGAATGACCCAAGCTTCGTTTCCAGACGGTCACTTATTCAAAACACGGATAAACAAATATAAAAACTGTTGTTCCATGAATAAGAGGCGGCAGGCACAGTGCGAGCCTGACTCTCCAACCGGGCATGCCCTGCCCCGCCTGACATCATGGAAAAGACCTCTCGCCGCACCGTCGCCCTGGCCGCCACTGCCCTGCTGGCCTGGAGCCTGATGCCTGCAAGCGCCATGGCGCAAAGCCCGGCCGACACCCTGCTCAACGTCTCCTACGACGTGAGCCGCGAGCTGTACAAAGAGATCAACCCGGCCTTCATCAAGCAGCACCAAGCCAAGACGGGCAAGGCCTTGACGATCAACCAATCGCACGGCGGCTCCAGCAAACAGATCGGTTCCGTGATCGGCGGCCTGGAGGCCGATGTGGTGACCATGAACCAGGCGACCGATGTGGACGTGCTGGCCGACAAGGGCTTCACGCCCACTGAATGGCGCAGCCGTTTCCCCAACAATGCCGCGCCCTACAGCTCCACCATCCTGTTCCTGGTGCGCAAGGGCAACCCCAAGGGCATCAAGGACTGGAACGATCTGGCCCGTGCCGGCGTGCAAGTCATCATCCCCAACCCCAAGGTGACGGGCAATGGCCGCTACAGCTATCTGGCTGCCTGGGGCAGCGTGCTGGCCAAGGGCGGCAATGACGCTCAGGCCAAGGAGTTGGTCAGCAAGATTTTCGCCAACGTGCCGGTGCTGGACGGCGGTGGCCGCGGCGCTACCACCACTTTCACCCAGCGCGGCATCGGCGATGTGCTGCTGACCTTTGAATCGGAAGCCGAGCTGATCGAGAACGAGTTCGGCAAGGGCTTGTTCGAGGTGGCCAACCCCAGCGTGTCCATCGAAGCGGATGCACCCGTGGCCATCAACGACAAGGTGGTCGCCAAAAAGGGCTCCGCCGCCACCGCCAAGGCCTATCTGGACTTCCTCTACACCCCTGAAGCACAGGCCATCATCGCCCGCCACAACTTCCGCCCGCGTGATGCGGCCGTGTTCAAGCGCGAAGAGAAGCGCTTCGCGCCGATCAAGCTGTTCAGCGTCGACCAATTGCTGGGCGGCTGGGCCAAGGTCAGCAAGACCCATTTCGCCGATGGGGGCCAGTACGACCAGATCGTGGCCGGCATCAAGCGCTGAGGCCCGACTGGCTCACTGACCCCGTCCCGCTGACCACCCTCCAGCCTGCGCTCCACACCGACCCCTTGCCATGACCAGCCATGTGATCCCCTCGCCCGCCGCAGCGCCGCATGCGCTGCCAGCGGCGGATGCCGGCCCGCGCCGGGCCAAACGCCGGGTGCTGCCCGGCTTTGGCCCGAGCCTGGGCTTCACCTTGTTCTATCTCTCGCTGATCGTGTTGATCCCGCTTTCGGCGGTGTTCATCAAATCGGCCGGCCATGGCTTTGAGGCCTTCTGGGCCGCGGCCAGCTCGCCGCGGGTGGTGGCGTCCTACAAGCTGAGCTTTGGCCTCTCGCTGCTGGCGGCCAGCATCAACCTGGTCTTTGGCCTGATCCTGGCCTGGAGCCTGGTGCGGTACGAGTTCTTCGGCAAGAAGGTGGTCGATGCCTTGATCGATCTGCCCTTTGCCCTGCCCACCGCCGTGGCCGGCATTGCGCTGACCGCGCTGTACGCAGGCAATGGCTGGCTGGGTTCGCTGCTGGCCCCCTGGGGCATCAAGGTGGCGTTCACGCCGCTGGGCATTCTGGTGGCGCTGATCTTCATCGGTCTGCCTTTCATCGTGCGCACGGTGCAACCGGTGCTGGAAGACATGGAAACCGAGCTGGAGGAAGCCGCGGCCGCCCTGGGCGCGCACCGCTGGCAGACCTTCCGCCTGGTGGTGCTGCCGACGCTGACGCCGGCCCTGCTGACCGGCTTTGCCCTGGCCTTCGCTCGCGCCGTCGGTGAATACGGCTCGGTGATCTTCATCGCTGGCAACCTGCCCATGGTCAGCGAAATCACGCCGCTGATGATCATCTCCAAGCTGGAGCAGTACGACTATGTCGGCGCCACCTCGATCGCTGCGGTGATGCTGGTGTTCAGCTTCGTGCTGCTGCTGGCGATCAATGGCCTGCAAGCCTGGAGCTCGCGCCGCAACGGTCTGGAAGGACGCAAATAATGGCCGGCATCGTTTCAAGCCTGGGCGTACCGCAAAGCGGCAACGCCGGACGCTACGAGCGCAACCCCGCCACGCGCGAGGCGCCCTGGGTGCGCATCACCCTGCTGACCCTGGGCCTGGCCTTCTTCGGCCTGTTCCTGATCATGCCGCTGGTGGCGGTCTTCCACGAGGCGCTGCGCAAGGGCTGGGAGGTCTACATTGCCTCCCTGGTCGAGGCCGATGCGGTCTCGGCAGTCAAGCTGACCCTGATCGCCGCTGCCATCTCAGTGCCGCTGAACCTGGTCTTCGGCGTCAGCGCAGCCTGGGCCATCGCCAAGCATGATTTCCGTGGCAAGCAGCTCCTGATCACCTTCATCGACCTGCCCTTCTCGGTCTCGCCGGTGGTGGCGGGCCTGGTCTATGTGCTGCTGTTCGGTGCCCAGGGCTGGTTCGGCCCCTGGCTGCAAGCGCATGATTTGAAGATCATCTTTGCCGTGCCCGGCATCGTGCTGGCCACCATCTTCGTGACCTTCCCCTTTGTGGCACGCGAGCTGATCCCGCTGATGCAGGCCCAAGGCCGCGATGAGGAAGAAGCGGCCACGGTGCTGGGCGCCTCGGGCTGGCAGACCTTCTGGCGCGTCACCCTGCCCAATGTGAAGTGGGGCCTGCTCTACGGCGTGATCCTGTGCAATGCGCGGGCCATGGGTGAGTTCGGCGCGGTCTCGGTGGTCTCGGGCCACATCCGCGGCTACACCAACACCCTGCCCCTGCACGTGGAAATTCTCTACAACGAGTACCAGTTCGCAGCCGCCTTTGCTGTGGCCTCCCTGCTGGCCCTGCTGGCCCTGGTCACTCTGGTTCTCAAGCAATTCGTCGAGTGGAATGCCCACCGATCCCTCAAGGAAGCATCGACATGAGCATCCAAGTCCGCAACATCCACAAGTCCTTCGGCGCCTTCACCGCCCTGGGCGACGTCAGCCTCGACTTTCCCACCGGCGAGCTGGTGGCCCTGCTGGGCCCCTCGGGCTGCGGCAAGACCACGCTGCTGCGCATCATCGCCGGCCTGGAAACGGCCGATCGGGGTCAGGTCTTGCTGGACGGCGAAGACGCCTCCGACACCCATGTGCGCGAGCGCCAGGTCGGTTTTGTGTTCCAGCACTACGCCCTGTTCCGCCACATGACGGTGTTCGAGAACGTGGCCTTCGGCCTGCGCGTCAAGCCGCGCAAGGAGCGCCCCAGCGAGTCCATCATCAAGAAGAAGGTGCATGAGCTGCTCAATCTCGTGCAGCTGGACTGGCTGGCCGATCGCTTCCCGCCCCAACTCAGCGGCGGCCAGCGCCAGCGCATCGCCCTGGCCCGCGCCCTGGCCGTGGAGCCGCGCGTGCTGCTGCTGGATGAGCCTTTCGGCGCCCTCGACGCCAAGGTGCGCAAGGAGTTGCGCCGCTGGCTGCGCCGCCTGCACGACGAGCTGCACATCACCAGCGTCTTCGTCACCCACGACCAGGAAGAAGCCCTGGAAGTGGCCGACCGCGTGGTGCTGATGGACCATGGCCGCGTCGAGCAGATCGGCACGCCGCAAGAGGTCTACGAGAAGCCGGCCACGCCCTTTGTCTACGGCTTCCTCGGCGCAGTCAACCGCTTCGAAGGCCATGCCGAGAACGGCGTGGTCCACATCGGCGAACACCAGCTGCAGCATGGCGCCACCTTCAACACCACCGGCCCGGTGCAGGCCTATGCCCGCCCGCATGAGCTGCAGATCCTGACCGCGGCCGATGCGCAAGGCCTGGCCGCCACGGTGGAGCGCGTGCTGAGCTTTGGCGCCAGCGCCCGCGTCGAGCTGCTCGGCCCCAAGGGCCAGCACCTCGAGGCCGAGCTGAGCCGCGAACGCGCCGAGGCCCTGAGCCTGTACAGCGGCCAGCGTGTGCACCTGGCCGCCAGCCGCCTGAGCCTGTTCGAAGCGGGCCAGAACACCGAAACCCCGCGTGCAGCCAGCACCGCCAAGGCAGCCTGAGGCATGAACTTCCAGCAACTGCGCTCCATCCGCGAAGCCCAGCGCCGCGGCTTCAACCTCACCGAAGTGGCCCATGCCCTGCACACCTCGCAGCCCGGCGTGAGCCGGCAGATCCGCGAGCTGGAGGATGAGCTCGGTATCGAGATCTTCATGCGCGCCGGCAAGCGCCTGACCGGCCTGACCGAGCCGGGCCGCCAAGTGCTGCCCATCATCGAGCGCATGCTGCACGAGGCCGACAATCTGCGCCGCGCCGGCGATGACTTCGCCCGCGCCGGCACCGGCACGCTGCGCATTGCGGCGACCCACAGCCAGGCGCGCTATGCCCTGCCGCCGGTGGTGCGCGACTTCCGGGCCACCCACCCCGATGTCAGCCTGCACCTGCATCAGGGCTCGCCGCAGCAGGTGGCACGCCTGCTGCTCGATGGCGAGGCCGATGTCGGCATTGCCACCGAGGCCCTGGCCCAGTTCGATGAGCTGATCGCCCTGCCCTGCTACCGCTGGACCCACTCGGTGGTGGTGCCGCCGGACCACGAACTGGCCCGCGAAGCCGCCGAGGGTCAGGTCTTGACCCTGGAGCGCCTGTCCCAGTTCCCCATCATCACCTACGAGCTCGGCTACACCGGCCGCTCGCACATCGACGATGCCTTCCGCACGGCCGGCCTGGATCTCAACATCGTGCTGGCCGCCATGGACGCCGACGTGATCAAGACCTATGTAGAACTGGGCCTGGGCGTGGGCATCGTTGCCTCCATCGCTTACGACGAGGAACGCGACCAGCACCTGGTCGCCATCGACGCCCGCCACCTGTTCGCCGACAACATGACCCGCCTCGCCGTGCGCCGTGGTGCTTACCTGCGCGACTACGTCTACGCCTTCATGTCGACCTTTGCCGCACCGCTGACGCGCGAGGCCGTCGAAGCCGCTGCCCATGAATCGGCCAGCCAGGCTGGACTCTGAACCCCCCGGCTTTCGTTCATTCTTGCGAAAAACGGCAATAGAAAGCCGGAATCCTTCGAAGCCAAGGACCCAAACTGGTCTTATAGTGGCATTCATCGAGTTTGAGTGCCTTCTGGCAGATCTGACGCACCAAAGGCGCTGAATCGGCCCCTCAAATCAGTTTTGTCTCCTCGATCGGATGCCCGATCGATTGGTTTACCGCCCTCGGCGATTGAACCGGCCCCTGCAGGCTTTCATGCCTGCCGGGGCATTTTTTTGCCCGCTCACCGGAGCAGGGCCGCTCAGGTGCCCACTCTTTCCGGTGAGATTCACGCCGCCTGCGCATCCCGCGCCCACAGCTCCGACAATCAAAACCGGGAGCAGCAGTCAAGCCACCCCTCACCCCCCATTGGAGGGCACCCCTTGGCGGGGGTATCTGGCCAATCTGCATCGGAGGACAGTTGCATCCATCGACAGGAGCCCTTCAGCCATGCAGTCCACACACCGCCCTCACAGCCACGTCTTGCGTCTCGACACCCCGGCTTCGCTGCGCGCGGCGAACCGCAAGCCTGCCGCTCAAGCTACCCGCCCTGCACGTCGCCGCAGCCTGCAAGCCCTTCGTCAAAGCCCGCAAGC